>NZ_CP101125.1:1207717-1509021 GCF_024296925.1 Pseudomonas nunensis
TTTGCCGTCGCCCGATCAGTTACAGGACTCGCCCTGGCCGCCAAGGAACACGTCGGTAAACGAGTCCAGCAGCGACTCGGCGTAGATCATGCTGCGGTGCGGCAGCGGGGTGTGGATTGATGTGTGCAATTGGCCTGTCACGTTGTGGGCCCTGAGCAACTGCTCCGAAAACAGTACTTGCTCCAGGGTTTTGTGAGACAGCGACCACCAGCAACTGACCTGGACCTTGAGCCGTGGCAGCGAGAATTCTTCGAACGCTGCCACCAGCCGTTCGTGGATCGCAAAGGCTTGTGCGTTCATGATCTCTTGCTTGATCCCGTCCAGGGTCGCGATCATTTCCTGTTCCCCGGTCGCCGTCTGTTCGCTGGCCCAGCGATAGAAGGCCTTGAGGTCGGCCGTGGGGTTTTCGGCGATGAAACTTGCCGCCGCCGTTTCCAGGTGCGCGAACATCAGGGTGAACACTTCGAGCGCCGCCTTCAGTTCGTTTTCCGCGCTGAGGTGGTTCGGGTTGTCTTGTTCCAGCGGCTTGCGCGGCAGGTCGGCGGGCAGGTCACGTTCCGGCACGTTGGTGTCGACCAGACCCAGGAAACTCACCTCGTGGCCTTGCTGTTCAAGGCGCGCGGCGATGTCCATGGCGATCGCGCCGCCCAACGACCAACCCATCAGCCGATAAGGCCCATGTGGCTGCTGCTCGACAATCTGCGCGCTGTAATCGGTGATCATCTCGGCCCAGGTCTGCGCGCCTGATGCCTTGTCGGCAAAGCCCTTGTGCATCACGCCGAAGGTTTTGGCGTGGGGTGCGAGTTTTTTCGCCAGTGGCTGGTAGCAAAACACGATGCCGCCGCTGGGGTGCAGGCAGAAAAGTCCGGGCGCCGAGGCCGTCGAGGCATTCAGCGCGACCACGCATTGTGTGTTTTGCTGATGCTCCTGGGCGATGAACCTGGCCAGAACTTCGACCGTCGGGTAAGCGAGCATTTGTTGCAACGCCAGTTTTATCCCGAGGCGGGCATGCAACTGCGAGATGAATTGAATCGCCAGGATCGAGTGGCCACCGAGTTCGAAAAAGTTATCGTCCAGGCTGACCCGTTTGACCTGCAAGGCTTCCTGCCAGAGTTCGGCCAGGGCTTTTTCCAGCGGAGTCACCGGGGCAACGAACGGGCGCTGCGACTGGCTCAGGTCCGGCAGTGGCAGGGCTTTGCGGTCAACTTTGCCGTTGGGCGTGAGCGGCAATTGTGCGAGGAACAACAGGTGCGCGGGCACCATATAGTCCGGCAATTCGGCCTTGAGGCTGGCCTTGAGTTCGGCGCGCAACGCGGCTTCATCCTCGACAGCCGTCGCCGTAACCACATAACCCACCAGTTGTGGACCGGTCGGGCCGTCCTGCGCCACCACCACGGTTTCGCGCACGCTATCGAGCGCCAGCAGGCGCGCTTCGATCTCGCCGAGTTCGATGCGGAAGCCACGGATTTTCACTTGATGGTCGATGCGGCCGATGTACTCGATCACGCCCTCGGCGCGGTAACGAGTCAGGTCGCCGGTGCGGTAGAGACGCTCACCGCTGAACGAAAACGGGTCCGGCACAAAGCGTTCGGCGGTCAACGCTGGACGCTGGAAATAACCGCGCGCGAGGCCGTCGCCGCCGATCAGCAGTTCACCCGGTGCGCCGATCGGGTTGAGTTCCAAATCACTGCCGAGGATGTACAGCGCGGTGTTGTCGATTGGCTTGCCGAGGTACGGACGCGGGTTCTCGCGCGTCAGCGGATGCAGGGCTGACCAGATCGTGGTTTCGGTCGGGCCGTAGAGGTTCCGGACTTTTGGCGACAGCGCGAGCATGCGTTCGGCCAATTCCTGCGGCAGTGCTTCACCGCCGCACAGGAACATGCGGCCAGTCAGGATCGAGGCTTGCTCGTGGTCGAGCAGCATGCGCCAAGTGGATGGCGTAGCTTGCAGCACCGTCACACCGTGGCGCTCGATCAGTTCGAGCACGGCTTGCGGGTCTTGGTGCACGTCTTTGCCGGTCAGCACTACACGGGCGCCGGCCAGCAGCGGACCGTAGATTTCCAGACCGAAAATATCGAACGAGAAGGTGGTCAACGACAGCATGCGGTCCTGAGCCGCGAGGCCCGGTTGATGAACCATGCTTTCGACGAAATTGCACAGGGCCGCGTGGCGCACCATCACGCCTTTCGGCTTGCCAGTGGAGCCCGAGGTGTAGATCACGTAGGCGAGATGTTCGCCACTCAGCGCCACCGTTGGGCAAGTCTGCGGATAAGTCGCCAGCCACTCAGCCGCCTGATCGAGCAACAAGGTTTTGAGCCCGGCCGGAATCGGCAGTCGTGCTTGCAGATGGGACTGAGTCAGCAACAGTTCGAGGCCGCTGTCCTCGATCATGTAGGCCAGCCGATCCTCGGGATACGCCGGGTCGAGTGGCACATAAGCACCGCCCGCCTTGAGGATCGCCAACAGGCCGACAATCATTTCCACACTGCGCTCGACGGCAATGCCCACCAAACGATCCGGGCCAACCCCCGCTTCGATCAGCTTATGCGCGAGCTGGTTTGCGCGGGCATCCAGTTGCGCGTAGGTCAAACAATCGTCGCCGACAATCAATGCCACCGCATCCGGCGTCTGTTCCGCCTGAGCCGCGATGCGCTGCTGCACACACGGCGCCTGCGCGGCGTGCTCAACCACACGATGCCAATCCTTCAACATCACGTTTTGCTCATCGCTATCCAGCAGCGGCAGTTCGCCGATCCGCCGACAGCAACCATCGACAATGCCTTGCAGCAGGTTTTGCCAATGCCGCGCCAGACGTTCGATGGTCGCCGAAGCGTAGAGATCGCGGCTGTATTCCAGGCTCGCTGTCACGCCGTGTTGCGAGTACGCGACATCCAGCGACAAATCGAACTTGGCTTGACCCAACCCCGCATCAAGAAACTCCAGCGCCAGTCCATGCAGATCCATGTGCGCAGGCTCGCCGCTGTCGGTGCGCCAGTTGAACAGCACCTGAAACAACGGATTGGCTTGCGCGCTGGCCTGCAAGTTCAGGGCATCGAAACTCAGCTCCAGCGGGTAATCCGCATGGTCCAGCGCCGCCAGGGATTCGCGGCGCAGGCGTTGCAGGAAATCGCTGCAGGACAGCATCGGGTCGAGGCGCACGCGGTACACCTGACTGCTGACAAAGAAGCCGACCAGCCCTTGGGTTTCGCTGCGATTGCGCGTGGCGTTCGGCACGCCGACGGTGAAGTCTCGCTGACCGCTGTAGCGGCTCAACAACAGTTGCCAGGCGCCGAGCGCGACCACGAACGGCGTCAGGCCCTGTTGCTGGCAGAAGCGGTTCAGGGCCGTCGACAGTGAGCCCGGCAGTTCGAATTCATGCTTGCCGGCCGGATGGCGCTGTTGCGCGCTGCGCGGGAAATCCACCGGCAAATCCAGGGTCGGCAACGGCGTGCCCAAGTAGTTTTGCCAGTAGTCGGCGCTGTTGGCGCAGGTCGCGCTGTGCAGGTAGTCATCGCGTTGCCAGGCAGCGTAGTCGGCGTATTGAATCGGCGGACGCGGCAGCGGCGGGGCGTCTGCGTCGCTGGCCTGGGCGAAGGCGCGGTTGAGGTCCTGCATCAGGATCGCGTTGGACCAGGCATCGGAAACGATGTGGTGCATGTTCATCAGCAACAGGTGTTCTGCGGCGCCGACCTTGAGCAAGGTCGCGCGCATCAGCGGCGCCTGACGCAGGTCGAACGGCGCGCCTGCCTGGGCCTCGATGCGCTGCGCAATCTGACGGGCGCGGTCTTCATCGGCGAGTTCGGACAGGTCTTCCACGTCGAGTACCAGCCTTGCCTGAGCATCGACCACTTGCATCGCCACACCGTCGATCTCGCGGAACGCCGTGCGCAGGATGTCGTGGCGATCGAGCACTCGGTTCAGCGCGATTTCCAGACGCTGCGCCTGCAACGCGCCGCTGATGCGCATTACGCGTGGCAGGTTGTAAGCGGCGCTGTCCGGTGTCAGTTGCTGCACAAACCACAAGCGTTGCTGGGCGAAAGAGAGCGGCGCCGGGGTGTTCTGCGCGCGGGCGGCAATGCCTTGGGGTTGATCACCGGCATCGGCCAGCAGCAGCGCCAGTAAATCATCATCGATCATGTCGTTCATCGGTCTCTCGTCGTCGGCGACCGCCTGGGCGCTGACGGCTTGGCCGGACATCGCGCCCACACGGGTAAACATTCAGTGGGTAACGGCCGGAGCGCGGGCGCTCCGGCGGATTGACAGGCGTTGGCTGAGAACGTGGTCAGACCGCCGTCAACGATTGCTTCTGCGCGACGACCCGTCCGCCCTCCATCCGCACCAATTGGTCGGCGACATCGAAGTAACGGTCGTCGTGGGAAATCACGATGATGGTCTTGCCCAGGTATTTGAGTTCCGGCAACAGCTCGGTGTAGAAAATCCGGCGGAAGGCCGGGTCCTGATCCGCCGCCCATTCGTCGAACACCAGCACCGGGCGTTCTTCCAGCCAGGCGTTCAGCAGGGCCAGGCGTTTGCGCTGGCCGGTGGACAGGTCGGTGGTGCTGAAAGCGCCATCGCGGATGCTGACCTTGTGCGAGATTTCCAGGCGTTCCAGGTAACGGTTGGCGTCCTCGGGAACGTTCTGCTCGCCTTGCACCAGTTCATCGAACAGGTAGTAGTCGGCGAAAATCGTGGTGAACAACTGGCGATAGTCGTCGCGGTTATGCGCCAAAACCGGTTTGCCGTTGAGGATGATTTCCCCGCCCTGTGGCGCATACAGCCCCAGCAACAGCTTGATCAGCGTGGTTTTGCCGCCGCCGTTCTCGCCGACGATAAACACGATCTCGCCCTGGGAGATGGACAGGTTCACCGGGCCAAGGGCGAAGGGTTTGCTGCCGTCCACCGCCGGGAAAGCGAAGTGCACGTCGCGCAATTCCAGGTGTTCGACCACCGGTTTCGGCGCGTCTTTGTCGCTGAGCAACAGGTGCGGTTCAGGGGAGGAAAACTGCTCCGCCAGGTCGGCAATGCGCTTGAACGCAATGTTCGCGCGGCTGACCACCGGCAGGGTGGTGATCAGGTATTCCATCGGTCCTTTCATGTACAGCAGCACCAGCACGAACCCGCTGAGCACCGCTTTATCGGAGCCCAGCCACATCGATTGCAGGACCAGCGCCAGGCCGATCACCACGAAAAACAGCATCGACCCGAGGGTCTTGGCCACCACGAAGGTGTTGACCGCGCGGATGTGCGTGTTGCAGATGAAATCGGCGGTGCCTTCGATGCGTTGGCTGAACATGCGTTGGCGGCGCGGGCGATGGATGCGCAGCTCCTTGGCGCCAGCGGCAATCGCGCTGTAGTGCTTTTGCAGTTCGTCCTCGGCTTCGCGCGCGGCCTGGAAACCCTTGATGCCTTTGGAGCGGGCCACGTATTGCAGCGCGGTGCCGATCACCAGGGCGACCATCAGCAAGGCAAACATCGGCAACGACAGGTAGGCCAGGTAGCTCAGGCAACCGAGGGTGACGGTGAAGGCGATGGCCAGCGGCGCGAAGGAAAACGCGAAATCGCTGACGGTGTCGACGTCATGGGTCAGCACCGGAATCAGTCGATAACTGCGGAAGCGCTCGATCTGTTCGATCGGTGCCAGCAGGACTTTTTCCCCGAGGGATTTACGCAGCCCGGCGATGATGTGCTGGCCGACATGGTTGGTGCCGATGTCCGACAGGATCGACGTTACGAGTGCCACCGCGCACAGGCCGATAAAAGTGAGCACCACACGGGTGGACGGGGTGGCGGCGGCATTCAACGCATCATTGATGGTCGCCAGCAACGCGGTGATGCTGAGGCCACCGAGCATGCCGAGCATGATCGACACCACAACGATGACCCGGAAAGGCCTGAGCAGGCCGAGGACTTCACTGAAGGCTCCGCGGGATTTTGAGGTCATGGAAGTTTCCGCTTCAAGTGCCGCTAAGGGCAAAGGTTCAAGAGTTTGGCTGCTTAAAAGACGAAACCCGTGGGCGACGATTTAGCCGCTCACGGGTTTGTTGCACGTCATGCGACGGGAGGTGAGAGCCTCACAGATCCCGAGCGACGCGAAAGCCCAGCCAGTCGCCACGGGTATCGGGGTAGGTAGCGTTGCGATTGCCCGAACGGGAGAACACCGGTGCTTCGCCCCAGTCGTTGCCACGGATGCGCCGCACCTTGCAGTCGCCGCTCAGCCAGGCACTGCCGTCGCTTGGCGCGCCAACGTAGTTCTCGTTGAAGCAATCGGCGGTCCACTCGTAGACGTTGCCGTGCATGTCGTACACGCCGAAAGCGTTGGCCGGGAAACTGCCTGCCGGCGCGGTGAAGTTGTAGCCATCGGCCGCGCCGTAGGTGTTGGCGTGCTTGGCGATGCTGTATTCCTTGCCTTCGTCGAACGGGAAGGGGAACGGCCCGGTGCTGCCGGCGCGAGAGGCGTATTCGCGCAGGGATTCGCTGACCAATCGATAAGCCTTGCCGGATTTTTTCGACAGCCACGCCACATAAGCATTGGCTTCTTCGAAGTCCATGCACACCGCCGGATGCTTGGCGGTACGCTCGTAGCGTGGCACGCCAGCCTTGCACTCGCGGCCCGGACGGGTATCGCCGTCGGGCATCACGTAACCGGTGTCACGCAGGTAGGCGTCCCATTCGCCGGCCAGCACCTGGAAGCGGCTGATGGCCAGCGGTTTGGCGAACGTCACCGGGTGCAACGGGCCTTCATCCGGCTCGCGACCGACTTCATCTTCCGGGGTGCCCATGGTGAACGTGCCGGTGGGCAGCACGACCATTTCCGGACAGTCCTTGCAGTCCTTGAACACCTTGCCCGGCTGGGTAGGCGCGGCGGCTTGCGCGAGGCCCGGCAACAGGCAAGCGACCACGGCGGCGAAAGCCAGTGCGGGGAGCGTCTTCAAGGAAAAACTACGCGGCTCACTGTTCATCATCTCTCTCGATACAAAGGTAAAAGGAGTCGTATCTGTTCAATGCGCATCCCTGTGGGAGCGGGCTTATGTGGCGAGGGGGCTTGCCCCCGTTCGGCTGCGCAGCAGTCGTAAAACCATCGCATGTGGTATGCCTGATGCACCGCAATCGTAGGTTCTGGGACCGCTTCGCGCTCCAACGGGGGCAAGCCCCCTCACCACACAGGCTCGCTCCCACAGGGGTTGTGTTGGCGCATCCTTAGCCGAGCTGTGTGCTGAGCAACGCCATGAAGCGGTCGATTTCAGCCTCGGTGTTGAGCAGCCCCGGTGCGGTGCGCACCACCGGGCCGACGTCGCGTTCCACCGCATCGGCGACCACTTTGTTTTGCATCAGGTACGCGGCGATCTTGTCGCTGTTCTTGCCCTTGACCCGGAAGAAGCTGAAACCCGATGACAACTCGGGGCTCAGCGGCGTGACGAGCTCGATCTGCGGGTGGGCTCGCAGGCGTTTCTTCATGTAGCTGTTGAGCGCATGGATGCGCGCCTGGACGTCGGCCTTGCCCAGTTGCAAATGCAATTTGAAGGCTTCGTTCAGCGCCCAGCGGTGTTCGAACGAGTGGTAACCACCGGGGGTCATGGTGGTGGAAAACGCCGTGGCTTCGGAGAAGGTCGGAATGATCGGCGTGACGTATTTGACCTCTGGGCTGCGGCTGCAAACGATGCCGGTGCCGCGCGGGCCGAACATCCATTTGTGGGTGCCGGCGATAAAGAAGTCGCAGTTCATCGCCTTGAAACTCAAGTCCTCGACGCCAAAACCGTGCACGCCGTCGACCAGGTAAATGATCCGGTCCTTATCGGCGCGGTTGCGGTTGTGTTTGTCCACCAGCGCGCCGATTTCCGCGATCGGAGTTTTCACGCCACTGCCGGACTGCACCCAGGTCATGCCCAAAACGCGGGTCTCGGGTTTGATGCCTTGGTCGATGGCGGTCAGGATTTCTTCCTTGGTGACCGTCTGCGGATCCTTGAACAACCGGAGCTTGCGCACCTTGGTGCCGTCGCGCTGGGTGCGCAAATCGAGGATGGTGTGGGTGGCGTAGTGTTCGTGGACGGTGGTGAGGATTTCCTGATCGGGACGCACGTGAACGCCGCCGTAGATCATCGCCAGGCCTTCGGTGGTGCTGCCGGTCAGCGCGATCTGCTTGGCATCGGCTTGCAGGTAACGACCGGCCCACACGCGAACTTCTTCTTCGCGCTGTTCGATCACGCCTAGGTCCCAATCCATCGCCAGCCCGGGATTTTTATCGAGGGCGGCGCGGTGCATCTCGATGGCTTCGCGCACGGGTTTGGGGTGCGAGGTGATCAGGAAATTGGAGAAATGCAGATAGGCCGGGTCCTGGTCGAACAGTTGGCGCAACTGCGCCCATTTGTCCCCGGACACTGGTGCTTTTGCTGCGGCACTGGCGGCGGAGGGCAGGCCGGCAGTCAGCGGCAGGCCGGCGGCGAGGATGCCGGCCTGTTTCAGGAAGGTTCGACGATCACTCATGGTTTGCTCTTGTCCTGCTGCGAAATCAATGCGGGCTTGGCGGCTTTCTGCACTTGATCCCAGACCCGCAGGAAGTTGCCGCCCCAGAGCTTGGCGATGTCCGCCTCGGAGTAGCCGCGCGACAGCAGTTCGGCGGTCACGTTGCGGATTTCGCTGACGTTCTCCCAGCCTTTGACGCCGCCGCCTTCGTTGAAGTCGGAGCTGATGCCGACGTGGTCGATACCGATTTTGCGCACCGTGTATTCGATGGCGTCGCCCAGATCCTTGAGGCTGGCCTTGGGTTCTTCTTCGAGGATCGCGTAGAGGCCGCTGGCGTACTGGCCGAACTTCTGCTCGGACCAGGCGGAGATGATCGGGTCGCCCGGCATCAGCGCCATCGCGAGGTTCGGCAGGGGCGGCAGGTCGAAGCGTTGGCGCAGTGCGTTGAGCTTGTCCTGGGTCGGCTGCGACAGCGGTTTGAGGTACTGCGAGAAGCCGACGATCTGCACCACGCCGCCGCTGTTTTTGATCAGTTGCAGTTCTTTGTCACTGAGGTTGCGCGGGATATCCACCATGGCCCGTGGCGCGGAGTGCGAGGCAACCAGCGGTGTGCGGCTCAGTTGCGCGACTTGCTCCAGGGCCTTGGTCGACATTTGCGAGACGTCGATGATCACCCCCAGGTCATTCAAGCGATGCACCGCTTGTTTGCCGAGGTCGGAGAGACCGTCGAGGGCGTCTGGCGAATCGTTGAAAAACGGCAGCGGCCGCGAGGAATCGGCCCAGTCGTTGTTGCCGATGTAGCTGAACGCGAACATGCGCATGCCGCGCGCCGTCCACAGGTCCAGCAGGCTCAGGTCGTGGCCCAGCGGGTAGGCGTTGAGCATGCTGATGAAAATGGCGAACTTGCCTTCACCGTGCAGGCGACGGAAGTCGTCGGGGGTGTAGGCGATGGCGACCTGATTGGGGAAGTCGCGGACCATCCCGGTGATGATCTTGTAGCGGATCTCCTGCTGGTTGCGCGCTTCTTCGAGAAACCCGGCGGTAGGCTTGTGCGGTGCGTTGGCGCCGTTCCAGATTTCCGGCCAGCCAAAAATCGTCAGGGCCGCGCCGGAGAGATGGCCGCGATTGGCCTTGACCAAGTCGAACTGGCCTTTGCCATCCTTGTCCGCCTCGTTGCCCTGGGTGCCGAAGTTCTGCATCAGGCTGACGTGGCTGTCGAAAGACAGTATGCGTTCGTGGAGTTCGTCGGCCTGCTTCATCACTTTGACCGGGTAGCCGGGGTTGTCCTTGAACCAGTAATCCCAGGCTGCATAGCCTGCACCGGCGCTTATCGCCAGAGCCAGCGGCAGGCCGATGTAAAGAGCCTTTTTCGAACGTGGTTTTGTCATTGCCATCTCAGTCAGGTTCGCCGTCGAGGTGCAGGCGCAGGGGCCTTTGCTATCTGGGAAGAACGAGTGGCTGGCGGGAAAATTTAGGTGGTTGTTCGCAAGCCTCGCTCCTACAGATGCGCGACGCATAACCTGTAGGAGCGAGGCTTGCCCGCGAAGCTCTTAAATTTGTCGGCAGGATGAACGTTCTAGCTTGGATAAAGCCTGCTTCATGGCTGACACAGGTAGGGCAATGACGATTTCTCGACGATGGTTCATGGCGGGCCTGGCGCTGACCGGCGCCGCCGTGCCTGCGGCTTTTTATGGGCATCGCGAATGGACGAAGCCGGACCCGACGATCACCCCTGGTGAGGCGACGGTCGATCTGGCGGACACTGCGGGCCAGCATCTGGCGAATTCGCTGCGTGGCGTCTGGGATGTTCGCTTCGAGGGCGCGCAGGCGGGCCTCGATGGTTTGCCGTTGCAAGGCCTGGAACTGTTGCTCGACGTCGCCCAGCGCGGGCGCGGCTTGCGCGGTTATCTGGACACCGCGCAGCAGTTGCGTGGCGATGCTGAGCCGCGTTATCGGCTCATGGGCGATCTGGTGTCACCCAAGCCTGGCGAGATGTATTGGCGCCTGATCGATACGCAATCGGCCAACGGCGCAGCGACGTATGAGTTGTCGGTGATTCTCGATGAGGTCTGGGCCGATTTCGGCAATGCCGGCAGTGGCACGCTCAGCGGGCGCATTCTGCGGCTGGACCGTCCACTCGGTTTACCGGCGCTGGACAATCGCTTTGTCGCGCACAAGCGCCTGTTTCCTGAAGCGCGGGAGCGTACCGGTCTGAATTCGACGTTACTGGCGTGGCTGATTTCTCCGGAGCATCGTTTGTTTCATCAGCTCTGGCATGCCTCGCGGGATAAATGGCACACGCTCTCCGAAGACAAGCGCGGGGCCTTGCGCGGGATTGGCTGGCAGCCCGGCCCGCGGGACAAGGAGCGCGATGCCCGGGGTCCGAAGAAGGATCGCAATGGTTCAGGCGTGGATTTTTTCTTTATGCACCGGCACATGCTCGCCACCGCGCGCTCGATGCAAGACCTGCCGTCCTGGCCAAACTTCCCGATGCCGCAACCGGAACTGGAGCGGGATCGCCAGGGTTTTGCCCGCTATTTCGACAACCACGATGGGGCTTCACTGCCGCCGACCTGGCTGGCGGGCGAGGATCCGGAGTACACCCAGTGGGTCAGCGACATCAAGACCGCCGAGACGTATCACAGCAATTTCCAGGTCTGGGAATCGCAGTACCGCGATCCGCGTTATCTGTCGAAGTTGACGTTGGGGCAGTTCGGTTCGGAAGTCGAACTGGGTTTGCATGACTGGCTGCACATGCGCTGGGCGTCGGTGCCGCGGGATCCATCGAATGGTCAGCCGGTGCCGTTCGCCCGGGATCCTTCGGACTTTGCCGCACGTTGGTTCGGGCCGGAAAACGATTTTCTCGGTGACCCATTTTCTTCCCATGTGAACCCGGTGTTCTGGCATTTCCACGGCTGGATCGATGATCGTCTGGAAGACTGGTACCGCGCGCATGAACGCTTCCATCCGGGGGAGGTCACGCGGCTGGAGGTCAATGGCGTGCCGTGGTTCGCCCCGGGCCGCTTCGTCGAAGTCGACGACCCCTGGCTCGGCCCGAGCACCCACGGGTGCAGCACCACGCCGGGATTGCAGGCGGGCAAGTCGGTGGAAATGGACCCGGAAACCATGAAACTCGCGCTGCGCATCACCTTCGGCACCGACGAAAAGAAACTCGCCGACCTGTTCCGCCGCGTGCCGCAACGGCCGTGGTATGCACGGAATTTGAAGGTCAAGCAGCGGCAGGTTTGACGACGGCGTTATCGTTCATTCGCGAGCAGGCTCGCTCCCACACAAGATCTATGGTGAACACAGTATTTGTGAACACCTGAGATCCCCTGTGGGAGCGGGCTTGCTCGCGAAAGCGTCGGCACATCCAACATTAATCTCGCCTGACACTCCGCCTTCGCGAGCAAGCCCGCTCCCACAATTTATCTTTGGTGAATGCAGTATCTGCGTACGCCCTGGATCCACTGTGGGAGCGAGCTTGCTCGCGATGGCGTTCTGTCAGTCGACGGGGATTGTGGATGTGATGACCTCATCGCGAGCAAGCTCGCTCCCACAGTTGATCTTCAGTGAGCGCAGTATTTGCGTAAGTCCAAGATCCCCTGTGGGAGCGAGCCTGCTCGCGAAAGCGATCTGACATTCACCGCCATCACAACGCCTGCCACCCCCCACCCAGCGCTTTGTACAGCGCAAAACTCGCTTGCAACCGCGACAGTTTCAGTTGCACATTCAAATCCTGCGCCGCGTACAGCGTGCGTTGTGTCTCCAACACGGTGAGCAAATCCTCGGCACCAGCCTGGTAGCGGCTTTGGGCGATGTTGAAGGCGGTTTGGGCCTGGCTCAGTTCTTCGCTTTGCCATTGGCGTTGTTCGTCGAGCCAGCGAATGCTGTTGAGGGCTTTTTCGACGTCGGCGAAACCGTTGATGATCGCGCCGCGATAGACCTCCAGCAGTTCTTGCTGACGTGCCGTAGCTTTGTCGCGCTCGGCACCGAGGCGGCCGTTGTTGAAGATCGGCGCGACCAAACCGGCGGTGAGGTTGTAGAACGGGCTTCGCAGAATATCGCTGGCGCTATTCGCCCCGGAGCCGAAGTTGGCACTGAGGGTGATGGAGGGCAGCATGGCGGCGCGGGCGACGGTGACGTCGGCCCGGGCGGCGGAGAGTTGTGCTTCGGCGCGGGCGATGTCCGGGCGGCGGCTCAGCAACTCGCTGGGCACGCCTGCACCAATCACGGGCCATTGCAGGTGATCGAAAGACTCATCGATCGGCGCCAATTCCTGCACTGGTCGGCCGAGGAGGGCGGCGAGGCTGATCAGCGCTTCGTCAGCCTGTTGCTGCACCGTCGGCAATTGCCGCTGTTGCGCCGCGACCAGGCTTTTCTGCTGGGCCAGTTCGAGGGCGGTGGCTGAGCCGGAGTCATAGCGGGTCTGCACCAGTTTCAACACACTCTGGGCATTCGCCAGATTGAGTTCGGCAATCCGCCGCTGCTCGCGCAGCGACAGGGTTTTCGTGTAGCTGTTGGCCACACCGCTGAGCACCGTCAGCTCCACCGTCGCCTGATCAAATTCACTGGCCTTGAGTCCGTACTGCGCACTGTCGCGGGACGCACGCTTGCCGCCCCAGAAATCGATCTCGTAACTGGCATTCAGGTTGGCATCAAAGTAATCCACCGCCTCGTTGCTGCTGTCCGCATCGAGCTGACTGTAGCCATTGCCGCGCAGCAGTTTCTGGCGGTTGGCATTCGCCCCGGCCTTGATCTCCGGCAACTGCGAGCCGCCGGCAATCACCGTCCCGGCCTGGGCCTGACGCACTCGGGCGACCGCCGCCGCGAGGTCGAAACTGCCGACCCGCGCCTGTTCGATCAGGCGATCCAATGGCGGGCTGCCGAATTGCGTCCACCATTGCGCATTGCTGCGCGCGGCGTTTTCGTTGTGCGGTGATTGCCACGCGGCGGGCGGTGCGAGGCCGCTGTCCGGGCGCGGGGCAGGGCTGCTGCAGGCGCTAAGCAACAGGCAGATAGTCAACAGGCTCAATGGCGGCTTCATAGATCGATCATTCACTGGTAAGGGCCGTGACCGGGTCGAGCCGGGCAGCTTTGCGGGCCGGCATGAAGCCGAAGACAACACCGGTAACAAGGGCGCAGCCGAAGGCGCCGAGCACCGCCATCAAGGAAAACGCGACGGCAACTTCGCTCAGCACCAACACGCCACCGACGATCAGCGCCAGGGCAATCCCGGCGAGGCCGCCGACCACCGAGAGCATCACCGCTTCGGTGAGGAACTGACGCAGGATGTCGCGCTGACGGGCGCCGGTGGCCATGCGGATACCAATCTCGCGGGTGCGTTCGCGCACGGTCATCAGCATGATGTTCATCACGCCGATCCCGCCCACCAGCAGCGAGATCGCGGCAATCGAGCCGAGCATCAGCGACAAGGTGTTCTGGGTCCGGGCTTCGGCCTGAATCATCGCCGCGTTGTTGGTCAATTCGAAATCCTGCTTGCCGCCGTGCAGGCGCAGCATCAATTGCTTGATCGCGGTTTCCGCTTCCTTGACCTTGCGCGCGTCCGCCGTGGCGATGGCCACGTATTCGGGATTGTGCGTGCCAAACAAACGCACGCTGGCCGCCGAATACGGGATGGCGATGCGATTGTCGCTGTCGGAGTCGCCGGAGCTGGCGCCTTTTTCCGCGAGCACGCCGACCACCTGGAACGGCACGTTTTCGATCAGGATGTACTGGCCGATCGGGTTGACCACGTCCTTGAGCAATTTGCTGCGCACCTTGTGCCCGATCACTGCCACCGCTGCGCCGGATTTTTCATCGGCGTCGGTGAAGTAACTGCCCTGGACCACCGGCCAGTTGAAGATCGCCGGGAAATTGGTGTCATTGCCGCCGACGTAGCTCAGGTGATCGACGTTGCCGAAACGCACCCCGGCCTCGGAGCCGTTGACCGGCATGATCCGCCGCACTTGCGGCAGGCTGGCCAGCGCGGCGACATCGTCGAGAGTGATGACGCCGGGCGGTGTCCGCGGGTTCGGCGCCGAGCCGCTGAGGTAAATAATGTTCGAACCGAATGCGCCCATCTGCGCCATGACCTGACGCTTGCTGCCTTCGCCGACCGCGAGCATCACCACCACCGACGCCACGCCGATGATGATCCCGAGCAAGGTCAGGGCGGTGCGGAACTTGTTGATCCACATCACCCGCCAGGCCGCGTGCACCGCATCCACCAGTTCGCCTTTCCAGGCACCGGTGGCCTCGGCGCCTTCGCTGAGGCGCTTGCGCAGGTCCACCGCTTGCAACGCGCCGGGATTGGCCGAGGCTTGCGCGGCGGGGTTGTCACGGGCGCTGTCGCTGATGATCAGGCCGTCGCGGATTTCGATGATGCGCTTGGCCCGCGCCGCCACTTCGCGGTCGTGGGTGATCAGGATCACCACGTGGCCCTGGCTCGCCAGCTCGTCGAGCAAGATCATGACCTCGGCGCCGCTGTGGCTGTCGAGGGCGCCGGTGGGTTCGTCGGCGAGGATAATGTGGCCGCCGTTCATCAAGGCGCGGGCAATCGACACCCGTTGCTGCTGGCCGCCGGAGAGTTGATGCGGGCGATTGCCAGTGCGCGTGGCCAGGCCGAGGCGGTCGAGCAGGGCGGCGGCGCGGGCGTGGCGTTCGGCGGCCGGTAAGCCTGCGTAGATCGCCGGCATCTCGACGTTTTCCTGGGCCGAGCCGGACGGGATCAGGTGATAGCCTTGGAACACAAAACCAAACGCTTCGCGACGCAGCCAGGCGAGTTCATCGCTGTCGAGTTGGGCGACGTTTTCCCCGGCGAAGCGGTATTCGCCCGAGGTCGGCCGGTCGAGGCAGCCGAGGATGTTCATCAGCGTCGATTTGCCCGAGCCGGAAGCGCCGACAATCGCCACGAACTCGCCGGCATGGATCGCCAGGTCGATGCCGCGCAACACATGGACTTCCGGGGCATCGCCGCCGCCGTAGGCTTTGCGGATGTCCTGCAGGTCGATCAGGGGCGTCTGCATTCAGCCGCCACTCCCGTCAGCCGGGCCGATCAACAGGTGATCGCCTTCTTCGAGGCCATCGAGGATCTGCACTTTCAGCCGGTCACTGATGCCGGTGCGCACCTCCCGTTGCTGGATCGCGCCGTTTTTCGCGACGACTTGCGCAGTCTGGCTGTCGGCCTGCGGGCCGCCCTGCAGCGCGGCAATCGGCGCGGTGAGGACGTTTTTCGCCTGGTCGGAGACGAAGAACACCTGAGTGGTCATTTCCGCCATCAAGGCATTGTCGGCGTTATCCACGTCGAGCAACACGGTGTACAGCACCACGCGCCCGGTGCCGCTTTTGCTCGAACTGGCGGGGCTGCCGCCACCCTGGCTGGTCTGGTCCAGCGGTTTGGGCGGGATCGGCAAGATCTGCCGCACCGTGCTGTTCCAGCGCCGGTTGCCGCCGCTGAGGGTGGTGAACCACGCGGTCATGCCGGGTTTGACGTGGCCGATGTCCGCTTCCGAGACCTCGGCCCACACCGTCATCGGCGACAGTTTGGCGATGCGAAGAATCAGCGGCGTCTGCTGCTGGGCGTTGAGGGTCTGGCCTTCACGGGCATCGAGGGCGACCACGGTTCCGTTCATCGGCGCATAAATGCGCGTGTAACCGAGTTCGGCCTGATCGCTGCGCAGGCTGGCCTGGGCCTGGCGAATCTGCGCCTGGAACATGTCCACGCGCGCCTGGGTGGCGCGCAATTCAGCCTGGGCGGTTTGCACGTCTTCGGCGCGGGTAGCGCCACCGGCCGCGAGGTTTTGCTGGCGCTGGAATTTCTGTCGGGCCAATTCGTGCTGGGCCTTTTGTTCCTCGAGCTGCGCCTTGAGGTTGTCGATGGAAAAACGCCCGGCGTCGAGTTTGGCCTGTTGGGTGGACGGATCGATTTCCACCAGCAGGTCGCCTTCCTTGACCACGTCGCCGACTTCCACATGGATCTTGTGGATCTGCCCCGACGCCTGGGCGCCGACATCCACATAACGTCGCGGTTGCAGGGTGCCCAGGGCCGTGACGCTGCTTTCGATGTCGCTGCGAGCGACTTGCACCGTGGCGAATTGATCGCGGCCAGGCGGGAGGATCTTCCAGGCCGCGACGGCCACGACGGGGATCAGACAAAGGGCTACAAGCAGGGCGCGTCGGGTGTGTCGGGGACGTTTCATGCAGGGTTCCGGCCAGAGAAAATCGGCCCGTCGCGCAACTGGCGCGCAAAAAGAGGCGACAGTCGAGCGCTGTCGGAGGGCCGACAGACACGGGGAGCTGTCCTGTAAACGAGGAATGCGGGGAGGAATTTAAGCGCGGACACACGGAGTTACAGGTGTAGATCAGGACTATTTATCGGGCAAATTGAAACAGCACTTTAAATCTATATGAGAATTACTATAAATTACGCGACTTAAATTGCCACCATCCTGCCACTGCCCATTCGGCGGTCGCGGAGCTGGCTCAAGGACAGGTCCCGCACCTCGTGCGGCCGGGAGTCATGTTGGAAAACTACTATCGCGAGCTGGTGTGTTTCCTGAACGCCAAGCTGGGCAACCGTCAGGTGGCCGAAGATGTGGTGCATGACGCTTATCTGCGGGTACTGGAGCGATCCAGCGACACGCCGATCGAGCAGCCCCGGGCATTCCTGTATCGCACCGCGCTAAACCTTGTGATCGACGACCATCGGCGCAATGCCCTGCGTCAGGTCGAATCCCTGGAAGTGCTCGACAACGAAGAGCGCTACTTCACCCCTTCGCCGCACACCAGCCTCGACCACGGCCAACGCCTGGCCATGCTCCAGCGCGCGTTGGCGGAATTGCCGAGGCTGTGCCGCGAGAGTTTCCTGCTGCGCAAGATCGACGGCCTGTCGCACCCGGAGATCGCTGAACACCTGGGGATTTCCCGGGCGCTGGTGGAGAAACACATCGTCAACGCGATGAAACATTGCCGGGTGCGCATCAAGCAATGGGACGCCCACTGATCCCTTCCGCTTAAATTTTTTTTCATTGTCCTCGTCCCTACTCAACAGACGATCTGCTGTCCTGCCTTAGGCCGGTCAGGTCACCCAGGTTTTATCCCCGCTGCTGAGGGGTTCATCCAGAGGACACTGGAAATGACACAGGCAATTGCATCGCCCATCGTTCACGACCTGATCGGCATCGGTTTCGGCCCTTCGAACCTGGCGCTGGCCATCGCTCTGCAAGAGCGCGCACCGAACCAGGGTGAGCTGGATGTTCTGTTTCTCGACAAGCAGGCCGACTACCGCTGGCACGGCAACACCCTGGTGACCCAGAGCGAGTTGCAGATTTCCTTCCTCAAGGACCTGGTGACCCTGCGCAACCCGACCAGCCCGTACTCGTTCGTCAACTACCTCAAGCATCACGGGCGCCTGGTGGACTTCATCAACCTTGGCACCTTCTACCCGTGCCGCATGGAGTACAACGACTACCTGCGCTGGGTTGCCGGGCAGTTCACCGAGCAGAGCCGCTACGGCGAAGAAGTGCTGACCATCGAGCCGGTGCTGCACAACCAGCAGGTCGAAGCGCTGCGCGTGATCTCCCGCGATACCCTGGGCCAGCAACACGTGCGCACCACCCGTTCGGTGGTGGTCAGCGCCGGCGGTACACCGCGCATTCCCGAAGCGTTCAAGGCGCTAAAGGATGACAGCCGCGTGTTCCACCATTCCCAGTACCTGGCGCAAATGGCCAAGCAGCCGTGCGTGAACAATCAACCGATGAGCATTGCGATCATTGGCGGCGGGCAGAGCGCCGCGGAAGCTTTCATCGACTTGAACGACAGCTTCCCGTCGGTGCAAGTGGACATGATCCTGCGCGGCTCGGCCCTGAAGCCGGCGGACGACAGCCCGTTCGTCAACGAAGTGTTCTCGCCGGAGTTCACCGACCTGGTGTTCCAGCAGGCCAGCAGTGAGCGCGAGCGTCTGGTCAACGAGTACCACAACACCAACTATTCGGTAGTGGACATCGACCTGATCGAACGCATCTACGGCATCTTCTATCGCCAGAAGGTTTCCGGGATTGCCCGCCATGCGTTCCGTACCCTGACCACCATTGAAAAAGCCACCGCCACCGAGCGCGGCATCGAACTGGCGGTGCGCAACAACGCCACCGGCGAAGTCACGCTTCGGCATTACGATGCCGTGGTCCTCGCCACCGGTTATGAGCGCCAGATGCACCGCAAATTGCTGGCACCGCTGGAGCAGTACCTGGGCGAGTTCGAGGTCGATCGCAATTACAAACTGATCACCGACGAGCGCTGCAAGGCCGGCATCTACATGCAGGGCTTCTGCCAGGCCAGCCACGGCTTGAGCGACACCTTGCTGTCGATCCTGCCGATCCGCGCCGATGAAATCGCCGGGTCGCTGTATGAACATGGCAAGTCGCGCGGGCATGGGCGGTCGGTGATGGATTTGTTGTTGGCGACCGCCAGTTAAGATTTTCTGCGCCTGATAGTCAGCCTTCGCGAGCAAGCCCGCTCCCACATTTGATCTGTGAACACAGGTCCATTGTGGGAGCGGGCTTGCTCGCGAAGGGGCCAAAAAGAACACTGAAAAACCTCGATCCTGAACCCTTCCTGAAGAACCCGCCGATTCCCCCGGCACACTCCCCAGCATCGTTTACTCTCCAGAAATCGGGGCGTAAGCTTCGCGCGTTTTCATCAATAGCGGAGACCCTCAGTGGGTACTTGTTCGAGTGACAGTAGTCGGCCGGTTTCGGTAACCGGCATTTTCTCGGCAAGCTAACGCGCAGCTTTTCTGTGCCGTTACCTTGCTGAAAAGCGAGTAGCGGCATCCCGATCGCGGCCAGTGGCGGCGCGATTCCCGACGTCCCTCTCATCGACGCTGAACCGTGCGTGATGTTCGACCTGCCTGTCGACATCGCGGCGACTCGACGCGCCTGCTCGACGGTTTCCCGGCTGACCCTGGGGGGCAACTGCCATGAACCTGACCTTGCTCAAAGAATTCTTCGCCGGATTCCTGCGCACCCGCCACATCGCCCGGCACTTCCGTCGCCTGGCGTTGCTGGAAAGCATCAACGACACCACGGTCAGCCGTGAAGTACCGCCGACGCTGGCGCAGACCCTGGTGTCGGCGGCCAACAGCGACACCGGCCTGTTGCTGGATAACCTCGGCAGTCACAGCGACGGTTTGAGCGAGGCCGAAGCCGACACTTTGCGCGAACAATTCGGCCTCAACGAAGTCGAGCACGAGCAGCCGCTGCCATGGTGGGTGCACCTGTGGCACTGCTACAAAAACCCGTTCAACCTGCTGCTGACCTTGTTGGCGGTGGTCTCCTGGTTCACGGAAGACATCAAGGCTGCCGTGGTGATTTTCTCCATGGTGGTGCTCTCGACCTTGCTGCGCTTCTGGCAGGAAGCCAAGTCGAACCAGGCGGCGGATGCGCTGAAGGCGATGGTGAGCAACACCGCGACCGTCATGCGCCAGGGCGCGCAGCGCATCGAACTGCCGATCAAGCAACTGGTGCCCGGCGACCTGATCGTGCTCTCGGCTGGCGACATGATTCCCGCCGATTGCCGGGTGCTCAGCGCAAAGGATCTGTTCGTCAGCCAGGCCGCGATGACCGGCGAATCGATGCCGGTGGAAAAATTCCCGCGCCAGCAGGACAGCGACACCAGCAACCCGCTGGACCTCGACAACATCCTGTTCATGGGCACCAACGTGGTCTCGGGTTCGGCCATCGCGGTGATTCTGACCACCGGCAACAGCACCTATTTCGGCGCCTTGGCTCAGCGAGTCAGCGCCACCGACCGGGCGCCGACCTCGTTTCAGAATGGGGTGAACAAAGTCAGCTGGTTGCTGATCCGCTTCATGTTCGTGATGGCGCCGCTGGTATTGTTCATCAACGGTTTCACCAAGGGTGACTGGATGCAGGCGCTGCTGTTCGCGCTGTCCATCGCTGTCGGCCTGACCCCTGAAATGCTGCCGATGATCGTCACCTCGACGTTGGCCAAGGGCGCGGTGTTCCTGTCGCGCAAGAAAGTCATCGTCAAGCGCCTGGACGCGATCCAGAACTTCGGCGCCATGGATGTGCTGTGCACCGACAAGACCGGCACCCTGACCCAAGACAAAATCTTCCTCGCCCGGCATGTGGACGTGTGGGGCGAAGAGTCCGACGACGTGCTGGAAATGGCCTATCTCAACAGCTACTACCAGACGGGCCTGAAAAACCTGCTGGACGTGGCGGTGCTGCAACACGTTGAAGTGCACCGTGAACTGGAAGTGGCCACGGCGTTCGCCAAGGTCGATGAAGTGCCGTTCGACTTCACCCGGCGCCGCATGTCGGTGGTGGTGGCCGAGCATGACCGGCCTTACCACGTGCTGGTGTGCAAAGGTGCGGTGGAAGAAATCCTTGCCGGTTGCACCCGTGTTCGCCACGGCGATAACGACGAGCCGCTGACCGATGAGCTGCTGGCGCGGATTCGCGAAGTGACCGCGTCCTTCAACGAGGAAGGCTTGCGGGTGGTGGCGGTGGCCGCGCGGCATACACCGAAGGATCAAGCGGTCTACAGCATCGCCGATGAGCAGCAAATGACCCTGATCGGCTACGTGGCATTCCTCGATCCGCCCAAGGAAAGCACCGCACCGGCCTTGCGCGCATTGGCCGCCCACGGCATCGCGGTGAAAGTGCTGACCGGCGACAACGAACTGGTGACGGCAAAGATCTGCCGCGAAGTCGGTCTGGAACAACAAGGCCTGCTGATGGGCAACGACGTCGAGCGCATGAGCGATGCCGAACTGGCCGTGGCGGTGGAGACCACCAACGTCTTCGCCAAACTGACGCCGTCGCACAAGGAACGCATCGTGCGTTTGCTCAAGGGCAACGGGCATGTGGTCGGGTTCATGGGCGACGGCATCAACGACGCCCCGGCACTGCGCGCGGCCGACATCGGTATTTCGGTGGACAGCGCGGTGGACATCGCCAAGGAAGCGGCCGATATCATCCTGCTGGAGAAGAGCCTGATGGTGCTGGAGGAGGGCGTGCTGGAAGGGCGCCGGACCTTCGCCAACATGCTCAAGTACATCAAGATGACCGCCAGTTCGAACTTCGGCAACGTGTTCTCGGTGCTGGTGGCCAGTGCGTTTATCCCGTTCCTGCCAATGCTGCCGATGCACCTGCTGGTGCAGAACCTGCTGTATGACATTTCGCAGATTGCCATCCCGTTCGATAACGTCGATGCCGAGATGCTGAAGAAACCCCAACGCTGGCAACCGGCGGATGTTGGGCGCTTCATGTTGTTCTTCGGCCCGATCAGCTCGATCTTCGACATCACCACGTTTGCCTTGATGTGGTACGTGTTCGACGCCAACACCCCGGACCACCAGACCCTGTTCCAGTCCGGCTGGTTCGTGGTGGGGTTGCTGACCCAGACGCTGATCGTGCACATGATCCGCACGCCGAAGATTCCATTCCTGCAAAGCCGCGCGGCCATGCCGCTGATGGTCATGACCGGGATCATCATGGCGGTCGGGATCTTCCTGCCGATGGGACCGCTGGCGCATTACTTCAAATTGCAGGCGCTGCCGTCGCTGTACTTCGTGTTCCTGCCGCTGATTCTGCTGGCGTACATGGGGCTGACGCAGGCGGTGAAAGGGTTCTATATCCGCCGGTTTGGCTGGCAATAAACCGCTTGAGGGGGCAAACACCAGTGGCGAGGAGGCTTGTTGTGGTGAGGGGGCTTGCTGTGGCGAGGGGGCTTGCCCCCGTTGGGGCGCGAAGCGGCCCCCCTGCAATCTGCCAGATACACCGAGTTGCCTGGATTTACGACTGCTTCGCAGCCGAACGGGGGCAAGCCCCCTCGCCACAGGGATCGCATGCCCTGGCGACCATTCGTCGGCACTGTCAGATCTGACAGGTAGTTTTACCTGTCGACCCATGCAAAAGTCATTGCGCAGCCGTTGCGACTGCCCCGAGCCAGCACCGGGGTAGACGTTGGGCAATCATGTCTTTTGCACAGGGAGTTGCCATGAAGTCAGCGCTGATTGTGGACGATCATCCGGTGGTACGGGCCGCAGTCAAAATTGTTCTTGAAAAGGAGGGCTTCAAACAGATCGACGAGGTGTCCAGCGGCAGCGAGGTCATGGCCATGCTTCGCGAACATGCCCCCAATCTGCTGGTGCTCGACCTGGTCATGCCCGGTCTCGATGGGCTGGAAGTGCTGGAGCGCATCAGGCTCAGTGAGTTCTCCTGTCGGGTGCTGATCTTTACGTCCCTGGAGCCGCTGTTTTTTCAAGAGCGTTGCATGCGGGCCGGCGCCTTGGCCTATGTCTCGAAAACCAACGATCTGAGCCAATTGCACAAAGCGATCCATGCGGTCATGGCCGGCTATACCTATTTCAGCCGATTGCCCTCGTCGTCCCTGGACATGCTGCAAAGCAGTGAAAAGCAGATGATCGACTCACTCTCCAATCGCGAATTGGCTATATGCCGACACTTGGCGAACGGTATGAGTAACAAGGCAATCGCCGAGCTCATGAACCTGAGCCACAAAACCGTCAGCACTTACAAGACGCGCCTGATCGAAAAACTCGGGGTGCATTCGGCGGTGCACTTGCGTGATTTCTGCAAACGCAACCAGCTGATCTGAATGGACCAGACCGTGCGCGCCTGCCTGATCGTGCTGATGTTGTTCACTGCGCTGCAAACCCCCGCGGTGATGGCGGACGAACCGCAAACCCTGGACCTGCTCGGACGCTCGACCGTCGACGGATACGACGTCCAACTCGACGAAACGGATTGGCAATGGCTGCGCAACAAACGCGTGTTGCGCCTCGGTGTGTCGGGGCCGGACTACCCGCCCTTCGAGGTGACGCGCAATCACGCTGAACTGGAGGGCCTCACCGCCGACTACGCCGATCTGCTCGCGCAACTGCTGCACGTCAAGGTCGAGGTCTTGCGTTACGCCACGCGCGAGGCGGCCATGCAGGCGCTCAAACTTGATGGGCTGGACCTGCTTGGGACGTCGAACAATTTCGAGGTGGCCGATCCCGACCTGATCAGGTCCCGCGCCTATGCCGAGGACCAGCCGATGCTGGTCACTCGACTGGACGAGCGCCTGCCCGACGATCTGGCCGGCAAGCGCATTGCCATGGTTGACGATTACCTACGGGCTTCCAGTGTCGAGGCGTTCTATCCCGAGGCACGGCTGCACCAGTATGCCTCGACACTCGAAGCCCTCGGCGCCGTAGCGTTTGGCCAGGACGATGTGTATCTGGGCGACTTCATCAGTGCCAATTACCTGATCAACAATAACTACCTCAACAACGTTCACCTGAGTGGGCCATCCGGCCTGGACGCCAATCCGTTCGGCTTTGCGCTGGCCCGTAGCAATACGCGCCTGTCGGGCATCGTCGATCGCGCGCTGGCGGCGATTCCCATGGATCAGCGCGCGGCCATCGAGCAGCGCTGGAGTGCCGGCCGGGCCAACCTTTCCGGTCAGCAGAGCGTGCGCTTGAGCGCCGCTGAACAGCGTTGGCTGGCGCGGCATCCGACGCTCACCGTGGGCGTCGTCGAGGATTTCGCGCCGCTGACGTTTTTCGATGCAAAGGGACGCTTCAGCGGACTGACGGCGCAGTTGCTGAACCTGATCAGCCAGCGCAGCGGCTTGAATTTCAGGGCGCTGCGCAGCCGCTCACTGGATCAACAGATCCAGCAACTCAAGGCCGGTGAAATTGACCTGGTACCCGCGATTATTCCCAGCGCCGAACGCGAGGCCGAGTTGCGTTTCACCCGCGCCTACCTGAGCAATCCGTTCGTGCTGGTCAGTGCTACCACGGCGGGCAGCCCGAAAACCCTGGACGACCTGGCGGGCAAGCGTCTGGCGATCAATCACAGTCATCCTTTGCGCGAGTTTATTCTGGCGCGGGCAGCGGGTGTCCGGCTGGTGGATGTGCAAAGTCCGGCGCAAGGTCTGGAGGCCGTGGTGAAAGGGCAGGCTGATGCGGCGCTCAGTTCATTGATCCTGACCCGTCACCTGATTGTCCGGCACTACCGCGACCGATTGCAGATCAATAGCACCGTGGGCAATGAACCGGCGCTCATCACCCTGGCCACCGACCTTGGCGCGGTGGAATTGCAGTCGATCCTGAACAAGGCGTTGCTGAGCATTTCGCCCCAGGAGATGGACGAATTGGTGGCGCGCTGGAGCAATGACATGATGGTCGATGACAGCTATTGGCAGCGTCATCGGCAAGCCATCCTGCAAGGCTTCGCCGCTGCTGCGGCCTTGCTGTTGCTGGCGCTGGGCTGGATCGCCTGGCAGCGCCGGCAGATTTCCCAGCGTCAGCGCTGGCTCCAGCAATTGCAGGACGCCAAGGACGTCGCCGATGATGCCAACCGGGCGAAAACCACCTTTCTGGCGACCATGAGCCATGAAATTCGCACGCCAATGAACGCCTTGATCGGCATGCTCGAACTGGCCCTGAAACGCTCGGAAGAGGGCGTCACTGATCGGTTTGCGATTGAAGTGGCGTCCAGTTCCGCGCAGCAATTGCTGGTGTTGATCGGCGATATCCTCGACATCGCCCGCATCGAGTCCGGGCATTTATCGTTGGCGCCGGAGCGCGCCAATTTGCGAGAGCTGACGGAATCGGTGTGTCGGGTTTTTGAAGGTCTGGCGCGCCAGAAGGCACTTGATTGGCGGGTTGAACTGGACGCGCACAGCGACCGCTATGTGTTGATCGATCCATTGCGCTTCAAACAAGTCCTGTCGAATCTGTTGAGTAACGCAATCAAGTTCACCGAAGCCGGCGAGGTCAGCCTGAGCTTGCACTTGGAGCCTGGCGTGTCCGGGCATCTGCGGGTGAGCGTGATGATCGAGGACAGTGGCATCGGCATTAGCGTCGCCGACCAGCAGCGGCTGTTCAGTCCATTCGTCCAGGCGGGCAACAACCCGCAATCCGGCCGTCACGGTTCGGGGTTGGGGTTAGTGATCAGCCGCTCGTTGTGCGAAATGATGGGTGGGCGGTTGCAGCTTCACAGTGAGCTCGGTCGGGGCACGCGGGTCGAGGTCAGTCTGGAGGTGCCCGTGCTGCAAGCGTTGCAGTCCAGCGTAGCGCCGCCGGGCGAACTGCCGTTGCCGATCCGCGCGTTGACGATTCTGGTGGTCGACGACTACCCGGCCAATCGCCTGTTGCTGTCGCGTCAGCTGAGTTATCTGGGGCATCGCGTATTGGTGGCCAAGGATGGCGGGCAGGGGTTGGAGCAGTGGCGAGAACAGACGCCCGATGTGCTGATCACGGACTGCAACATGCCGGTGCTCAGTGGTTATGAACTGGCGATGGCGATTCGTGATGAGGAGCGGACTCAAGGGTTGCCGGCGACGTTGATCCTGGGGTTCACCGCCAATGCCCAACCCGAGGAAAAGCTGCGCTGCCTCGAAGCGGGGATGGACGATTGCCTGTTCAAACCGATACGCCTGGGAGACCTGAGTGCCTGGTTGGCAGCAAGGTTTGCTGACGAATCACACCCGGAAGAACCACCGCAGGCCGATATCGATTTGAGTGGCCTGGAATGCTACGTCGGCAGCGACCGCAGCTTGATTGATCGTCTGGTGCAGGAGCTGGCGCTGACCAACCGTGAGGATCGCCAACGATTGTTGCTGGCGCACGCGGCGGATAATCGCCAGGACCTCCGGGACTTGGCGCACCGCATCAAGGGCGGTGCGCGCATGGTTCGGGCGGTGCGGCTGATCGAGTGTTGCGAGCAACTGGAACAGGCGTGTGCCGAAGGTCGCGGGGCGCAGATCGACGTCGCCGTCGAGCAGTTGCAGCAGACCATGACGCGCCTGGACCAGAGCCTCGGGCCGCGCTGACGATCAATCCCAGTGCGGGGCGATGCCTTTAGGGCTGGTCAAGCGTTGGCCGCGATCCAGGCCGGCGATCAACGCCATGTCGGCATCGCTCAAGGTCAGCGCAACGGCGTGCAGGTTGCTTTCCAGGTTGGCGCGTTTGGTCGATGAAGGAATCACCGCATATCCTAATTGCATGGCCCAGGCCAGGGTGACTTGAGCCGGTGTCGCATTCAGGCGTTCGGCGATCTGCTGGATCACCGGGTCCTTCAACACTTCGCCGTAGGCCAGGGTCATGTAGGAGGTGATCTGGATGCCCTGGCTCTGAGCGAACTCGACGACTTTGCGGTTTTGCAGGTACGGGTGCAGTTCGATCTGGTTGGTGGCGATGTTCTCGGCACCGAAGGCGGCGATCGCCTGTTGCATCAGGTCGACGGTGAAGTTCGATACGCCGATCTGGCGGGTCAGGCCCATGTTCTTGGCTTCGAGCAGGGCGCCCATGAATTCTTCCACCGGCACCTGGTTTTCCGGGGATGGCCAGTGGATCAGCGTCAGGTCCAGGTAGTCAGTCTGCAAGCTGCGCAGGCTCTGCTTGAGGCTGTCGATCAGGCGATCCTTGGCGAAATTCGCGACCCAGATCTTGCTGGTGATGAACAGCTCTTCGCGGGGAATGCCGCTGGCGGCGATGGCCTGGCCGACGTCGGCTTCGTTTTCGTAGATCTGCGCGGTGTCGATGACCCGGTAGCCGAGTTCAAGGCCGGTGCTCACCGAATCGATGACCACTTGGCCTTGCAGACGAAACGTACCAAGACCGAATGCGGGAATAGACATTGATGACTCCAGGGTTGCAGTGGGAATGGACACGAGTATCCGCGCCGGCATCCTTGAGAAAAACCGCTGGTGGGGCAAAGCAATGTTTACCGAAAGTCATGAATGGGGGCAGGTGGGTGAGGTTGTGGGTGTCTGGTCTGGCCCCTTCGCGAGCAAGCCCGCTCCCACCCTGAATCTGTGGCGTTCACAAATCCCCTGTGGGAGCGGGCTTGCTCGCGAAGGCCGCACCACGGTTCCAAATCTTACCCCCGCGCCTCAAGAATCATGCAAGTCGTCGATCCGGTCGCATACAACCGCCCATCCACATCATAAATCCGCCCCTCGGCCAACGCCGTCGAGCGCCCCAGGTGCACAATCTTGCCCTCGGCGCGTACCGGGCCGCTGGCGCCGGTCAACGCCCGGACATAACTGATGCGCAGATCCAGCGTCGTGTAGCCCTGGCCTTTCTTCAATTGCGTGTGAATCGCACAGCCCATGCACGAGTCCAGCAAGGTCGCCGCATAGCCGCCATGCACACTGCCCAGCGGGTTGTAATGCCGCGAATCCGGGGTGCCCTGGAAGATGAACAGCCCGGCCGACCATTCGATCGGGATGAAATCCATCAGCGTGCCAATTGGCGGCGAGGGCAGTTCACCGTTGCCGACGCCTTCGAAAAACTCCGTGGGCGACAGCGCGCTGACTTCGGCCATCGACAGGCTGCCGGGGCCGGCGAGGCGGGCGCGCATCGCCTGTTCCTGAGCGATCCATTGGGCGAGGGTGGCTTCACGGGTAGGACTTTGCATGGTCAATTCCTCGGACAGATATTACGGCTGTAATTTTCATCGATATTATGTCCGAAATAAAAACCTTGCCAGTCCTCGTTTGCCGGGATCGTTCTACTGGTGGGACGCTGAGACTGGTTGTTGCTGTCTAGTACAGAATTGATATCAGATTTAAGCTGGGTTCATGCTTTACCCAACTATTTCGGAGGCGCGATGAAAAACATCATCGGTATTTACACCAGTCCACGGGCGCATTGGGTCGGCGACGGTTTTCCGGTTCGCACGCTGTTTTCCTACGACACGATGGGCAAACACATCAGCCCGTTTTTGCTGCTGGATCACGCCGGGCCCGCTGAATTCACTCCAACCACCGAGCAGCGTGGCGTTGGCCAGCATCCACATCGCGGTTTTGAAACCGTGACCATCGTCTACGACGGCGAAGTGCAACACCGGGACTCCAGCGGTGGTGGCGGCACGATCGGGCCGGGCGATGTGCAATGGATGACCGCCGCCTCGGGGATCATCCATGAGGAGTTTCATTCCGACGCTTTCGCCAAAACCGGTGGCACCCTGGAAATGGTGCAGCTGTGGGTCAACCTGCCCGCCAAGGACAAAATGGCCGACGCCGGTTACCAGACGATCCTCGATCGCGACATCCCGAACATCCCGCTCAAGGACGATGCGGGCAGCCTGCGCCTGATCGCCGGGGAGTTCGACGGGCATACCGGCCCATCGCGCACCTTCACGCCGATTGATGTCTGGGACCTGCGCCTCAACGCCGGCAAATTGCTGACGCTGGACTTGCACGAAGGTCGCAACACCGCGCTGGTGGTGCTGCGCGGCACGGTGCAGATCAATGGCCTGGAATTGGTGCGGCAAGGGCAGTTGGCGTTGTTCGAACGCGACGGCCACCAACTCAGCCTGGAAGCCAATAACGACGCGGTGGTGTTGCTGCTCAGCGGCGAGCCGATTGACGAGCCCATCGTCGGCCACGGCCCGTTTGTGATGAACAGCGAGCAGGAAATCCACCAGGCGTTTGCCGATTACCAGTCGGGGCGGTTTGGGCGGATGAGCCACTAAAACCCGCCACACCGCAATAACCCTGTGGGAGCGGGCTTGCTCGCGAAGAGGGCGTGTCAGTCACTATCAATGTCGACTGGCACGCCACCTTCGCGAGCAAGCCCGCTCCCACAGTTGTTTGCTGTGTTCTCAGGACCGCAAATCCTCCTACACTGTGCCCAATCCGTGCGATCTTCGCGCCATTGGTCCTTGCTGGAGTTGCTTGATGCTGTCACTGCTCACCGATCACCCGCTGCTCGTCGCGCTGGCCTTGATCCTGATCGATCTGGGGCTGTGGCGTTTGATCAGCACCAACGGCAGCAACTGGAAACTGGTGGTGCGGCTGGTGATTTTTGCGTTGTTCAGCGTCCTGCTGTTCAACGAAGGCCTGAACCCGCTGGAGCCCGCGCCCTGGGCCGACAATGTGCCGCTGCACTTGGCCGCCACCGGTTTGCAGATCGGCTGGTGGCTGTTCGGTGCACGGACCCTGACGGTGCTGATCGGCGCCGTGATGATGCAACGGGTCGGGCACACCGGACGTTTGCTCCAGGATCTGCTCGGCGCGGTGATTTTCCTGATCGCGATCATCGCGGCCATGGCCTACGTGCTCGACCTGCCGGTCAAAGGCGTCCTCGCCACCTCCGGCGCGGTGGCGATCATCGTCGGCCTGGCGCTGCAAAGTACCCTCAGCGACGTGTTCTCCGGCATCGTCCTCAACACCACCAAGCCTTATCAAATCGATGACTGGATCTCCATCGACGGCACCGAAGGCCGGGTCACAGACATCGACTGGCGTGCCACGCGCATGCAAACCGCCCAAGGCAGCCTGGCGGTGATTCCCAACTCCCTGGCGGCCAAGGCCAAGATCATCAACTTCAGTCGGCCGAGCGACATGTTCGGCGTGTCCATCTGCCTGCAACTGAGCCCACATGCACGGCCAAACACCGTGGTCGAAGCCCTGGAGCGGGCGATGCAGGGCTGCCGTCTGCTGCTCGATCACCCGGCACCGAATGTCGCCCTGAAAAGCTCCAGCAGCGCCGGGGTCGAATACGAAATCAGCGGGTTTGTCGCCTCGATGGACCAGAAGCGCACCGTGCGCAATCTGCTGTTCGACCTGGCGTATCGGCACTTGCAGGCGTCCGGCATCAATCTGCTGTCGAGTGTGGAGCCCAACCCGCCGAGCAACGTGTCCCGGCCGAGGGCGCTGCTGGAAAGCTCGGCGATTTTCTCGACCCTGCGCCAGGAAGAGAAAGAAACCTTCAGCCAGAACATGACCCTGCAAACCTTCCGCGCCGGCGAGACGATCCTGGCGGCGGGGGAGGTCAGCGATCACTTGTTCATCATCGAGTCCGGGGTGATTTCGGTGACTCTGATGCGGCACGGCACGCCGTTCGAATCCGGGCGCATGGGGCCGGGCGAGGTTATTGGCGAGGCTGGCATTCTGTCCGATACCTCGGTGCCCGCCGCGTTTACCGCCAAGACATTCTGTGCCCTGTACCGCATTGAAAAGGCTTACCTGAAACCTTGCCTGGACGCACGTCACGACATCAACGATGCGATGAAAGCCTTGCTGGATTTCCGTTTGCACAAGGCGCGGACGTTGACCCAGGACGAACCGGTGGTGGTGCCGAAGAAGGGGTTTTTGCAGTGGTTGCGTAATCGGGCGTGAATGGCCTCCTCGACTTCCCGAATATTGGCTATTTGTCCCAGGCGTGGGCGGGATTAACGTAGCTCCACACCCACTTGTGATGGAGCCCACCATGAAACCTCGTATCGATTTCTACACTGCTTCCCCAGACGCGCTCAAAGCCATGATCGCCCTGGAAACCGCTGTCTCGAAACTGCCGCTGGAAAAGAACCTGATCGAACTGGTCAAGCTGCGCACTTCGCAAATCAACGGCTGCGCGTTCTGCCTCGATATGCACAGCGCCGATGCCCGCAAGGGCGGTGAAGATGAGCGTCGCCTGGCCACCTTGTCGGCCTGGCGCGAAACGCCGTTCTTCACCCCGCGTGAACGTGCGGCGATGGCCTGGACCGAATCCCTGACCCTGATCAGCCAGACCCACGCTTCGGACGAAGACTATGAATTGGCTGTCTCTGAGTTCAGCCCCAAGGAAATGGTCGACCTGACCGTCGCCATCACCACCATCAACGCCTGGAACCGCCTGGCGATTGGCTTCCGCAAAATGCCTCAAGCCTGATCAGTGAGCGTCTGCTGACGGCGCGGCCGGTGGTTGCACCTTGCGCATCAAGGGCACCATCGCCGTGGCGATGATGAAGCAGACCATGATCATCAAAAATGCGTCGCCGTAGGTTTGTGTCTGGGCTTCGCGGTATGTCAGCAACCACAGCTGATGCAGGCTGGCGGTGACCCCCGCGTCACCGCTTTGGCCAAGGGCGGCGAAGTTATTGCCGACCTGGGACAGCCACTGGTTGAGCGCTTCGTTGGTGCTGTTCAAGTGCTCCGCCAACCGCGTGAAGTGCAGGTTGGTGCGGTCGTTGAGGATGGTGGCGCACGCCGCAATACCAATCGCACCGCCGAGATTGCGCATCAGGTTGAACAACCCCGAAGCATGTTTGAGCCGCGACGGCGCCAGGCCACCCAAGGTCAGGGTTACCGCTGGCGGCACTGCCAGTTGCTGCGCAATCCCGCGCAAGGCTTGCGGCAGCATCAATTCCCGGGCGCCCCAGTCATGGGTGATCGGGCTGAAATCCCACATCGACAACGCGAACAGCCCCAGGCCGGTCATCATGATCCAGCGCAGATCGACGCGATTGGCCAGAAAGGCGTACAGCGGAATCGCCATGATCTGGAACACCCCGGTGGAAAAAACCGCCAGGCCAATGTCCAGCGCGCTGTAGCCACGCACCCGGCCGAGAAACAGCGGCGTCAGGTAAATCGTGGCGAACAGGCCGATCCCGGTGACGAATGAAAAGAAGCAACCGAGGGCGAAGTTGCGGTCCTTCAAGGCGCGCAAATCAACAATTGGATTGGCCACGTGCAGGGTTCGTCCGATGAAGGCCAACCCGGCGAGGCCGCTGATCCACGCAGTTGTCAGGATGGTGCTGTCGCTGAACCAGTTCCAGCGCGGGCCTTCTTCGAGGGTGTATTCCAGGCAGCCGAGAAACAGCGCCATAAACACCATGCTGAGGTAGTCGGCGCCCTTGAGCAGCGAGAGTTCCGGCTGGTCGATCTTGACCAGCATCGGCACTGCCACGGCGACAAAAATCCCCGGCACCAGGTTGATGTAGAACAGCCAGTGCCAGGACGACACGTCAGTGATGAAACCACCGATCACCGGGCCCAATGTCGGCGCCAGTGAAGCCACCGCACCGATGGTCGCGGCGGCGATCACCCGTTGTTTGCCGGTGAAGAAAAAGAACGCGGTGGTGAACACCAGCGGGATCATCGAGCCGCCGAGAAACCCTTGCAGGGCGCGGAAAGCGATCATGCTCTGGATGTTCCAGGCCACACCGCAGAGCAGGCTGGCCAGGGTGAAACCGACCGCCGAGGCGCAGAACAGCCAACGGGTCGAGAACACTCGGGACAACCAGCCGGACAACGGAATTACGATGATTTCAGCGATCAGGTAACTGGTCTGCACCCATGCGGTTTCGTCGGTGCCGGCGGAGAGCCCGCCGCCGATGTCGCGCAACGAAGCGGAGACAATCTGAATATCCAGCAGCGCAATGAACATGCCGATGCACATGCTGGCGAAGGCGAAGACTTTGGTCGCCGTCGCCATCGTGGCGGCATTGAACGGTTGCGCGGGGGCGGCGACGGTGCTCATGGTGCGCTGGCCACAGCTGGGGTTTTATCCTCGTCGCGGGTGTCGACTTCAGCGGTCACCGACAGGCCTGGACGCAGATGACCGAGCACACCATCCGCTGGATCAAGCACGATGCGCACCGGCACGCGCTGGACGATTTTGGTGAAGTTACCCGTGGCGTTTTCCGGTGGTAACACGCTGAACTGCGCGCCACTGGCCGGGGCGAGGCTGTCGAGATGACCGTGGAAAACCTGGCCAGAGAGCACGTCGGCACGGATGATCACGCGCTGGCCGGAGGTCATCCGCGCCAATTGGTCTTCCTTGAAATTGGCATCGACCCACAGTCCGCTCGACGGCACCACCGACAACAGTTGTGAACCGGCCTGGGCATAAGCGCCAACCCGCGCCCGGCGATTACCGACCACGCCGTCCACCGGCGCCTTGAGTTCGGTGTAGCCGACGTTCAGTTGCGCCAGATCCCGTTCGGCCTTGGCTTGCATCAACGCGGCGCGGGCCTGTTGTTTCTGGGTTTCGATCACGTCCAGCTGACGCTGGGAAGCGAGCAACTCTGCCTGGGCCCGGGCGCTGATCGCCTGTGCGGTCTTGAAGGTGGCGTTGGCGCGCTGCGCACTTTCCACCGAGACCGCGTTGCTGCCGACCAGTTTTTTGTAGCGCGCATCGTCATCCCGCGAACGAGCGGTTTCGGCGCCCGCCGCATCGATCCCGGCGCGGGCCTGGCCGATTACCGCGTGTTGCAATTGTTCGGTGGCATTAAGGTTGGCGAGCAGGGCCTCTTCGGCAGCGACCGCGCCTTCAGCCTTGGCCAGGTTGGCGCGGTAGTCGCGCGAATCCAGGCGGACCAGCACGTCGCCGGCCTTCACCTTCTGGTTGTCGGTGACCAGCACTTCTTCGATATAACCCGCGACTTTCGGCCCGATCACCGTGACGTCGCCGCCAATGTAGGCATCGTCGGTTTCCTCAAGGAATCGCCCGGCCGTCCACCAGTGGGCGCCGTACAACCCGAGGCCGATCAGTGCCGCGATGGCCACGGTCAGCAGAAGCAAACGTTTGAGCACGGGCGGCTTGGTGGTGGTCACCGGGACAGCCAGGTCGGGTTCAACGGTGGGCATGCTGGTCATGGGGAAATACCTGTGAAGAGCGAGTCGTTATTACGACCGTAATATGACGCATGTAATATTTTGTGGCAATTGATTTTTGCTGCCGGTCGTCAGGTTAGGCGTGAGCTGCCAGGACGCTGATGCCAAAGGCGCAGTTTCGCAAGTGCTGTGCTGGCCTCTATGCCGCAGAAATATTCTGAAAAGTGCCGCCCGGCGTGTTGTTCAGAACCCTGTGCTAGCTTGATGGGCAGCAACTGAAATCTCACAGAATCGTAAATTCCACGTGCAAGGAAGCTCACTTATGCCGCTACAGCGGCCCATAGCATCGCTGCTCGCCAGTGACGCCTCCGGGACCCCATTCCAAGTGAAAGTCAGTGTCGTGCCGATGACTAAAGCGTTGGCCAGGCATTGGCACGAAGCAGTTCAACCTATCGTCGACAGTCATTACTCGCATGACGGCCTTGCGAGTCAGAAAACCCGGGCGGATGTCGGATGGCGTTGGCCAAATAATCTGAAACTCGTCGCCATCCACAATTACCTCACCCAGTTACCTGGCAACTTCTCCGAAAAGGGCAAAGCGATGTGTGTTGTCCTGTCGAAGGGCGAGCAGAAATTTCCCATTGGTATGCTTTCTCTCGTGCCAAAGCTTCATTGCAACGTCCAGGGTGTAGAACGACAGCGCGCTTTTACTTGGTACTTATCTGATGCGCCCGCTGAAGTGTACGAACAGCTTCTGTGTCAGCCAGCCGTTCGAGGTGTTGCCAAGGCTTTGATTGATTGCACGATCCAGGCTGCGCTGGACGAAGGTGGGGATGGAGAGTTGTTGTTACATGCAGATCCCAAAGGAGGCAGGAAACTCATCGATTTCTATGAGGCGGGTTGCAGAATGCGCCGGCTGTCACCTCGCAATGGCAGTATTACAGCGGTGTGGCGCAGAGGCTGCCCTGATGAGTACTTCTACTTGAGCGGATCAGATGCGCAGGCGTTTTCTGCACGCTATGACGCTCGGCGATAGGCGGTCATGGTCCAACTTTGCGCAATGAACTGCCGGGAGGTAGAGTAAATTTTATGACTGATGCCAGACCTCAACTTTCAAAAGCCGAACTTGCTCATGCGCTTCGCGAGCTGAAGGGGTTCGATGCTGATCTGGAAACGCAAAGTGGATACGAAGCGTCCGCCGCGCTGATCGCTGAAATAATGTCCGACCCGGCTCAACGAGATCAGCTGATTGCTTTGTTGGAGCAGTTTGATGAGTTGAGTTCAGAGCGTTCAGATGTTAGCTGGGTAAATGATGGTGCGCCGTTTGATCGTTCCCCAAGGCCATTGGTACTGGATGATCTTTATCTTGATCTTCCTATGGGAACTGAAGACTCGTACCAAATGCCGGGCTCGGCAGTCGCCTCTGTCCAGCACTTTCTCAGTAAGTACAAAGAGGAAATGTCCACCTCCAGTGATTTCAGCGATGTGTCTCCATGGATAACCGACGACACATGCATGGCCTCCGCTGAATCGTACTCAAGTGCGTGTTCTGATCGTCGCGCTACTTATGATGTTGATGCCTGGAGCAGAGTACTTGTTTTGGCAAACCAGACGTTACAGGGAGAGGCGGCTCGGCGAGCTCCATTCTTGTCCAGACTCGCTCAGGTGTTCGGCAGGAGCGAGCCACCCGAGTGGGAAGTAGAAAAGTATCCGATCACCCGAGATTCAATTCTGGTGATCTTGCACCATGGCAATGATCACGCCTCTTTAGGTTTTATCGGCAATGGCCAGCGCGCTTATGTCATGGTTTCGATCAATGACACGGCTTTGACGATGAATGAGTCTTTTCAGAACACCCAAGAATTTGCGGCTCGTATTGCTGACTTTTTTACCGAGGCCCCAAAATCCGGACACAAAGCCATTCAGCACATGCTTAAAGCACTGTGAGATGAGTTTCGTAGGAGCCGCTTTTGGCTGCTCCTACGGATAATGCTTTCCAAGTTATTGAGCCGCCAAACGAGCGCCGGCCACCTTCAACCCATCCTTCCCATCCCGACTGGTAACCCCGACCAACCAAGCCTCAAGCACCTTCGGATTCGCCTTCAACCACGCCTTTGCCGCGGCCCTTGGCTTTTGATTCTGGTTCAACACCGCATCCATCAACTGGTTCTCCATCGCCAGGCTGAACTCCATGTTCTGCAGCAATTGGCCGACATTGCTGCACTCCTTCAGATAGTCCTTACGCACATTGGTGTACACCGTCGCCTGGCCGAAATTAGGGCCGAAGTATTCATCGCCGCCGCTGAGGTACTTCATCTTGTTGCGGGTGTTCATCGGGTGCGGTTCCCAGCCGAGGAACACCATCCATTCATTCTTGCGGGTGGCGCGTCTGAGTTGCGAGAGCATGGCGGCTTCGCTGGATTCGACGACTTTGAAACTCTTCAGGCCGAAGGCGTCTTTGTCGATCATTGTCTGGATCAGTCGATTGCCGTCGTTGCCCGGTTCGATGCCGTAGATCTGGCCGTTGAGCTTGTCCTTGAATTTGGCGATGTCGGCAAAGTCGTGCAGCCCGGCGTCGTACACGTAATTCGGCACGGCCAGGGTGTATTTGGCGCCGTGCAGGTTGGCGCGCACGGTTTCGACGGTGCCGGCGTCGCGGAACGGTTTGATGTCGTTTTCGGTGGTGGGCATCCAGTTGCCGAGGAACACGTCAAGGTCTTTGCCTGAAGCCAGGGCGCGGTAGGTCACGGGGATCGACAGCAGGGTGGTTTTGGTGGTGTAGCCGAGGGATTCGAGCACTTCGCTGGTGATGGCGGTGGTGACGGTGATGTCGGTCCAGCCGACATCGGAAAACCGCACCGTGGCGCAGGACTCGGGTTCCGCTGCCTGTGCCAGGAGTGGCAGGGTAAGGGTTGCAAGCAAGAGCAAGGCTTTCATTGGGTCAACTCCTCAAAGGTAAACGTGGGCAGCGGTTTGGGGTGTGGTGGTCTTGTTGTTATGGGTGATGCGAAACCTGGCGAGGGGCCTTTTGTGGCGAGGGGGCTTGCCCCCGTTGGGGCGCGCAGCGGCCCCCGGCGTCCTTTCAGACAAATCGAGTGCTCTGAATTGACGACTGCTTCGCAGCCGAACGGGGGCAAGCCCCCTCGCCACAGGGTTTGTGTCCGTTGAACTTTTCTCTCAATCAACCCCAAACCAGTTCAACGGTGCCGGCTCGGTATTGAGGTAGATGTGCTTGAGCTCAGTAAACTCATCGAGCCCGGCGCGGGACAGTTCACGCCCGATGCCGCTGGACTTGAAGCCACCCCACGGCGCCTGGGGAAACGCGGCGTTGTAGTCGTTGATCCACAAGGTGCCGACCCGCAGCCGCTTGGCCATGCGATAGGCTTTGCCCAAGTCTTTGGTCCAGACGCCAGCGGCCAGGCCATAGGGCGTGTCGTTGGCCAGTCGAAGCGCCTGGGCTTCGCCGCTGAAACGCTCGACGGTAATCACCGGGCCGAAGATTTCCTCCCGAGCGATGCGCATGTCCGCGCGCACGTTGCCGAGCAAGGTCGGGCGCAGCCAGAAACCGCGCTCGAACTGTTCGGGAACTGTGCCGCCCGCCAACAAAGTCGCGCCTTGTTCGACCGCGCCGGCAATCATCGTCAGGATCAGATCGCGCTGATGGGCGGAAATCAGCGGGCCCATTTGCGTCAATGGATCGAGACCGTCACCGAGGCGAATCTTCAGAATCCGCTGCTGCAACGCCTCGACAAATCGATCATGAATCCCGTCCTCCACCAGCAAGCGCGACCCGGCGGAACAGATCTGCCCTGCGTTGAAAAACACCGCGTTCAGCGCCTGATCCAGCGCCACTTCGAAGTCCGCATCGGCGAACACGATGTTCGGATTCTTGCCACCCAACTCCAGCGCCACACGCTTGAAATTGCCACTGGCAGCACGCATCACCTTGCCGCCAGCCCCAGCGCCACCGGTCAGCGATACCAGGTCCACCTCATCACTGGCAGCAAGCAATTCACCGACTTCGCCAGGACCGCAGAGCAAGTTGAACACGCCGCTCGGCAACCCTGCTTCAGCGAGCAATTCGGTCAAGCGGTGAGCAGTCATCGGCGTCAGGCTGCTGGGTTTGAACACCACGGTATTGCCGGCGGCGAGGGCCGGGGCTATCTTCCACACCGCTTGCAGCAGCGGATAATTCCACGGCGCGATCAACGCGCAGACACCCACCGGTTCACGCTGGTTGAAGCTGATGACATGCGCGGGCGCGTGGCTGTTGACGCTGGCGCTTTCGGTTTCCAGCAGGGCGGCGTAGAAGCGAAACGTGGCGACCACATTGCCGACGTCACCGAGGCTTTCACCCAAAGTCTTGCCGGCGTTGAGGGTTTCCAGGCGCGCCAGATGCTCGGCGTCCTTTTCGATTAGCCCGGCGATCCGCTGCATCAGTTGCGCGCGTTCGGTGACTGGCATCGTCGGCCACGGTCCCTCATCAAACGCCTCGCGTGCAGCGCTGATGGCCAACCTCGCATCGACCGCTCCGGCCACGGCCACCTGCGCCAGCACGTCCTCGTTCGCGGGGTTGATCACATCGCGATATCGCGCCTGCTGCGGCGCCTGCCAAACACCTGCAATGAACAACGGAATCTGCACCATCGATGTCTCCAGCCAAGTGGGTCGTGACGCTCACTATGTAGGTGCCGGAAGCGGTGCTCTTGATCAAACACGGCATAACCATGCCGTTTTCCCACGGTGGCCACGCCGCGAAATAACGGCAACCAATGTCGTTTCCCATCAAGTGCCGCGTCGGCGTCTCTCTACACTGCCGGAAAGCCGATCCACCACGCCGAGGGCACATGATGAATCCACCTGTCGAGCAACTGAGCATCCGTCTGGCCTGCGCCTTTCGCTGGGCGGCGCGGCTGAACCTGCACGAGTCCATCGCCAATCACTTCAGCGTCGCGGTGTCGGGGGACGGTCGGGATTTTTTGATCAACCCGTACGGCAAGCACTTCTCGCGGATCAAGGCCAGCGACTTGCTGTTGGTCAACGCCGATGACCCGGCCAGCCTCGACCGCCCGGACGCGCCGGACATCACCGCGTGGGCTTTGCACAGCGCGATCCACCGCAACCAGCCCCACGCCCGTTGCATCCTGCACACCCACTCTAAATACGCGACGGCGCTGGCGTGCCTGACGGATTCGCGGCTGCCACCGATCGAGCAGAATTCCATGCGTTTTTTCGAGCGGGTAGCGATAGACGAAGGTTTCGACGGCATGGGCTTGGGCGAGGAGGCGGAGCGGGTCAGTCACTTGCTCGGCGATAAACCGATCATGTTGATGGGCAACCATGGCTTGCTGGTGGCAGCGACGAGCATCGCCCAGGCCTTCGATGATTTGTACTACTTCGAACGCGCCTGCGAGACCTACATCACCGCGCTGTCCACCGGCCGCGAATTGCGCATCGCCAGCGACGAAATCGCACGCAAGACCTGCCGGCAATGGCTGGATTACCCAGGTTTTGCCGACAAGCATTTCAACGCGCTGATGGAGATTCTGGATGAGGAAGAGCCTGACTATCGGTTAATCAGGCCGTAACACGATCTTTAGCAACTGCCGATGCCTGTACTCGGTTTGTAGCAGCTGCCGAGGTACGAGGCTGCGTTCGGCTGCGAAGCAGTCGTAAAACCGAGGCTCGCGGTTTTACTGAAACACCGCATCGATCGACTTCACGACTGCTTCGCAGCCGAACGCAGCCTCGTACCTCGGCAGCTGCTACAGAACCGAACGCAGCCTCGTACCTCGGCAGCTGCTACAGAACCGAACGCAGCCTCGTACCTCGGCAGCTGCTACAGAACCGAACGCAGCCTCGTACCTCGGCAGCTGCTACAGAACCGAACGCAGCCTCGTACCTCGGCAGCTGCTACAAGCCGAACGCAGCCTCGTACCTCGGCAGCTGCTACAGAACCGAACGAGCTGCTACGACGAGTGGGGGTATCGGGTGCAAATCAATCCGCCTCGGCCGGGCGCCGTTCCTTGCTCAAGGGCTGGCGCATCACCGGGGCGGTAAAGAGCTGGCTGCGGTCTTCGCTGGGCGGGCAGCCGAAGCGGGCGCGGTAGGTGCGGGAGAAATGCTCCAGTGAGCCGAAGCCTGAGCACGCCGCCACCTGGGCCACGCTCAGTCGTGTTTGTTGCAGCAAACTGTGGGCCTTGGCCAGGCGCAATGTGATGTAGTACTTGAGCGGCGACAATCCGGTCTGATGCTTGAACTGACGCTCCAGCTGCCGCCGCGACAGCCCGACCTGACTGGCAATCGCCTCACAATCCAGCGGCTCTTCCAAGGCTTTTTCCATCAACTGCACCGCCCGGCGGATCTTGCTGCCGTACATCCCGGTGTTGGTCAGGCCGCCGTCGAGTTGATTGTCGGCCGGCGCCCGCACATGCCCCATCAACAAGTGCATGGCGATTTCCCGGGACAGGTCGCTGTCGACGCTTTGGCCGATCCAGCCGAGCAGCATATCCAGAGTCGTAGTGGCGCCGGCGCACGTCATGCGCTGGCGTTCCAGGGTGTAGAGCTGCGGCTTGGCATGGACCCGCGGATAGCTCTCCTGAAACCCTTGCAGATTGTCCCAGTGCACGGCGGCCTCATAGCCGTCCAAAACACCGGCAGCGGCGAGCAATTCGGTGCCGGTTTCCACGCCCATCAGCACCGCGCCGAACAACGCTTGCTTGCGCAGCCAACTCTTGAGCGCCAGGTTGCGGCTGTGTTTGTGCACATCGAAACTGGCGATCACCAGGCACACATCAAAACCCTGATCGGCGCGCAGACCGTCGTTGGCCACGCTGATCAGGCCATTGCTGGCCTGCACCGGTTCGCCGTCCAGGGACAACAGCGACCATTCGAATATCTGGCGCTGGGTCAGCCAATTGGCAATCGCCAACGGCTCCAGCACCGCCGCCAGGCCAAAGTTGGAAAACGACGGCAGCAACAACACCGCGACGCGCAACGGCGCGACATCGCCACGCCGCCAGGTGAAGCGGCTTTCAGTGCTATTGGACGACTGATCATTCATGAGCGATCTCTATCGTTGTCGAGTCTGCCACTGCGGATGAATCCAGACCGGAGCATCAACCATCGCCAGCGCTGGCCGGCCACGGATCAGGTCGCTGGCCTTTTCCGCGATCATCACCGTCGGCGCGTTGGTGTTGCCGCTGACGATCACCGGCATGATCGAAGCGTCCACCACTCGCAAGCCGTCGAGGCCGTGCACACGCAAGTGCGGATCGACCACCGCTTCGGGATCGCCCAGCGGGCCCATCTTGCAGGTGCCGCTGGCATGGTAGCCGGTTTCCGTGACCTGCCTGGCCCAGGCGTCCAGCGCTTCATCGCTCTGGGCGTGAGGGCCGGGGACCAATTCTTCACCTTTGAACGCGGCCATGGCCGGTTGCTCGATGATCTCGCGCACCAGACATGCGCCGGCGCGCATGTCGGCTCGATCCTGCTCGGTTTTCAGGTAATTGAACAGGATGCGTGGCGGTTGTCGAGGGTCGGCGCTGTTAAGGGTGACGCTGCCCAGACTGGCGGGACGCATCAGGTCGATATGGATCTGGAACGCGTGGCCCGGCACCAGATCGACGCTGCCCGGTTGCACCGCCAGCGGCATGAAGGTCAGTTGCAGGTCGGGATGTTCGACCCCGGCGCGCGAGCGGATAAACGCCCCGGCTTCGAAGTGATTGCTCGCCGCGAGTCCGTCATGGGTGACGAACCAGCGAGCGCCGATCCACCACTTGCCCGGCGCGGTGGTCCACGGATACAGCGACACCGGTTTTTTGCACAGGTATTGGATGACCGTGTCCGGGTGATCGTTGAGCCGTTTGCCGACGCCGGGCAGGTCGTGGATTACGCTAATGCCGAGGTCGCGCAATTCCGCCGCAGGGCCGATGCCAGACAGTAGCAACAGCTGCGGCGAATTGATCGCTCCGGCGGTGAGCAACACCTCGCGGCGGGCGAGTGCTTGATGGGTCTCGCCGTTCTGCTCGTACTCGATGCCGATGGCGCGTTGGCCATCGAACAGAATGCGCAACGCCAAGGCGTCGGTGAATACCTGAGCGTTTCCGCGCGCCAAGGCTTCGCTCAGATACCCCCGCGAAGTGCTCCAGCGCCGCCCGTTGCGAGTGGTGCGATCCACCGGCCCGAAGGCTTCCTGACGATAACCATTCAGGTCGTCGCTCAAGCCATATCCAGCCTCGGCACCCGCCGCCAGAAACGCCGCGCACAACGGCGTTTGCGTATCGCCAGGGGTGACGTGCAGATGCCCGCTCGCCCCACGGTAATCGTCGGCGCCGTCGGCATGGGATTGCGCGCGTTTGAAGTACGGCAACACTTCCTGATAACTCCAGCCGTCACAACCTTGCTCGGCCCAACCGTCGTAATCCCGCGCATGGCCACGGATGTAGACCATGCCATTGATCGACGACGAACCGCCCAGGGTCCGGCCACGCGGCGTGCCGATCCGGCGACCGTCCAGGTACGGTTCCGGCTCGGAGTTGTAGCTCCAGTTGTAGCGCGTGCCGCCGACCACTATGCCCACGGCGGAGGGCATGTCGATGGTCCAGCTCTTGTCCGCCGGCCCGGCTTCCAGCACCAGAATCCGCACGCTGGGATCCTCGCTCAAGCGATTGGCCAACACGCAACCCGCCGAGCCTGCGCCCACAATCAGGTAATCAAACTCATGATTGGCCATGGTTTGTTGTGCTCCATTAACGAAGATTCTCGACACTAAACCCTGTGGGAGCGGGCTTGCTCGCGAAGGCGGTGTGTCAGCCGACAGTTGTGTTGCCTGATACACCGCCTTCGCGAGCAAGCTCGCTCCCACATGGACTGTGTTTGGTTCAGATTGCACCGGGCCCATGAATCCCGTTAAACACCAGCTTGTGAAAGTGATGCACCAAATGCTCACTTTCATTACTGCGCTGGGCATCGATCATGTAGCGGCCCTGGTCATAACCCAGCGAGTGCAGGCCTTTCTGCACCGAGATGTTCAGCGCAATATCCTCCGGCCCCAGATCTTCATTCATCCACTTCATGCACGACGCGCTGACCGCCGCCGTTTCGCCGTTGTTCGAGTAGTAGCCGAAGCGCAGCAACGAGCGTTCGGCGTCCAGCGGGATCATGATGAAAGAGCCCAGAAACTCCGAAAACGGGAAGGTGTAGAAAGTATTGTTCGGCCACATGCCGATATTGAAGAAGCACTCATCCGGGTTTACTTCAGGCTTCAGCGGTACGCCGTAGGCTTCGGTCACCGAGAGGTTGGCCGGGGCGATGTAGGTCCACCAGTTGTCGCGTTTGGTCAACTGATAGCCCTTGAAGTCGATCAACTTGGCCAGGTCGATATGGCACGGCCCGGACAACTTGAAGTGATAACCCTCGATGGAATTGTCCATGATCACCTTCCAGTTGGCCGGCACGATCACGTCCTGTTCCTCGATCAGGCGCATGTTCGCCAGGTTAGGAAATACCCGACGCATCTCCTCATCGGCACCGGGAAACAGATCGCGCAATGACGCCGCTGCCGGATCCAGATTGAAGTAGATAAACCCGCCCAACTCTTCAGTACGCACCTGCGGAATATTGAACTGCTGCAACTCGAAGTTCTTCATCTTCTCGCAACGCGGCGCACCACGCAGGGTGCCGTCCATCTCATAGCACCACGAGTGATAAGCACAACGCACCACGCCGCCCGTTGTACCGCGCCGCTCTTCAAGCAAGCGATTGCCGCGATGCTGGCAAACGTTGTGGAACCCGTGAATCTGGCCCTGCCGATTTCTCGCCACCACCACACTCTGATCAAACAGATCCGTGACCACATACTGCCCCGGCTCGGCGAACTCACTGACATGCCCGGCCACGTGCCAGGCGTGCATGAAAATATTGTCGCGCTCAGCCTTGAACAGCGTCTCGTCGAAGAAGTAACGCGAGGGCAGGGTGAAGGCTTCTTCCGGGTCCTGATGATCCCAACCCTCGACGGGGCTTTGCTGTTTGCGGGTCTGGAAATTTTGCATGGGGTGATCTCCACAGGGACTGGCCGCACGGCACGGCTGCTTGTTCTGGGAGTTAATCTATGGCGCGGGGAAGGGTGGGGATTGATGGATTGCGACGAGTTGGGTGGGGGAATGATCAAGGGTGGGGGAACGGTGCTCCGCGATGAGGAACAGAGCGTCGCCCCTTCAAGAAAGTCGACTAAAACCCATAACGGCACATTGAGTAACTCGTGGACCGTGGCGCAAAATCGACAGAATCGCGTGTTGCAGTGGCACTTCCGAGATTCACCCTTGATTCAGATCCAATCTATCCAACAAGGTCATATGGAAATGAAAATAGCGTTCATCGCTTTACCAGGATTTTTATTATTAGCTCAAACATCGCTGTCCTTTGCGGACACTCTCAACGGGAAAAATCTCTATTTGCAGAGATGTTCCGTGTGCCATGGAGCCGATATCAAAGGAACCGGGCCATTGGCTGATAAAAGCAATCCACCAACACCTGATCTGACAACCCCCGCTTTCAAGAAACGGCTAACTGATTATCCGGGCGTCATTGTGTCATCGGTAATACTCCGCCCAAATGGAAACTTGATTCCGAAAACATTGCGAGAGAATGGGGTAAAGATACCGCCGCACGCTTGGAGCGTTGATGATCTGCGCGATCTACATCAATACATGAGTGGTGTGATTTCGAAAAAATGATGATCTCAGGTGAGGGGCGGGCACTGAAATCCTCTTTGAAAACCTACGTTCATCAGGCTACTGAGGAATGATTTGCCGGGCTTAATAGGAAGCATTACTATTCACGCCTCCTCCCCACAGCACACCGCAATGACCCCCAAGCTGCCCCGCACCCACGGCTTTTTCGAGCATTACGAAGAGTTGATCGGCACCTGGACCCGTCGCCTGAGAAATCGTCAGCAGGCCGAGGACTTGGCCCATGACACCTTTGTGCGGGTGCTTGAGTCGGATTCGGCGGCGGTGGAGCAGCCTCGGGCGTATTTGCACCAGACCGCGCGTAACATTGCGGTGGATGGGTATCGGCGTGAGGATCGGCGGGGCGCCATGGAGTCCGAGGCGATTGATCACAGTGTGTCGTCATCCGGCGACCCGGAGCATTTCATGCATGCGATCCAGTTGGCCGACTCCATTGAACGGGCGCTCACCGAGTTGCCGATCAACTGTCGCAAGGTGTTTGTCTGGCAGAAGATCGAAGGCCTGACCCAGGCGGAAATCGCCGAGCGGTTGGGGCTGTCCAAGAACATGGTGGAAAAGTATATGATCCGCACCCTGCGGCACTTGCGTGATCGTCTCGACGGATTGCAGCCATGATCGGCCGCGCCTTTTCATCCCCGGCCAAACAGGAATTTCCATGATGGATACTCGTGATTGCGCGTGCGGGCAAACAGCGGTTCGCGACGAGGCGGCACGGTGGTTTGTGCGTTTGCAGGAGCCTGCGGTGGACGTCGAGGAACATCGACGTTTCGAAGTCTGGCTGCACGAACATCCGCAGCACCGCGATGAATTTCAATTGCTTCAGGGCTTGTGGACGGCGGCGGATCTGCTGCCCGCCAAGCGTCTGCAAGCCTTGTGCGAAGCCCCGGTTGAGCGCCGCAAGCGACGTCCGCTGGTGCGTTATGCGGTGGCCGCGAGTGTGTTGGCGGTGGCGCTGGGCCTTGGCTTGTTCAGCAGTTTGAATCACCCGTCGACTTACACTGCGGAATTTTCCACGGCCCTGGGCGAGCGCCAGCATGTGGCGTTGCCGGACGGCTCGGTGATTGACCTCAACAGTCGCAGCCGGGTGCAGGTGCGCTTTGAAAAGAATCGTCGGGGCATCGAACTGACGGAAGGCGAGGCGATGTTCAGCGTCGAGCACGACACCAGCCGGCCGTTCGTGGTCGAGACCGGCAACGGCCAGGTCACGGTCACCGGCACCCGCTTCGATGTGCGCCGGGACCCGGCCCAAACCAGGGTCGCGGTGGAGCAGGGCACGGTCAAGGTTCAGGGTTACGGCACCGATTTCATCAACCTCACCGCTGGCCTCGGTACGCAGATCGATGCCCAAGGCAAAGTGGCCGCCGCCTACGCAGTCAACCCGCAGGAACTGACCGCGTGGCGCAGCGGCAAACTGGTGTTCAATAACGCCAGCCTTGCCGAAGTCGCCGCCGAAGTGTCGCGCTATCGCGAGAAGCCGCTCACGGTCGGCAACGAAAAAGTGGGCAATTTGCGCCTGACCAGCGTGTTCAAATCCGACAACACCGATGCACTGCTCAAGGCCTTGCCGAGCATTCTTCCGGTGGACGTGCGCACGCTTCCTGATGGCAGTCAGGAAATAATTGCGCGATAGATTCAGGTTTTTTTCGAGTTCTTCGTCTTCTTGTCCAACTGCAACTGGTTTGCATTAACAGCCGCGTATTCTTGCGATCCACAGGACAACGTTCGACGTGAAAAAAACCACCGCTAAAAACAACAAATTACCTTGGCTGCCGCTCGCGCTGGCATTGGCTGTCAGTGCAGCGCTGCCTCAGGCGTTCGCCGCCGATGCCATTCACATCCAGGCGCAGCCGCTGGGCCAGGCCTTGAGCCAGCTCGGTCAGCAAACCTCGTTGCAGGTTTTTTTCAGTCCGGAACTGGTCGCCGGCAAACAAGCCCCGGCGGTGGACGGCAATCTGTCCCCGGAACAGGCCCTGCGCCAATTGCTGCAAGGCAGTGGCCTGGAATATCAGATCGATGAAGGTTCGGTGACCCTGACGCCGGCGCCGACCACCGCGTCCAACGGCCCGCTGGAACTGGGCGTGACCGACATCAAAGTGGTCGGCGACTGGCTCGGTGACGCCGATGCCGCCGTGGTGCAAAACCACCCTGGCGCGCGGACGGTGATCCGCCGCGAAGCGATGATCGAGCAAGGCGCAATGAACGTCGGCGACGTGCTGCGTCGTGTCCCAGGCGTGCAAGTGCAGGACGCCAATGGCACCGGCGGCAGCGACATCGCCCTGAACGTTGGTGTACGTGGCTTGACCTCGCGCCTGTCGCCGCGCTCCACGGTGTTGATCGACGGCGTACCGGCCGCGTTCGCCCCTTACGGCCAACCGCAACTGTCGATGGCGCCGATTTCCTCGGGCAACCTCGACAGTATCGACGTGGTACGCGGCGCCGGTTCCGTGCGTTATGGGCCACAGAACGTCGGCGGGGTGATCAACTTCGTCACCCGCGCCATCCCGGAAAAAGCCACCGGTGAAATCGGCACCACCCTGGAAACTTCCCAGCACGGTGGCTGGAAGCATATCGACACCGCGTTTGTCGGCGGCACGGCGGACAACGGCATGGGCGTCGCGCTGTTGTACACCGGGGTGAACGGCAACGGTTACCGCGAAAGCAACAACGGCAATGACATCGACGACGTGATCCTCAAGACTCACTGGGCGCCCACCGACGTTGACGATTTCAGCCTGAATTTCCACTACTACGACGCCAGTGCCGACATGCCCGGCGGCCTGACCCAGAAGCAGTACGACGCCAGTCCGTTTCAGTCCGTGCGCGACTACGACAACTTCACTGGCCGCCGTAAAGATGTGTCTTTCAAGTGGGCGCGGCAGATCGACGATCGCACCCAGGCCGAAGTGCTGACCTACTACACCGACAGTTTTCGTGGCAGCAACATCGCCGCCCGCGACCAGAAAACCCTCAGCTCTTATCCGCGTTCCTATTACACCCTGGGCATCGAGCCTCGGGTGTCCCATGTGTTCGATGTCGGCCCGACCACCCAGGAAGTCAGCGTCGGTTATCGCTACCTCAAGGAAGCGATGCACGAGCAGTCGAGCCGCGTGGCATTGGTGAACAACCAACCGGTGATCACACCGACATCCGACGGCCATGTGTTCCAGGATCGTACTGGCGGCACCGAGGCGAACTCGGTGTACCTCGATAACAAAATCGACGTCGGCAACTGGACCATTACCCCAGGGATTCGCTTCGAGCACATCAGCACTGACTGGCACGACCGCGCGGTTCTCGACACCGTTGGCAAACGCGTTCCAGAGAAAAACCGCAGCATCGAAAGCAATGAACCGCTGCCGGCGCTGAGCGTGATGTATCACTTGTCCGACGCCTGGAAGCTGTTTGCCAACTACGAAACCTCGTTCGGCAGCCTGCAGTATTTCCAGCTCGGCCAGGGCGGTTCGGGTGACAGCACCGCCAACGGTTTGAGCCCGGAAAAGGCCAAGACCTACGAGGTCGGCACGCGCTACAACGATGACGTGTGGGGCGGGGAAGTGACACTGTTCTACATCGACTTCGATGACGAACTGCAATACATCAGCAACGACGTGGGCTGGACCAACCTTGGCGCGACCAAGCACCAGGGCCTGGAAGCGTCGGTGCATTACGACATGTCGGCGCTCGATCCACGGCTCGACGGCCTGACCGCCAACGCCGGTTTCACCTACACCCGCGCCACCTATGAGGGCGAGATCCCGGGCTTCAAGGGCCGTGACCTGCCGTTCTATTCCCGTCAGGTGGCGACTGTTGGCCTGCGTTATGACGTCAATCGCTGGACCTACAACATCGACGGTTTCGCCCAGTCCAAGCAGCGCTCGCCGGGCACCGGGGTGAACGCTGATGGCAGCTTCACCGGCAACTACATCACCGAAGGCAGCGCTGACGGGCAGTACGGCAACATGCCGGGCTACGTGACCTGGAACGTGCGCGGCGGTTATGACTTCGGTTCACAACTGTCGAACCTGAAACTCGGCGCCGGGGTGAAAAACGTGTTCGACCACCAATATTTCACCCGCTCCAGCGACAACAACTCCGGCATCTACGTCGGCGCACCGCGCACATTCTTTGTGCAGGCCAGCGTCGGGTTCTGATAGACCTCGGCGGCTTCATTCGCGAGCAGGCTCGCTCCCACATTCGGATCTCTGCCGTACACAAATCCTGTGTTCACTGGAGATCCCCTGGTGGGAGCGGGCTTGCTCGCGAAGAGGGCTTCACAGTCGATAAAGCTGTCGCCTGACCCACCGCTTTCGCGAGCAAGCTCGCTCCCACATTTGGTCTTCAGTCGTACACAAATCCTGTGTTCACTGCAGATCCCTGTGGGAGCGGGCTTGCTCGCGAAGAGGACTTCACAGTCGATAAAGCTGTCGCCTGACCCACCGCTTTCGCGAGCAAGCCCGCTCCCACATTTGGATCTCTGCCGTACACAAAACCCGTGTTCACTGGAGATCCCCCTGTGGGAGCGGGCTTGCTCGCGAAGCTGTTCAGACTTTCAATACTTTCCCGCCAATGGCCACGGCCACCAGCAACACCGCCATCAACCCGAATGCAAAACTCAAGCTGCTGGCATGGGCGACGAATCCGATCAGTGCAGGCCCGGCGAGGATCCCTGCGTAACCGAGGGTGGTGATGGCCGGCACGGCGATGCTTTCCGGCATGACAGTCTGTTTGCCCACGGCGGTGTACAACACTGGCACGATGTTCGAGCAACCCGCCCCGACCAGCGCATAACCCACCAGCGCCAGTTCCCAGCTAGGTGCGAAGGTCGCCAACGTCAGCCCGACTGCACCCGTCAGCCCACCAAACACCATCACTTTCGTCGCGCCCAGGCGCCGCACAATGGCATCCCCGGTCAAACGCCCGGCGGTCATGGTCAGCGCAAACGCTGCATAACCCATCCCCGCATAGGCCGTGTCGATCCCACGCTCGGACACCAGGAACACGGCGCTCCAGTCGAGCGCCGCGCCTTCGGTGAGGAACACGATGAAGCACATCATGCCGATAAACAGCACGATGCCATGGGGCACGGCAAACGCTGGCCCGGACTTTTCACTGCCGTAAGGCAACAGATGCGGCACCGCTTTCAGCAACGCAGCGATCAGCACCACCACGACCACCAGCATCGCGCCGAGCGGAGAAACCCCCAGACCGAGCAGGGCGCTGACACCCGCCGCGCCAACGATCCCGCCCAAGCTGAACAAGCCATGGAAGCCCGACATCATGGTCTTGCCGCTGGCCCGTTCGACGATCACCGCTTGCAGGTTCACCGTCGAATCCACCGTGCCCAGCCCCGCGCCAAACATGAACAGCGTCGCGATCAACGCTGGAATTGACGAGACCGTCGCCAACAACGGCAGCGCCGCGCAGATCAACAACACCCCGGCGCTCACCACGCGACGACAACCAAAACGTGTCGCCAGGAGCCCCGCAATCGGCATCGCCAGAATCGAGCCGACCCCCAGGCACAACAGCAGCAAACCGAGGGTCCCTTCATCCAGCCCGGCTCGCGCCTTGGCGTACGGCACCAGCGGCGCCCAAGCAGCGATACCAAGGCCGGCGATAAAAAAGGCGATGCGGGTAGACATCTGTTCCAGGCGGCCGGGAACAAAAGTGGCGGAGGTGTTGAGGTTGGTCATATCGATCCTTGGCAAAAAACGTCGCGTACCCAAGGGACAGTGACTTACCGGTCAGGTTCGATCAGCGTCCGCAGCGGTTCGCGGTGAGGCAGGCTGACATCCTTGCACAGCACGCCCCCTAATCGCGAGTGTGGGTGTCAGCGGCGTTCGCACAATTCGCGCAGACGTTCGTCGCGCACTTGCAGAATCTCGAACAAACCCAGCGCCCGCAGCGCCGGCAACGCCTCGATAATGTCCTGCTTTGCCGACCGTTGTTGTTCGGCGCTGCTGTGTGGGTCGGCCAACACCCGCGCATTGATCAGAAAAGCCCCGACCGTGCCTTTGCGCACAGTGATGCCATTGAATTGGCCTTGGTCGAGGTGGTCGGGAAGCAAGTCTTCGGCGCGCATATCGGTGACTCCTGTTGAATGAGTGCTCAGCCTAAAGCGTCGATCATGGCTAAACTGCCTCATTCTGGTCATTCGATAACGTGAAACTGCCAATGGCTAAACCGCTGATATCCACAGAGCTGGCGCAATCCGCCACAGCGGCACCGGTGATCGCCGTCACACTGGACAGCCCCGTCGAGCGCCAAAGCGCCTTGCACCAGCATGCTCGCGGTCAATTGCTGGGGGCGCGGCGCGGGTTGTTGTCGGTGGAGGCGGCGGATCATCATTGGGTGGTGCCGGCCACCCACGCGGTGTGGATTCCGCCGGACTGCCTGCACGGCTTGCGCTCCCATGGTCCATTCCATGGCTGGAGCGTCTACGTGGCGGCGCCTGCCTGTATCGGTTTGCCAGGGCAACCTTGCATCATCGCCACCTCGGGCCTGCTCCGTGAAGCCGTAGACCGCGCGGCGACCTGGGGCGACGGCGCACGGGATCCGCGACAGGAGCGCGTCGCCCAACTGATTCTCGATGAAATCGCCGTACTGCCCAGCGAGCCTTTCGGCTTGCCGCTGCCTCGCGATCAGCGGTTGCGCCGGATCACTCAAGCGCTGGTCGATGACCTGGCCGACAACCGCTCGCTGGAGCAATGGGCGCAGTGGGGCGGCGTGTCGGCCCGCACTCTGGCTCGACACTTCGTCAGCGAAACCGGCTTCACCTTCAGCCAGTGGCGCCAGCGCGCGCGATTGTTGCGGGCGCTGGAACTGTTGGCGGTAGGTGAGGCAGTGACGACCATTGCGCTGGAATTGGGGTATGAAAACGTCAGTGCGTTTATTGCGATGTTTCGGCGCACGTTTGGGGTGACGCCGGGGCGGTATTCCGGTGGAGCTTGCTGAAATACCACGCTACCCGATTACTGTGGCTTGATGCTCTCAGTCAATTTCAAAAAACGCGGAATCACCGCTTCGGGCGGCGGTGTCAGGAATTTCAAACCATCGGTGCCTTGCTTGAACGTGAACATCTGCACGGCCATCAACGGGCTGGCAAGACCACCGACATGCGCGATGGCAAACCACGCCCGCTCTTGTTCGCCAGATTCGGGACGCGGGTCCAGACGCCAGCCTTCAAGGGTGGTCATGCGATCACCGAAGTAGAACTTCTCCATGATCTTCGACTTTTTCCATTTCTCTGCGTCGTAGCCGGGATTGTGGTCCGTATTGTAGGTACCGGTGGTGGCTTTGGTTGGGTCGTCTTGCGAGGCATTGATCATGCTCATGATCACGTTTGGCGTGCTGGTGAAGCGCAGGCTGTTTTTGACGCTGAAACCGGTTTTTCCATCGTCATGGATAAAGCCGTAGGGCAGGCAGACGCCTGGGCCATTGGGGACTTGATAGAGCTCGCGGGGTTCGAAGCGGGCGATCAGGTCTTTGATGTCTTCGGCTGAGTTTTTAGTTGGCGTATTGAAGTTGAAATAATAGATGCGATTGTTGCGCCAAAGAAGAACTTGGGACGGCGTGGTGTTATCACCAAAGACATACGAGTCGGAAATGTTAAGTGCGTACTCTTTAATGGTCTTGTCGGCGGCTGATTCTTCCAGGATTTTTATCTCGTCTTTTAAGCGTTCAATGACGTCGGTGCTGTAATTCATTTCCTGAATGCTTTGCAGGCGGCCTTTCTTAGTGTCTATCTTTTCAAGGGTTTCTTTTTTTGATGTTTCGTCGGTATAAAGTATTGCATTGCGCTGTAGGTCGAATTCATGGTGGGTAGTGATATTGCTTACTCGAAGGGTAAGTCCGCTGTGATTGTAAGATAAGTACTCGTTCTCAGAACTTATATTTTTGCTGAAGGTGTGCCCGCCGCCCCCGCTTATTAACTTGTTTTCGGTAGGGTAAGTGGCCCATTCTATTTTTTCAGGTACGTCGAAAGTAAGGCGTCCCACGCATTCTTGTTTAGGTGAGTCGGCATGGGCGGGTTTCAGAATGGCAAAACAAAATAATATTATTAAACTCAGCTGATAGTTCATGCGCTTTCGATTCCGCTCTGATCGTTAGTGCTTGTGCTGGCAAGCGTACTATCATCTTTCTTGTTGGGGGTGCTCGCGAGGATGGTCATGTTTAATCCAGAGTCGTTATTTTCTTTCCAGGTCCATTGGATTGGAAGGTAGGTGATGAACCCTTTGATCCCTGCAGGTGCGGGATAAGCCTTCACATCCGCTAAGGTTTCATTCTCCCAGAAACGTTTTTCATAAGGCATGGGATTGGCTAATTTGCCACCGGCGCTCAGGTTGTTAGGGTCCCTATATGTCCACGTGGGCCATATGGAAGCGGGGTACTTATTATTTTTATTTTGAGGAATGAAGCCGAAGCATTCTTCGTAGGCATCCGCGTTTTGCCTGGCTTGGGACTGGATTGCTCTCCATGTATTTTCAGAGGCCGGTTGATCAAGGTATTTTTCCAAATGAGTCGCTGCTGCGACGGACGAGCTTTTAGTAAGGCTTAATCCAAAATGCTTTTTCCACAAGTCCTTTCTCAACTTGTTAATGGATTGACCGACTTGGTGAGTTCTCTCTCCATCCAACAAGGCGGGAGTAGGGCTGCTATCACGCACAATGACCGAAAGTTCTGAGTCGCGCTTGCCGTGCAAGCTTCGGTCATTAATATTAGCGCTTCCCAAAATTGCTACCCGGTCATCCGCAATGAGTAGCTTGCTGTGGATATAAATCTGTTCGGTAACGACCCTTCCTTCAAGGGTGTCCCAGGTGCGTAAGTTGAGCAGTGTTAAGTACTTGGACCAATCCTGTTGGGCATAAACAGGGACTTTTTTACTGTCCAAGCGCTCAACAATCTTCTCCGCCTCTTCTTTCGTGCACTTGCGATCCATCATCGCCTTGATCGCCATATGCCGTTGAACTCGTTTCACCAGACTCTGTTCGCCAAACACCAGGCTTTGCATGGTCAGGTGAACCTGATGCATGAGGTTAAGCACGTTCAGCGCTCCCTCCGGATGGACGGGCAAAATCAGGTACACATGAAACGGACGCTCCTCGGCAATTGCTCGTCCAATTCGATCAGCCAAGGCTTTGCCGATGCTGTTCGAGACTTTTACTTCCTTGCCGAGCTTTTGCGTTAGCCAGCCCTGTGCGTTGGTTTGCCAAATGGCGTAGAAGCCGTCGAGAAACTTACGTGCCTCTTCGTTGCGTTGTTTGCCGATGGAATCGACTTCCTTCCAGTCGATCTTGGCAAAGTCTTGTTCGTTCAGCGCTTCGCGCAGATTGATTCGCGCTACATAGTCCTGCCGCAGACTCGCTGGGTCGCGCAAACTGGCCATTGGGCCGGACAGCGGTTTGCCGGCAGGCAACTCCGCCTCATCTCCAAACTCAGTCTGAAAAAACTGGTTCTCGATGTAGATGAAATGCTGCGCGCTAGAGATAGCCTGCAGCATGGCGCTGTGGCAGTTGGCCTGGACGCCGCCGGTGTTGATCCCGGCGGGAACTGGCAGGTGGACGCTGGATTTGCTGCGTCCTTTTGCTTCTTGGGCGGTCATGTTGGCTGAAGCGCTGCGCAGTACCTGGACGCTGACGCCACCCCGGAGCATTTCCGGTGGTGTCGGCAGGGACTGCGGTTGGTTGATCCATACCGGTTTGGGCATGGGCAGGTTCAGTTGGATGCGATTGTTCAGGTCCAGGTGGTTGGTCAACCCGGCGTCCTTGGCGAGCATGTTCAGCCATTCCATCACCGCAACGATGACGTTGGTTTTTTCCAGTTTTTTGATGTCGGCAATGTAGGCCTGTTGGCCATTCCAGCGGTCAATGAAGTTGCGCGAGAGGTCATAGACCGACGGGCCTTCGATACGACTGTGGACGTCCTGCCATGGCATGCGTGGCTGATCGTCGGCCAGTCGACTGTAATCCGAAGAAGCCAGTGGCTGTGGCTTGTGCTCAAGGTAATAGAACGGCTCTTCGCGATTTTCCAAGCGGCTCTGCAACAGCGCATAGAAGTGCCCAAGCAGGGAGGTGCCGATTTCGTTGATGTCGTTCAACCAGCCCATTTTCTCTGCCGGCAGTGCGTCGTAGCCTTTGTCGCAGAACATCGCGATCATCCGGCCCAGGTCGGTGGCACTCATCCACTTGTTGATCAGCTCATAGCTTTTCAGGCGCAGGGCGGCTTGAAGATTACCGACGCTGCGTTCGACTTCTGCAATCCAGACTTTGACCTGGCCCTTCAACGGTTCTGCGATGGGCAGGTTGTCCCAGTTGCGCTTGATCAGGGCTGAGACCTGCCGAATCACCGTGTCGGTCAGGTACTTTTTGGTCGAGGCCAATGGGTCGATTGCACCGATTTGCTCCTTGAAGCTGTTGCCGGCCTTGGACAACCATTCGATGGCGGGTAGCGCCGGGCTGGAGAAGAAGTTTTGAATAGACGCGCCGGCATTGATGACGCCATCGGGGGCCGGAAGCGGCAACTTGGTCTTGCCGAGCGGAAGTGGGATGTAGCCGGCCGGCCGAGACAAGTCGAACAGCGTGGCCATTAACAGGCCGGTGCGGCTGACGTGCTTGTCCATGTCCATCCAGCCCAGATGCGGAATCCCGGGGTTGTAAGCGTCATTGCCCTGGCGCGAGCGAGCGTCGAGGCTGAAGTTGTTGTCGTCGCGTCGACCGTATGCCAGGTCGATGCCCCCGACGTAACCGATCTTGTTGTCGATCACCACGCATTTCTGGTGATGGGAAAAAGTCGAGCCCAGGCCTTTCATGTCGCTCTGCTGGATCGCCGGAGTGCAAAACGCGCGAGCAACTTTCAGACCTGCATTGAGTTGAAAGATCGCCAGCATGGTTTCGAAATCGTGGGTGCCCACGCTTGCCGCCGGACTCAGCCAGGGCATGACGAAGACTTTCAGTGTCGGTTTGGCCTTGAGTGCGTTATGCAGGCATTGCCAAAGGCTCTGCTTGCCATCCAGCGTCACGTCGTAGTTGATCTGCCAGCCGGTGATGAAGATGGAGTTTGCTGCGCCAGCAATTGCGCCCGCGAGGTCCTTGTAATAGTCCTCGCCGGTGGTGAAAAACCGTACTTGGTTACCGCTGCGCTTGGGGGCGAATGCAGACTCGTCCTGAATAAAGAAATCCGGAGCATTAATCGCCGGAAGGGCTTTGCCTTCGGCGGTATTGATCTGGCTGATTTCCTTGTGGCGAATGCCGTTGTAGGGCGTTGCGGAATTCGTCATGGTCATTCGTCCCTGGCTTGCAGTTGGCTGTACAGATCGCCTTCACTGAGCAAATCCTGTTTGCTGCGTTCGTTGTTCGCGGTGCTGATAGTGCGGTGTTTTGTGCTGTCATGAAAGTCCAGTGCGGCGAGGGCGAAGCGCTCCTTGTCAGCTGCCGAGGGTTCCTGGTGAAGCGCGACCGGCACGCGCTGGCCCGGATAGCACAGCCACAGCGGGCCTTTCTGTGAATAGGCTTCGGACAGTTTGAGGCGTTGCGGCTCATCGATATTGACCCGCCCGTCATCGCCGGTCTTACCTTCGAGCAGCGGTTTTTCTTCGCCGTCCTGAACGATCTTCCAGGAGGTATGTGCCAACGGGAAACCGTCATCGCCTGGAACATCAGTCAACGTGATGTCGAAGAAGTACTCCTTTGGCTTCGATTCCAGTTTGGGCGGCACAACGCCGGGTTTCGCATTTCCCAGCACATTGCCTGCCGCCGCTGACGGGGCGGGCACTGGCAACACCGGCATCAAAATCGCCAGCCCGGAGCCCATCCCCGCAGAGCCGCCGGCGTTCATTTTCACCACTGGCCCCACCACGGTAATTCCGCCGGCATCGAGCTTGATGAAACTCCCCCCGGCCTTGACCGTCAGTTCCATTCCAGCCTCGATCACCATTTTGTCGCCTGCCTTCAAGTGAATCTCTTTGCCCGCGTTCATCAATTGTGCGGTGCCGAGTTTGATGTGCTGGTTCTGGCCGACGGTGAGGTGGTCGTTGGCTTTGACCTCAATTTTCCGATCCGCAATCGTCGTCCGATGCTCTTCCGCCTTTAACTCGGTGTAGGTGTTCTTTTCCACCGTGTCATGCCGTTCATTGCCCACGCGAATCTTCTGGTCATGCTCGATGTTTTCATCCCAATCGCGCTGGGCATGCAGGTAGATCTGTTCCGCGCCTTTCTTGTCTTCGATCCGCAGTTCGTTGTATCCACCGCCGCCCGGTGAGCTGAGGGTTTTGAACACGGTGCGGGTTTTGTTCACCGGCAGTTCGTAGGGGACGAGGTTTTCCTTGTGGTACAGGCACCCGGTCACCAGCGGTTGATCGGGGTCGCCTTCGAGGAAGGTGACGAGGACTTCCATGCCGATGCGGGGGATGGCGATGGCGCCGTAGCGGTCGCCGGCCCAGGAGCTGGAGACGCGCATCCAGCAGCTGGTTTTGTCGTCGGCCAGGCCTTCGCGGTCCCAGTGGAATTGGACTTTGATGCGGCCGTATTGGTCGCAGTGGATTTCTTCACCTTTGGGGCCGGTGACCATCGCCGTTTGGCTGCCGAGGACACGGGGTTTCGGGTGTTCCAGGGCTGGGCGGTAGAACACGGCCCATGGCGTGGCGAGGAAGCGGTTGCGGTAGCCCTGGTGGAAGTCGTCTTTGTTGTCGGTGGTGTCGCTGGGTACCGATTCTTCGAGGACTTGCGGTTGTTTGCCTTCGTGGAGGATTTCGGTGAGCAGCCAGAGGTCGTTCCACTCGGTGCGCGGGTGGTCGGACATTTCCAGGAAGTGGCCGCTGATCAAACGTGTCTGGTCGCCCCAGCCTTCGGCTTGTTGGTAGTCGGCACGATGGCGTTCGAGGGCGCGTTGGCTGAGGAATTTGCCGCGCGCGCGGTCGATGAAGCGGCCCGGGTAGTCATAGTCTTCCAGGTCCGGTTCGGTGCTTTCGCCGTCGGGTTTGTACGCTGCTTCAAGTTGCAGGCGCGGCTTCTCAAAGTCGTAGTCGCGACGGGTCGTGCGGCTGGTGCGGGTTTCCAGACGCAGCTTGAAGCCTTTGATCACCGGCTCATCGGCGACCAATCCGCTGCCCTGCACATAGGCGGTCGGTTGGCCAAGTTTCGGGAACACGGTTTGGTCGTCGCCGAATACCAGCAAATGAGCTTTTTCGCTGTGCTGGAAGTGGTAGTGAATGCCTTCTTCTTCGCACAAACGCTGTACGAAATGCAGGTCGGTTTCATCGTACTGCACGCAGTAATCGCGGTCCGGGCACACGACGCTCAACTGGAAGCTGTAGGCGTTGGCCTTGATGCCGTGCTCGTCGAGGATCAACGCGATGATTTTCGGCGCCGACATCTGCTGGTAGATGCGCTGGTTGGTGCGGTGATGCAGGTATTGCAGTTGCGGCACCAGGGATATTTTGTAGCGGGTCAGGCGTTTGCCGGCATCGCCTTGGGCGACGCGGTAGATCTGGCCGTGGATGCCGCTATCGTTAGCGTCCAGCGCCAGAAATGCCTGTTTATGCAGCAGGGTTTCCAGGTCAAGGTCGGGATTTTCGCTGACCAGTTCCACTTCGAATGCGTAGGGTTGGCTGATGCCTTCGGTGCCGCTGAACGACAGCACTTGCAGGTCGTGCTCAAGACCTTCGATGGTCAGGCTGAAATGAGTCTCGTTGGCTGGGCTGAACATCTCTGGCTCCTTGAGGTGTCACGTTGCTCCATCAAAAACTGCTGGTGCGCGCACACAGAAGAGTGCGAGAGCCAGAATTGCGCCGGATGATAAAGGCTTAAAGTTGCGCAAGAAGTTGCGCACATAGGCTTAGAGGCGCTGTCCGTCTACGTCTTTCGGTTTTGATGCAAGATGTTTCTTGGCGATATGCCATCACTTTTTGCCTCGAAATAGCCGAGACGGCTACAGTAGCCTTCGCTTTCCAGCAGATTGAAGGTGAGGTTCATGGCTCGGTTCTATGATGCACGGGGCAATATTTATGCGGTGGTGACGCCCGAGGCGGTGCGCGGCGTTGGCATCCGCTTGCCTGCAACAGCCCAGGCGTCGGCGCTGACAAGAGACACCTGGAGTCGCGCGGCAGTGGATGCGTTTTGCGAGTGGCCGCAGGGAATGCGCCCGGATGGCGCGAAGGAGCATCGCTGTGACGGCCTGCTGATCGGTCCGTTTCAAGCCACGCCACCCTTTGACCTGTTGATCGTCAATACCGATGGCACCCTGGTCGAGCGCAGTGGCAATGGCTTGACGATTTTCTCTCAGGCGCTCGGTGAACACGGGTTGCTGCCAGGCGAGGAGCCTTGTTTGTTGCGGGTTCACCACGATAAAAGCGACGCGGTTTCTCCTGTGGAAACTTCCGTGAAACCGGCCGAGGTCGATGGCGTACAAGGTTTTTGGCTGGACCTTGGAAAGCCTTCGTTCGGAGCGCAAGCGGTGGGTGCGTTGGGCGTTGAAAGCGTGATGTTGAACGACCGTGACGTCAGCCATGTGCAACCGTTGTCAGTGCTCGAGCGGGCGTGGTGCCGCAGCCAGTTTGTGCGGATTGGCAATCCCCATTGCGTAACGCTGGTCACCAACGCCGAGGCCTTGCCGGACAACGAGCAGATGCGTGAACCGGGTTTGTCTGAAGGGCTGACGCGTATCGCCTACGCCATGCCGACCGGGGCAGGGCAGCCGTGTGTGGCGGGGGTGAATCTGCAATGGGCGATGCTTGAGTCTGAAGGAAGGATCGTCGCGCGGGTGTTTGAGCGCGGGGAAGGGCCGACGGCATCGTCAGGCACCAGCGCCAGTGCGGTGGCTAGCGCGGCTTGGCGGGTGGGGTGGGTAGCAGTGGGTGAAGTGAAAGTGGTTATGCCTGGTGGGACGGCGCCGATTCTTTTGGAAGAGCAGGGCGGTGAATTGAGTCGGGTGAGGTTGTTTGGTACGGCGCGGTTGATGGATTGAATTCCAGATTGCCTTCGCGAGCAAGCCCGCTCCCACATGGGATGTTCAGTGGACACAAATTTTGTGTTCGACACAGACCTAATGTGGGAGCGGGCTTGCTCGCGAAGAGGCCCGCCCGGTCAGCGAAAATTCAAACCGGTTGCGCCCATTCAACCACCGGCATCTGCCGCTTCATCAACACCTCTCCGCCGCGAATCGAATACAGCGGCAGACCCTGGCTACGAATCACCTCGTAATCACTGTCCGCCGACAGGATCAGCAAATTCGCCGGCCGCCCGCGCTCGAGTCCATAACGGTCCCCCAACGCCATGGCCTTGGCGCTGTTGTCTGTCACCAGATCCAGCGCACTTTGCAGGTTGCGGTAGCCGAGCATGTGGCAGATATGCAGGCCGGCTTCGAGCACCCGCAGGATGTTGCCGTTGCCCAGCGGATACCAAGGATCGACGATCGAATCCTGGCCGAAACACACGTTCATCCCCGCTTCGAGCAGCTCGTTGACCCGGGTTACGCCACGGCGTTTCGGGAAGTTATCGAAGCGTCCTTGCAGGTGAATGCTTTCGGTCGGGCAGGAGACGAAGCTGATCCCGGAATGGCTGAGCAAGCGGAACAGTTTGGCGCAGTAGGCGTTGTCGTAGGAGCCCATCGCCGTGGTGTGGCTGGCCGTAACCCGCGAACCCATGTCGCGGCTGCGGGCTTCTTCGGCCAGTACTTCGAGGAAGCGTGAATGCGGGTCGTCGGTTTCATCGCAGTGCACGTCCACCAGGCAACCGGTGCGCTCGGCCAGGTCCATCAGGAACTTCACCGAACTCACGCCCTGATCCCGGGTGTACTCGAAATGTGGAATGCCGCCGACCACATCGGCGCCCATGCGAATGGCTTCTTCCATCAGCTCGCGACCGTTGCGGTACGACTCGATGCCTTCCTGGGGGAACGCGACGATCTGCAGGTCGATCAGGTGACGGCTTTCTTCGCGTACTTCCAGCATGGCTTTGAGCGCGGTCAAGGTCGGGTCGGTGACATCGACGTGGGTGCGCACATGCTGGATGCCGTGGGCGGCCAAGGCCTGGATGGTTTTCTTCGCGCGGGTCTTGGTGTCTTCGAGGGTGATGGTCGCCTTGCGCTCGCCCCAGCATTCGATGCCTTCGAACAGCGTGCCACTCATGTTCCAGCGCGGCTCGCCGGCGGTCAGCGTGGCGTCGAGGTGGATGTGCGGCTCGACGAAAGGTGGCACCACCAGGTTGCCGCCGGCGTCGAGGTCGTCGGGGCCCAGGGTCGGGGCTTCGGTCTGCCGGGCGATGTTGCCGATCAGGCCGTTTTCCAGGTGCAACTCATGCAGGCCTTCTTGGTTGCGCAGGCGGGCGTTGATGATGTGCATCAGGCGAATCCTTTTATAGATCTTGTAGTGGTGCATCGGCAGTGCGGATACCCAGCACGCCGGTCAATATCACATACGTTAGCGCGGCAGCGGCGATGCCTACCAGCGGCGCGACCCACGGCGAGCTGAATGCGGCGACTGTGCCGACCGCATAAGCACTCAGGCCGGGCCAGTTGAACGCCGGCAGCCGCGCATCGGCCAGTCGAGGATATTGACCGCGATAACGGAAGAAAAAGTCCGCCATGATCACACCGCCAATCGGCGGAATCACCGTGCCGAGCAAAATCAGATAAGGCACCAGCATGTCGTACATGCCCAGCAGCGCGAGCAAGGTGCCGATCACCGCGCCGGCCAGGGTCACAGTTTTGCGCCGCCCGGTGCGCAGCAGGTTGCAACCGGCAACGGCGAAGTTGTAGATGGTGTTGTCCTGGGTGCTCCAGATATTGAGCAACAACATCGCCATCGCGGCCATGGCGAAGCCTTGCAACAGCAGCACTTCGACCACGTCTGGCTGCTGATAGACGATGGCTCCGTAGGCGCCGATCAGCACCATCAGGCCATTGCCGATGAAGAAGCCGATCAGGCTCGCCAGCACTGCGACCCGCGCCGAACGGGAGAAGCGCGTCCAGTTGGTCGCTTGGGTGGCGCCGCTGACGAAGGTGCCGAACACCAGGGTAATCGCCGTCGACCAATCCAGCGTGCCGGTCGGCACCACGGCGAGCAATCCGTCGAGCCCGCCGACCTTGAGCGTGGCGACCCACATCGACAGCATCAGCAGCAACATCATCGCCGGCACCGCGATGTACGACAGGATCTCCAGTCCGCGATAACCGACATACGCGGTTGCGCAAAACACCAGGCCGAACAGCACCATCAGCCCGAGCACCGTGCCTTGTTCCAGTTCGAAATACTTGCCCAGCACCACGGCAGCCGTGGCCGTGCCCCAGGCGTACCAGCCGATCTGGGTGAACCCGAGGATCAAGTCACTGAGCTTGCTGCCCACCTCACCGAAACAGAAACGGCCCATCAAAACCGAGTTGAGGCCGCTCTTGAAGGCGATGTAACCAAGGCCTGCGGCGTAGATCCCCAGCAGCAGATTGCCGACGACAATCACCGCCATCATCTCGCCAAAACTGAACGCCACGCCAAGCTTGCCGCCGGCGAACATGGTCGCGGTGAAGAAGGTGAAACCGAGCAGCACCATGGCGGTGGAGGCGAGGCCTTTGCGGGCGTGCATCGGGACTTCGCTGAGGGGGTAATCGTTTCCCGGATCGTTCTGCGTCATGGGGCGTTCCTTGCTGGATGAGAGACGCGGGGAGGGTTGCAGTGGTCGTGCCAAGCGTGAGGTGATGGGGTTATTTATAGACGAGGCGGGGGATCAGGGCGCGAAAGCGGTGCAGATGGCGCAACACAAGACCCATGTGGGAGCGGGCTTGCTCGCGAAAGCGGTGTGTCAGCAGTATCAATGGCGACTGGTTCACCGCATTCGCGAGCAAGCCCGCTCCCACAGGGGAATCGGTTTCGTCAGGGGGATTTGTGTAAAGGCAGAAACCACAGCAACGCCGCGACGATCGCTTCCGGCGCATCTTCTTGCACCAGGTGTCCGGCGTTTGGAATGGCGTGGAAACGCGAGCCCGGAATCATCCCGTGCAGCGCCTGACCGCGCTCGATGGGAATCCACTGATCATCCTCGCCCCACAGGATCTGCACCGGGCAGCGGATTGTCGGGTACAGCGCTTCGGCCTCGCGGGTGTAGCGCTCGTCCATTTGCGCGATCTGCCGATAGAACGCCGCTTGCCCCGGTTCCCCCAGCCATGGTTGCACGTAGGGCGCCAGTTCATGCTCAGAAATATCGCGCTTGATCGCGCCGCGAATATAGGTCGGCACAATGGCGCGCTGGATGTAGTCGGGTATTCCACTGAACGCCGCTTCATGCTGACGAACATGCTGCACGAACGGCGAGCCCCAAGGCGTCAGCGCCACCGGGTCGATCAGGGTCAGGCTGCGGTAGTTTTTGCCATTCAACAGATGCGTGCGCAGGGCGGTGGCGCCACCGAAATCGTGGGCCACCACGTCGGGTTGCTCCAGGCCCCAGTGGTCGAGCAACTGGGCCAGCAGATCGTTCTGCACGCCGAGGGATACATCACCGTCGTTTTTCTCGGATTGCCCGTAGCCCAGCAGATCGAAGTAATGCACCCGATGCGTGGCGATGAAATGCGGCGCGATGCGGTGCCACACGTAAGAAGAAAACGGCGTGCCATGCACAAACACCAACGGCGGGCCGTCGCCGCGCACGGCGTAGCGAACGGAGTGCCCGTTGAAGCGATAGGTTTGAGGCAGAGGCCAGTCAGTCATGGGGGTGTCCTCTTGGCGGGGGGGAGCCAAAAAGCATAGGCATCTTAGGACAGGACGAATGCAACACCTGACGAAACGCATTCCCCCCTGTGGGAGCGGGCTTGCTCGCGAAAGCGGTGTATCAGTCACTATTGATGTTGGCTAGCCCGGCCCCTTCGCGAGCAAGCCCGCTCCCACAGGGGACTTGGGCCAGACGCTGATTCTGTGTCCAGCGAAGATCCATTGTGGGAGCGAGCTTGCTCGCGATAGCGTCTGCGTATTCAACATCAAGGTGGCTGACAGACCGCCATCGCGAGCAAGCTCGCTCCCACAGGAGGTTGTGCCGGACGCTGATCCTGTGTCTAGCCCAATACTTTACTCATGTGCACCCGACGCAAGCCGTTCTCTTCGACCCGATGGGTTTCGACATACCCGCGGCGGGTGTACAGCGCGATGTTTTCGCTCATGGCTTCGTTGGTGTAGAGCCGGATCGTCGGGTAACCCGCTTCTCGCGCATGGCGTTCGGCGTACTCGAGTAACTGCCGGCCATGGCCTTGGCCCTTGAACGCCGGGCTGACCGCGATGTTGTCCAGCAGCAAATACTCTTCGGTGTCGATCAGTACCACAAAACCGCTGAGTGCCTGTTGGTCGGCGAGCACGTGCACGCGCCTGGCCAGCACTTGGCTGGCGTAGTCATCCAGCATCGGCGCCGGTTTACGGCCGATACGCTCGATGTAAGGCGAGTAAGCCGCCTCGACGATGGCCTCGATCTGCGCGATATCCTCAAGCGTAGCGGGGCGAATGAGCAGTGACATGAGGCGGGTTCCTTCGGGCCAAGGATGGGGCCTGACTGTACTCGGCGTGGAGGCGAAACGACAGGCATAAAAAAACCACCGTCGCCGGTGGTTCTTTTGAATCAGCTGTTTTATTCGCCGCGATAAATGCAGCCGCTGGTGCAGGTTTCGTGGATACGAATCGCGCTGAGTTCCGGCAGCAGTGGCTTCAACTCGGTCCAGATCCACTTGGCCAGCACTTCGCTGGTCGGGTTTTCCAGGCCAGGAATGTCGTTCAAATAGTTGTGATCGAGGCGCTCATACAACGGCTTGAAGATCGCCTTGATTTCCGAGAAGTCGCGGATCCAGCCGGTATGCGGATCGAGGTCGCCGCTCAAGTGGATCGCCACTTTGAACGAGTGACCGTGCAGGCGACCGCACTTGTGACCGTCCGGTACGTGGGGCAGGCGGTGGGCGGATTCGAACGTAAACTCTTTGAAGATTTCCACAGTGATTTTCAGCTCTGTCAGGTGGCGATCGCCGCGGCGATGTGGGCAGGCGGCGAGTTTACCAGAGCGCCGGGCAAAACACTGACTAAAGGGTCAGCAAGCGCTCGCCGAGGCGACCACTGGCGGCCAGTTCGAGGAACTCGTCGCCCATCCGACGGCTTTCCTCCATCGCCGCGCGCCAGTATTTCTGCCGGCTCGGCGCATCGCCCATGAAGCGCTTGAAGTCATTACGATCCGGCAGTTTGCCGTAGGGCAGGCGCGCCAGGTAATCCTTCGACGGCGCCAGCAGCAGGACATCCTGCAAGCGCGTCGGACAGGCGCGGCGCCACGGCAGGGTCTTGTCGAACCAGCCGGGAATGATCCGGTCGGTGAAGTGCGGATACAGCACGATGTCGTTGCCGCTGTAGGGCAAGTCGAGGTGATAGTCCAACAAACCGCCGTCGCGAAAGGTCCCGGCGCCGGCGCCGGGCAAGTCCCGCACGCCTTCCATGACCATCGGGATCGAGCCCGACGCCAGCAAGGCCTGACGCAAGTTGCCGGCGTTCAGCGCGACGAAACGCGACGGGAAGTCATTCAGCGCATTGACCGGCGGCGCCAGGCGCGGGTCGTGGATGATCAACCGCTCGAAATGCCGCGACAGCCGCGCGCGGCCCCGCAGGTTGTCGGCGATCACCGACGACAGGCCCAGCCCCAGGCGACCGCGATGGTCATGGGCGAGCAGACCGTGACTTTTGACCACCATGATGTTGAGTCGGTAATGCGCATTGTCGAGGATCGTGGCGTCGCGCCCGTCCAGCAGCTCATCGAGCATGCGCCGGGAGCTCTGGCTGATCTGCGCCATGGTCACGCCTTTGTCGAAATTCTGCTCGGTGTACAGATGACCGAGTCGCTGGATGCCTTCGGCGGCGTCCGGCAAACAAGCGCTGGCAAACCGCCAGGAACCCACCGACGCACCAATCAACGATCGCTCTCGCGGTGCCGTCGGCAGCCATTCGCCGAACAGCGCCAGGTCCAGACCTTGAATCCCCAACGCCTTGGGCCCACCGGCCGCGCCCGGCAGCGTGCCGACGTCGGTGGCGCTCAGGCCGTTTTCACGAATGCGCGCAAAGGCCCGAGGGCCGGCCTTGAGGGTCAGGGACGGGAACTTGATGTGGATAGCGGTCATACCGGTCTCGATGTCTGGCAAGCGGGGGATTATAGACATCCAAAATCCCCCTGTGGGAGCGGGCTTGCTCGCGAAAGCGGTGTGTCAGTCGATACACATGTTGCCTGACACACCGCTTTCGCGAGCAAGCCCGCTCCCACGGGTTTTATGCATATTGTGTGTGCTGTGTTGTCATGACCAATGATGGCAATTCAGTTTCAGTTAAGTTCGCCCCGCTATGGTGCACCCCGTACGCAACACATAAAAATACGGAGACACCCCATGAAAACCCTGACTGCCCTGTTCACCGCGTCCATTCTCGCCATGACTGCCAGCCTCGCCCACGCCCGAGACCTGGGCCCCGACGAAGCCCTGAGGTTGCGCGACGCTGGTACCATTGTGTCTTTCGAGAAGCTCAATGCCATCGCCCTGGCCAAACACCCGGGCGCCAAGGTTACCGAAACCGAGCTGGAAGAAGAGTACGGCAAGTACATCTACCAGGTGGAACTGCGTGACCCGCAGGGCATTGAGTGGGACCTGGAATTGGACGCTGTCAGCGGGCAGGTTCTCAAGGATCATCAGGATACGTAATGAAGGTGTTTTCCGTTTCACGCATGACGCTGGGGCTTCTGGCATTTTGCTCGGTGGTCATGGCCCGCGACCTGGATCAGGACGAAGCCCTGCGCTTGCGTCAGCAGGGCGTGATCCTGCCGCTCGAACAACTGCTGCAACAGGCGCTGGATCGCTATCCCGGGTCCAAGTTGCTGGAAGCCGAGCTCGAAGAAAAACACGACGTCTACATTTATGAAGTCGAGTTGCTGACCACCGAAGGCGTGGTCCGCGAGCTGGACATCGAGGCCGCCACTGGCCGTTTATTGAAAGACAAGGAAGATTGACCGATGCGATTGCTGCTGGTGGAAGACCACGTGCCCCTGGCCGACGAATTGATGACCGGCCTCAACCGCCAGGGCTACGCCGTGGACTGGCTGGCCGACGGGCGCGACGCGGTGTACCAGGGCAGCAGCGAACCTTATGACCTGATCATCCTCGACCTCGGCCTGCCGGGTTTGCCGGGGCTCGAAGTGCTGACCCAATGGCGCGCCGGAGGGTTGTCGACGCCGGTGCTGATCCTCACCGCACGGGATTCCTGGGCCGAACGCATCGAAGGCCTCAAGGCTGGCGCCGATGATTACCTGAGCAAACCCTTTCACCCTGAAGAACTGCACTTGCGAGTCCAGGCGTTGTTGCGCCGCTCCCACGGCCAGGCCAACCAGCCAACGCTCAAGGCCGCCGGGCTGCACCTGGATGAAGGTCGCCAGTGCGTGACCCGCGACGGCGCCGACATTCAGCTCACCGCCGCCGAATTCCGTCTGCTGCGCTATTTCATGCTGCACCCCGAACAGATCCTCTCCAAAAGTCACCTCGCCGAACACCTCTACGACGGTGAAACCGAGCGTGATTCGAATGTGTTGGAAGTTCACGTCAACCACCTGCGGCGCAAGCTCGGGCGCAGCGTGATCGAAACCCGTCGCGGCCAGGGTTACCTGTTCGGCGGGCAAGCCCAGTGAGGTCGATCCAGCGCCGCTTGAGTCTGGGCCTGATCAGCGTGATGGTGATCGTCGGCCTGGTGCTGGCGCAAACCAGTTTGTGGCTGTTCGAAATGGGCTTGCAGCGCTACCTCGAAGCCGGGCTGCGCAACGACAGTGAAAACCTGCTGGCCGCGTTGGTGCGCGGGCCCCAGGGTTTGCAACTGGATGAACGACATTTGGCGCCGGCCTATCAACGGCCGTTTTCCGGGCATTACTTCCGCATCGATTTTGCCGACAGCCACTGGCGCTCACGTTCGTTGTGGGATCAGGAATTGCCACGGCTGGATTACGCTGGGTTACACAGCAATCTGCAACTCGGCCCGGAAGGCCAGCAACTGCTGATCCTGCGCTCGGACTATCGGCGTCTGGGCCAATCGATTTCCATCAGCGTGGCGCAGGATTACACGCCGGTGCGCGAGAGCTTTTTGCGCATGCAACAGGTCGGGCTCGGGCTCGGGTTGGCAGGGTTGCTGCTGATTCTGCTGCTGCAACGGATCACCGTGCGCCGCGCCTTGCGTCCACTGGAAAAGGCCCGCGAGCAAATCGCGCAACTGCAGCAAGGCCAGCGCTCGCAACTGGACGATCAGGTGCCGGTGGAGCTGGAGCCACTGGTGGCGCAGATCAACCATTTGCTCGCCCACACCGAAGACAGCCTCAAGCGTTCGCGCAATGCCCTGGGCAACCTCGGGCATGCCTTGAAAACACCGCTGGCGGTGTTGCTCAGCCTGGCATCCAGCGAAAAACTCGATGCTCACCCGGAGCTGCGCAAGGTCATCCAGCAACAGCTGGAACAGGTGCAGCAACGGCTCAATCGCGAACTCAATCGCGCCCGGTTGTCCGGCGATGCCTTGCCCGGTGTGTTGTTCGATTGCGATGCGGAGCTGCCGGGGTTACTCGCCACGTTGAACATGATTCACGGCGAACACCTTGAGCTGAGCTACCGCGCACCCGCCGGTTTGCTGCTGCCCTGGGACCGCGAGGACTTGCTGGAACTGCTCGGCAATCTGCTGGATAACGCCTGCAAATGGGCGGACGCCGAGGTTCGCTTGAGCGTGGTCGAAATGGCCGACAAATTTGAACTGAGCGTGGAAGACGACGGCCCGGGCATTCCCGAAGACCAGCGCGCCCAGGTGTTCAGTCGCGGCACGCGGCTGGATGAACAGACCGATGGGCATGGCCTGGGACTGGGCATCGTGCGCGACATCGTCGACACCTGGGGCGGCACGTTGCTGTTGCAGGAAAGCGAGTGGGGTGGGCTGAAAGTCGTGATCGAACTGCCCAAGCGCTGACACTGAAGTCCAAACAATGAGCAACTTGTGGCGAGGGAGCTTGCCTGTGGCGAGGGAGCTTGCCTGTGGCGAGGGGGCTTGCCTGTGGCGAGGGGGCTTGCCCCCGTTGGGTTGCGAAGCGGCCCCAAAAAAAGCGGGCCTGCTGCGCAGTCCAACGGGGGCAAGCCCCCTCGCCACAGATAAACGCCAGCCATGAGGCCAGTGCCGTTCTTATGTGTGATGAATCTCCCGATCCTTGGTTTCCGGCATAAAGAAGATCCCCAGCACCGCCGTCATCACCGCAATCACAATCGGGTACCACAACCCGTAATAGATATCCCCGGTAGCCGCGACCATGGCAAACGCCACCGTCGGCAGGAACCCGCCGAACCAGCCATTGCCGATGTGATAGGGCAGCGACATCGAGGTGTAGCGGATGCGCGCCGGGAACAGCTCGACCAGCCACGCGGCAATCGGGCCGTAAACCATGGTCACGTAGATCACCAGGATCGTCAGCAACAGCAGGACCATCGGGTAATTGGTCTTCGCCGGGTCGGCCTTCTCAGGGTAACCGGCCTCCTTGAGCGCGGTGCTGAGGGTGGCGGTGAAGGCGTCGTTTTTAGCCTTGAAGTCAGCGGCGGGCATGTTGCTGCCTTCGAAGCTCGGGATCACCCTGTCGCCGATGCGCACCTGCGCCACAGTGCCGGGCTCGGCGCTGTCATTCTTGTAAGGGATGGCCCGTTTCGCCAGCAGGGTCTTGGCGAGGTCGCAGGAACTGGTGAATTTGGCCTTGCCCACCGGGTCGAACTGGAAGGAACACTGGTCCGGATTGGCAATCACCGTGACCGGGTTTTTCTCCTGGGCGATGAACACGTCGGGGTTACCGAATTGGGTCAGCGCATGGAAGATCGGGAAGTAGGTCAACGCCGCGAGAATGCAGCCAGCCATGATAATGCCCTTGCGGCCGATGCGGTCGGACAGGCTGCCGAAGATCACGAAGAACGGCGTGCCGATCAGCAACGAACCGGCAATCAACAGGTTGGCGGTTTGCGGGTCGATCTTCAGGGTTTGCAGCAGGAAGAACAGCGCATAGAACTGCCCGGTGTACCAGACCACGGCTTGGCCAGCGGTGCCGCCAAGCAGGGCCATGATCACGATTTTCAGGTTTTCCCAACGGGCGAAGGATTCGGTCAGCGGTGCTTTTGAGGCCTTGCCTTCCTCCTTCATTTTCAAGAACACCGGCGACTCGCTGAGTTGCAGGCGGATGTACACCGAGACAATCAGCAGCAGGATCGACAGCAGGAACGGAATCCGCCAGCCCCAGGCCTCGAAGGCTTCGGTGCCGAGCGCGGTGCGGCAGGCGAGGATCACTAGCAGCGAGAGGAACAGGCCGAGGGTCGCGGTGGTTTGAATCCACGAGGTGAAGTAGCCGCGTTTACCTTTCGGCGCATGTTCCGCGACATACGTGGCCGCGCCGCCGTACTCACCGCCCAACGCCAGGCCTTGCAGCAGACGCAGGGTGATCAGGATGATCGGCGCCGCTACGCCGATGGTCGCGTAGCCGGGCAGGAAACCCACGATGGCCGTGGAGATACCCATGATCACAATGGTGATGAGGAACGTGTGCTTGCGCCCGATCATGTCGCCCAACCGGCCGAACACAATCGCACCGAACGGACGCACGGCGAAGCCTGCGGCGAAGGCGAGCAGGGCGAAGATGAAGGCGGTTGTCTCGTTGACGCCAGCGAAGAAGTGCTTGGCGATGATCGCGGCGAGGGAGCCGTAGAGGTAAAAGTCGTACCACTCGAAAACAGTGCCCAGGGACGAAGCGAAAATGACCTTGCGCTCCTCCTTGGTGATGCTGTGGTGGGGCGCGCTGCCTGTGCCCGTGGTTGTGCTGTCGATTACGGCCATGGGTCTTCTCCGTCTTGCTCTTGTTGTAGGCCGGAGCACCTCATTACTCTTATTGTCGCACCCAGGCCCTGGGGCTGATGTCATGGGATTGCGCGAAGCATGGAACAGACAGTCTCGTGTTGCGGCGAAGCTTCCTAAAGCATAATCACGTTCGCGCAAATATCCACTCGCTGCCCGCTCAAACCCCAGAACCTGTGGAGATCCTGTGGGAGCGGGCTTGCTCGCGAAGAGGCCATGCCAGTCGAAATCAATGGCGGCTGACACACCGCTTTCGCGAGCAAGCCCGCTCCCACAGGGGATTAGGGTGTTTGAGGGATCTTGAATCAGACCCGGAACTGATCCATCAAGCTCTGCTGCTGATTCGCCAGGCTGTTCAGCGACTGGCTGACCCGCGCCGACTCATTGGCCTGTCCCGACAGCGACTCGGTCACGTCACGAATGGTCGCGACGTTGTTGTTGATCTCCTCGGCCACCGCGCTCTGTTCCTCGGCGGCACTGGCGATTTGCAGGTTCATGTCGCTGATGACCGTCACCGCATCGCCGATCTGGCGCAACGCGGTCACCGCTTGGCCGACTTGCTCGACGCTGCCCTGGGCCTGACGATGGCTGTTGTTCATCGAGTTGACCACGTCCTGGGTGCCGCTCTGCAATTGCTCGATCACCTGGCGGGTTTCCTCGACCGACTCCTGGGTGCGCCGCGCCAGGTTGCGCACTTCATCGGCCACCACGGCAAAACCGCGTCCGGCTTCACCGGCACGCGCCGCTTCGATCGCCGCGTTAAGCGCCAACAGGTTGGTCTGCTCGGCGATCGCACGAATCACTTCCAGCACCGAACCGATCTTCTCGCTGTTCGCCGCCAGGCCTTCGACCTGCACCATCGCCGCACTCATGTCGGCGGCGAGGTTATCGATGCTGGCGGTGGTGCGGTCGATCACGGTCAAACCCTGGCGGGTCGCCTGATCCGCATCTCGTGCTGCGTGAGCCGCCTGGGCCGCGCTGCGTGCGACGTCCTGGGCGGTGGCGCTCATTTCGTGGGAAGCGGTGGCCACCTGATCGACCTGACGGTATTGCTGCTCCATGCCGGCGCTGGTCTGGGTGGCGATGGCGGAGGATTGGTCCGCCGTGCTGCGCGCGTCCTGCACCGAGCGTTTCACCTCGGCGATGATCGGTTGCAGCTTGTCGAGGAAGCGGTTGAACCAGCCGGCCAACTGTCCCAGCTCATCTTTCTTGTCATAGGCCAGGCGCCGGGTCAGGTCACCTTCGCCGCTGGCGATGTCTTCGAGCATATGCGCCACGCCGAGGATCGGTTTGGTCACGCTGCGGGCCATCAACCACACCAGCAGCAGGCCGATCAACGCGGCGAGCACACCCAGACCGAGCTCGACCAGCGAGCCGGCGCGGTTGCTTTCGTCGAGTTGTTTTTTCAGCGCTTCGGCCGGACCGACCAGGACTTTCTCCGGCACGTCGAGCAACACGCCCCAAGGCTTGCCGCCCGGAATCGGCTGGAACGGCGACAACACTTTCAACTGCTGATTGCTGTGCAGGCTGGCGGTTTTGCTGCTGGCGGCGAGCATCCGAATCAGCTCGGCGCCGTTGGTTTTGTCCACGGTGTCCAGGCGCTGGCTGAGTTTGCTGGCGTCTGGGCTGTAACCGGCGAGCAGGCCGACCGGGCTGAGAATGCTGACGCTGGTCTGGCCGTCATAGAGCTTTTTGCTCGCGCCCTGGCTGATCGCTTGCAGGCTGTTGAGGTTGATGTCCACCGACAGCGAGGCGATGACTTTGCCGTTGACCATCAGCGGGAACACGATGCTGGTCATCAGCACGTTCTGGCCGTCGATCACATAGAAGTATGGTTCGATCACACACGGCTTGAGCGTGGTGCGCGGGCAGGTGAACCAGGCGTTGGCCGCCTCGCCGCTGGGGCCGGTGCTGGTGTCGGCCATGTCGCTTTCCGGCAGGGCCATCGACGTCACTTTGCCCGGCGTCGGTTGCGACCAGTACAGGGCGAAGCGGCCCTTGTCGTTGCTGCCGAGCTCAGCCTGGCCGGCGAACAGTTCATCCTTGCCGTCCAGCGCATTGGCTTCGAACACCAGGGACAGGCCGAGCAGTTCCGGGTTGGCTTGCAGCGCCGATTTGACCTGGCGGGTCAGGTCTTCACGCAGGTCGAAGGCGTCGAGAAAACGCTTTTCGGCCTGATCGCGCAGGAACAGCACCTGGCGCGAGAAACCGTGGCCGTATTGATAGGCGTCCATGAACTGCTGACGAATATTCAGCGCCTGGTTTTCACCCTGGGACTCGATCCGCGCCTGGGCGGCTTCGTTGAGCATCTCCATGCTCGACGCTTTCACCAGCGCGGAACTGTGCTCCATGCGATACAGCGAAAGACCCACCAACAGGGTCACGATACCCGCCAGGCAGAGCCCGGCCAGCAGGGTGATTTTCCATTGGATGGAGAGTTGTCTGAGCGACATGGAGACGTCCTTATTCGATATTTATCTGAGACTTTGCACTGTAACGGCCGCGAATCGTCTTTCTTAAGGACGAATCAGACCTGTAGGAGCGAGGCTTGCCCGCGATGGCGTCGGCACATTCAACATTGATGTGACTGACACACCGCCATCGCGGGCAAGCCTCGCTCCTACGAAAAGCAATTGTGCATCCAAGTCGGTTATCACAATCCGTAACATCGGCATGGCCCAAGCGCTTTGACACGACGCCCTCTCTGCGGCACAGTGCGCGCCCTCTAATAAAACCCATTCCTTGTTCCGCTGGCGGCTCTTCGCAGACTGCCGGCCGGGCTCATTTCGCTTGCCTAGAGGTAACGATGATTAATGCTGTAATTGCCGCGGTCGGCGTCATGCTGGTACTCAGCTTGTCCCGCGTGCACGTAGTGATCGCGCTGATTGTCGGCGCCCTGGTCGGTGGTTTGACCGGTGGCCTGGGCATCGACGCAACCCTCAAGGCTTTCAACAGCGGCCTCGGTGGCGGGGCAACGGTGGCGTTGTCCTACGCCTTGCTCGGCGCCTTCGCGGTGGCGATTGCCAAGTCCGGCCTGGCCCATGCGCTGGCTGACAAAGCCCTGGCGATGGTCGATCGCCAGCACGCCAACGGTGGCGGCTCGGTCAAATGGCTATTGATCGGCCTGCTGTGGGTGGTGGCGATCGCATCGCAAAACATTCTGCCGATACATATCGCCTTTATTCCGTTGCTGGTGCCGCCGCTTCTATATGTGCTGACCAAGTTGCAACTGGATCGGCGCTTGATCGCCTGCGTCATGACCTTCGGCCTGATCACGCCGTACATGTTCCTGCCGGTGGGCTTCGGCAACATTTTCCTGAATGAAATCCTGCTGGCCAACGTGGCCCGCAGCGGCGTGGACATCAGCGGCATCAACGTCACCCATGCCATGGGTATTCCGGCACTGGGCATGGTGGTTGGCCTGGCAGCGGCGTTTATCAGCTACCGCAAGAAACGCATCTATGACCTGGAAAAGATCGAGAAAGTCGAGCAGGTCGCAGTGGCGTACAACCCGTTGAGCCTGATGGTAGCCGGTGTGGCCATCGCGGCGGCGTTCATCATTCAGTTGCTGCTGGATTCGATGATCATCGGTGCGCTGTCCGGGTTCCTGATTTTCTCGGCATCGGGCATCGTGAAATGGCGCGACACCGACGACCTGTTCACCGAAGGCATGAAGATGATGGCGATGATCGGTTTCATCATGATCGCCGCCTCCGGGTTCGCCGAAGTGATGAAAGCCACCGGTGACGTGCAGACGCTGGTGCAAGCGTCTGCATCGTGGATCGGCCACAGCAAAGGCATCGGCGCGTTGTTGATGTTGCTGGTCGGCCTGCTGGTGACCATGGGCATCGGTTCGTCATTTTCCACCGTGCCTATCCTGGCGGCGATCTTCGTGCCGCTGTGCGTGCAGTTGGGCTTCAGCCCTATCGCGATCGTGTGCATCGTCGGCACGGCCGGCGCCCTGGGTGACGCCGGTTCGCCAGCATCGGATTCGACCCTGGGCCCGACCTCCGGTTTGAACATCGACGGCCAGCACCACCACATCTGGGACACCGTGGTTCCGACCTTCCTGCACTACAACCTGCCGCTGCTGGCGTTTGGCTGGGTGGCAGCGATGGTTCTCTGAACAACAGAGATCCAATGTGGGAGCGGGCTTGCTCGCGAAGACGGAGTGTCAGTCGACTTCATCATTGACTGACACGACGCCTTCGCGAGCAAGCCCGCTCCCACATTGATCTGTGTTTGCTTCACTCAACTTTTGATCTGGCCTGCCGTTACAGCCTTTAACCACGCCAATAAAATCAAAAGAGTGAACCGTCATGCGCATGAGCCTGAAGGCTAAAGTCCTGTCCCTTGCCGTTCTCCCGGTGTTGCTCTTCGCGCTAGTCATCAGCCTGACCACGCTGTTCATTCTCAAGGAACAGGCGCGCAAGGAGGTCGAGGAAACCCGCCAGAGCCTGCTCAAGGATGCCAAGGCTACCCTGCAAAGTTACGTGGCCGTGGCCATGACCGCGATCAAACCGCTTTACGACGCTGCCGCCCCCGGCGATGACGCGGCGCGGGCCCAGGTGGTCAAGTTGCTGTCGAGCATCAGCTACGGCAAGGACGGCTACTTCTTCGGCTACGACTCCAACACCGTGCGCCTGTTCAAGTCCAACAGCCCTGACGGCGTGGGCCAGAGCTTCAAGGACAACCGCGACCCGAACGGCGTCTACGTCAACCGCGACCTGGTGAAAGTCGCGAAGGACGGCACCCACTATCTGGAATACAGCTCGCCGCTGCCCGGCAACACCCAGGTGCTGGTGCCCAAGCTCGGCTACACCGAATACCTGCCGAAGTGGGACATGGCGGTCGGCACCTCGGTCAACCTCGACGGCATCGAAGCCCAGGTCGCGCTGGTGCAGGCCAAGGTCACCGAACGGATGGAAGGCGTGGTGCTGAGCATCGTCGGGATTGCCGTGGTGGTGTTGCTGGTGATTGCGGCGGCGGGGATGCTGCTGGCCAACGCGATTCTGCGTCCGCTGAATTTGATGAAAGCCAACCTCGATGACATCGCGGCGGGCGAGGGCGACCTGACCCGGCGCCTGACCATCACCAGCGAAGATGAACTCGGTCAATTGGCCGGTTCGTTCAACCGCTTCGTCGACAAGATTCACGGCCTCGTTCGTCAGATCACCGAAATGACCTCGCAGTTGACCGGGCTGGTGAACCAGGTGTCCGATCAGGCCCAGCGCTCGGATCAGGCGATGGAGCGTCAGCGTCATGAGACGGATCAGGTCGCCACGGCGATCAACGAGATGTCCGCCGCCGCCCAGGAAGTTGCCAAGAGCGCGCAGAACGCCGCCGTCGCCGCCCAGCAAACTGACGCCGAAGGCCAGGCTGCCAAGCGAGTGGTGGCCGGCAGCATCGTGAAGATTCATGCATTGGTGGACGACATCCGCACCAGCGGTGTGTCCCTCGACAGCCTGCAAAAAGACGTGTCATCGATTGTCAGCGTGCTCGGGGTGATCCGTTCGATTGCCGAGCAGACCAACCTGTTGGCCCTCAACGCGGCCATTGAAGCTGCGCGCGCCGGTGAGGCCGGTCGTGGCTTTGCGGTGGTGGCGGACGAAGTACGCGCGCTGGCCAGCCGCACGCAAATCAGCACCCAGGAAATCCAGGGCATGATCGACCGTTTGCAGGCCGGTACTCAGTCGGCGGTGGAAGCCATGCGCCGTTCCAGCGAGGCCGGCGACGGCACCTCGGCCCAGGCCAACGAAGCGGGGGCTTCGCTGGACACCATGGCGCAGTTGATCGGCACCATCAACTCGATGAACGCGCAGATCGCCAGCGCTGCGGAAGAACAGACGGCAGTGGCGGAAGAGATCAACCGCAGCGTGCATCAGATTGCGGTGGCGGTGGACAGCGTGGCGGATGAGACTCAGCTCGGTGCGCAGACATCGCGCAGCCTGGCGGACCTGGGCCAGCGTCTCGGTAAATTGGTCGGGCAGTTCCGGATCTAGAACGCGACACGCTCCCTGTAGCAGCTGGCGCAGCCTGCGTTCGGCTGCGCAGCAGTCGTTAACCCTAGCCTCGCGGTTTACCTGACACACCGCGCGGCCTGATTTCGCGACTGCTTCGCAGCCGAACGCAGGCTGCGCCAGCTGCTACAAGGCAACTATGGTCTGTCCCAATAGGGCACGGTTCCGAAACACTCCACATAAAAATCAATCACCGTCCGCACCTTCACCGACAACCGCCGGCTACCCGGCCACAGCACGGCAATTTGCTGCGGCTCCAGGCTGTTGGACACTTGATATTCTCCCAGCACCGGCACCAGCGTGCCTTCGCGCACCGCTTCGCCGATCAGCCATGACGGAAACATCACCAACCCCAGCCCCTGTTCGGCGGCCTGGGTCAGGGTGTCGGCGTGGTTGCCGGTGATCGGTCCCTTCACCGAGTACGGCGTCCAGTCCTCTTGCCCCTGACGAAAGAACCAGCGCTGCTGACCCGTCACGCCTTTGTAGGCCAGGCATTGGTGCGCGGCGAGGTCTTCGGGATGTTGCGGGACGCCGTGGCGTTTCAGATAGGCAGGACTGGCCGCGACTTGAAAGCGATGCGGCGCGAGGATTCGCGCCTGCATGCTCGAATCGTGCAGCGGGCCGATGCGGAACAACAGGTCGGCGCCTTCCTGCAACGGGTCGACGTAGCTGTCGGTCTGCTGGATATCCAGTTGCAGCTTCGGATAGCGCTCGCACAACTGCCCCAGCCACGGCGTCAGATGCCGCTGGCCAAACACCACCGGCGCATTGATCCGCACCAGTCCGCTGGGTTCGCTTTGCTGTTCCTGCAAGGCCTGTTCGGCCTCTTCCAGTTGCACCAACACCAATCGCGCGTGATGCCCGAGCATGCGTCCGGCCTCCGTCGGCGTGACCGCGCGAGTGTGGCGGTAGAGCAATTGCTGGTTGAGGGCCTGTTCCATCAACTGGATCTGCCGGGAAATCGAGGAGGGCGCGAGGCCTTCGCGGCGGGCGACTTCGGAAAAACTGCCGTGGTCGAGTACTGCGACGAATAGCCGAAGCGCCTTGAATCCGAGCTCGTTGAGGCCGTGCATGGTGGGTCCTGCTGTGCGAGTTGCGCAAAAGTGTTGTCCGGATGCTCCCATTTATCGCAAAGGATCGCCAGCCGATAATGCGCGCCTTACTCACACAGCAAGAACACCACAATCCAATTGTGGGAGCGAGCCTGCTCGCGAAGAGGGCGTGTCAGTCGGCATTGATTTGACTGATACACCGCCTTCGCGAGCAGGCTCGCTCCCACAGGATCTGTGATCTTGACTGACAAATCGCAGGTTTTCCTTATGCAATCTCCTTCAATCGATAACGCCGGCGTTATCACAACGCCAACCACCAAACCCGGGTTGCGGCTATTGCTGCTACCCCTGGTCATCCTCGCCGGCATGGGCTTGTCCGTGGAGGCCGGTTTGCTCGGGCCGCTCGGGGTTCAGGTCGGGCATCTGTGGGCAACCCTGAGCATCTTCGGCGTCGGTTCGGCGATTCTGTTTCTGTTGCTGCTGTTCAGCGGCAAGCAACAGGGTCCGGCCCTCAGCGAATTGCCGCGTTGGCAGCTGATCGGCGGGTTTCTCGGGCCGATCTACGTGGTGGTGTTGACCATGGCCACGCCGCACATCGGTGTCGCCATGACCATGATTGCGATCCTCTCCGGGCAGGTCGGCAAGAGTGTGCTGATCGACCATTTCGGCTGGTTCGGCGCCACCCGCAAAAAGGTCAACGGTGAACGTTGGCTGGCCTTGCTGCTGATTGTGGCGGCACTTGTTCTGAGCGCTCGGGGTTGATGATGAATCTGATTATTTTGTTGGCCGTGGTGGTCGCGGCAGGTGCGGTATTAAGTATCCAGGCGGCGATCAATGGACGTCTCGGGGAAACCGTCGGCGTGTTGCGCAGCAGTTTGCTGACCTTTGTGGTCGGCGCGGTGGTCACCGGGTTGTTGATCCTGTTTTTTGAACCGGCCCACGCCGTGAGCCTGTTGGACGTGCCGAAATGGCAGCTCAGCGGGGCGCTGTTTGGCGTGGTGTACATGATGGTCATGGTCGGCGCGGTGCCCCGGGTCGGCACGGCGGTGGCGACGGTGGCGGTGATCGTCGGGCAACTGGGCATGGGCATGTTGATCGACAACTTTGGCTGGCTCGGCAACCCGGCGATCGAGTTGTCGGGGAGTCGGATCGTGGCGATGGTGTGTCTGGCGCTGGCGTTGGTGTTTATGTATCGCAGCAATTCGCGGCAGGCGTAACTCTGTCCCGTGTAGGAGCTGTCGAGTGAAACGAGGCTGCGATCTTTTGATCTTGATTTTTTAAGATCAAAAGATCGCAGCCTCGTTTCACTCGACAGCTCCTACAAGGAGACGCTTTCCAATGTTGGCTTCTACACTGGTAATACGGTGCGCATCCGTCGCGCCGGACGACCATAACAGTGGAGTCCGCCTCATGATCGACAGTGAAAGTATCTGCGACTGCCCGAAATGCTCCTGCAAACTGGGCCAACATCCGATTGCGCGTCACGGCAAGCACTACTGCTGCGAAGCCTGCGCCAAGCATCATGAGCACGGTGAAGAGTGCTCCAGCAAGGGCTGCAAATGCGCCCACGACTGACCGCTCATCAAAAAAAAGTGGAGCCACAGGGCTCCACTTTTTGTTTCTGACGCTCCTTGTCTTCCTTGTTCCGTTCAGCTCGCCGGTCGCCACGTGACGTTCTCGACGCCGAATTTTTCCGCCAGCGGTTTGCTGGTCTTTTGCACCTTCTCACGGCCAAAGCGCGGGATGCGGCCCACGCCGGCATCGCAACTTGCCCAATGCCAGGCCTCCGCGTTGTCCATCTTGTCCAGGCGGATAATGAAAGACTTGGGGGCGCCATGAAGGGTGTATTCAATGACGAATAGTTTTGCGTTGTTCATAAAGCCCGTATTCCTCCCTGTGGTAATACAGGGATCCCGGGCGTTGGCAAAAATTCACTCGGATTGTCAGACGGTGGCCGTCACTGGCGGCAACCCGAGTGCCTCGTTACCATGATGCTTCCCTGAACCCCAACGATCCTCGTCTATGGCCCTTGCCGCACCCCCCGACCTGACTGACACCGATGTGCCCGTGCAGCCGCTGGCGCGCACTTATCCGCGTGGACTGTACATCGAGCCCCATGAACATGTCTGGGGCCAGTTGTTATACGCGATGAGCGGGGTTATGTGGGTCGAGACACCGCACGAGGCGCTGGTGGTGCCGCCGCAACGGGCGGTGTGGTTGCCGCCGGGCGTGCCCCATGGGATTCGCGTGGTCTCGGACTTGCAGATGCGCAATATCTACCTGCGACCGGCGCTGGCGGCGACCCTGGATGCCAAAGTGCAGGTGATCGAGGTCGGTGGACTGCTGCGTGAATTGATCGTCGGGCTGGTGGATCAGGGGGACAACGGTACGCCGGAGTATTACGAGGCGCTGGTTGGCCTGGCGTTGTTGGAACTGAAACGGGCGCGGCGTTCAATGCTGACCATCCCGTTGCCGGACGATTCGGATCGGCGCCTGCTGAACCTGTGCCAGGCCGTCATGGCCGCGCCGTCCCTGAATATTTCCTTTGAACAACACGCCGAAAACGCCGGGGCCAGCGTGCGCACCCTGGCGCGGTTGTTCAAGGACGGGCTCGGCATGGGCTTCGCCGAATGGCGGCGGCAGGTGCAACTGGCGACAGCGGCGGCGGAGTTGATCCAGGGCGTGCCAGTCAGCGTCATCGCCCGGGAACTGGGGTATTCGCCGAGCAGCTTCAGCGACATGTTTCGTCGGGAATTGGGTGTGGCGCCTTCGCAGTACACGACAGGACAACACCCATCCCTGTAGGACCGTAGGACCGTAGGACCGTAGGAGCTGTCGAGTGAAACGAGGCTGCGATCTTTTGATCTTGTTTTTAAAAAAGCAGAATCAAAAGATCGCAGCCTCGTTTCACTCGACAGCTCCTACACAGCTCCTACACAGCTCCTACACAGCTCCTACACAGCTCCTACACAGCTCCTACACAGCTCCTACATTCGATCATCACGTTTTGTCCGATATTCAGAAGCCCTTGGCCGATGGGTTTCGTTGCCTTTCTCTAGACTTCTCGCATACCCCCTGTGCCACGGAGTCTGTCATGAACTACCTCATCTCGCTGGGCATCGGCCTGGGCGTCGGCCTGCTTTACGGCGCTTTGGATTTTCGCTCCCCGGCGCCTCCGGCCATCGCGCTGGTGGGGTTGCTGGGCATGCTGGCCGGCGAGCAGTTGTGGCCCATGGGCCGGCAGTTGATCGCCGGTTGGCTCTCCTGAAAACCTTTCATCAATTCAAATGGAAACGCCCATGAAAGCTCTGCAATTCGACAAGACCGGCGACCTCTCTTCCCTGCGCTACGTCGAGGTCCCGACCCCGGTGGCCGGCGCCGATGAAGTGCTGGTGCAGATCAAGGCCGCGGGCCTGAACCCCAGCGATGTGAAGAACGTGCTGGGACGTTTTCCCTACACCACGCTGCCACGGATTCCCGGTCGGGATTTCGCCGGGGTGGTGGTGCAAGGCCCGCAGGCAATGATCGGTCAGGAAGTCTGGGGCACTGGTCGCGAGCTGGGCTTTTTTGCTGACGGTTCCCACGCGCAGTTCGTCAAGTTGCCGGCCAATGGCGTGGCACTCAAACCGACTCACCTGAGTTTCGCCCAGGCCGCCAGCCTCGGCGTGCCCTACACCACGGCGTGGGATGCGCTGGAACGCAGTCTGGTGACATCGGGTACGCGCTTGCTGGTAATCGGCGGCGGGGCGGTGGGCAGTGCGGCGCTGGCACTGGCGAAAATCCGTGGCGCCCAAGTACTCGCGGCGGCGCGGAGGGTGGAGCAGGTCAAAGAGTTGCAGGCGCAGGGTTTTCAGACCTTGCAACTGGACAAGCCCGAAGACCTCGGCGCGCAAGTGAATGCCGTGTACGCCGGTGGCGCTGACGTGATCTTCGACACCACCGGTTTCTGGCTGCCGGCCTCGGTACCGGCACTCGCGCCGTTTGGCCGCATCGCGATCATTGCCGCGCCGGTGGACGGCCTCGTGCAATTGCCGGCGCTGGCGTTGTATCGCAAGGGTGGTTCGGTGGTCGGGATCAACTCGCTGCTGTATGGCGTGCAGGCGTGTGCGGGGATGCTGGATCAGTTCGGCAAGTTCTTCGATCAGGATCTGTTGCCGTTGCCGGAAGGGCTGGTGGAATCGCCGTTGGCCGAAGGCGTGGCGCGGTATGCCGAGGTGAATCAGGGCAGTGGTGACAAGGTGATTTTGTTGCCTTAAACACTAACCACTGTGGGAGCGGGCTTGCTCGCGAAGACGGTGTGTCAGTCAATACATTCGGTGACTGACACACCGTCTTCGCGAGCAAGCCCGCTCCCACATGGGTGATCGGTTTAGGCTTCGGGCACACCTTTCTCCCAAGCCGACCAATTCTTCAGAATGTCCTGCACCAACGGATTCCCCGTGCGGTAGAGGTTTTCCAGTGCCGGCACAAACCCGCCCTGATCCGCGTACTTGAGCAAATTATCCACCTCACTCTGCCCCGGCGCTGGCCGGTCGAAGTCGGAACCGGCGCGCACCACCGCCAGGCGCTGCACATCCACCAGGCCTTCACGACTCGCCCGCAGCAGCGCTTCGTAGGTGGAGTTGTCTTCCTGCTGAGTCGTGCAGTACTCGCCTTTGTTATCGGTCAGCAACTTGGTCCAAACTTCCGCCCGTTCGCTCAAACGCGTGCCGGAAAACCAGGTATTGCCCGCGAGCGTGTCGCACTTCGTCACTACCGGCGGTTGATTGGCCGGGGCTGACGGGTACTTCACGCGCCAGGCTGCCGATTCCTTGCTCTCGCTCAGCTCGACTTTGTGTGACAGGGCAAACGCCTTGGCGAGCAGTTTCGGATTGAGCTCGAAGACTTCGGTCTTGTAGTCCAGTGGCGGTTTTTCGTTCGGGCCTTTGGTGTTGATACCGATGTAGCCGGTCGGCCAGTCTTTCGGCGCGTCCCGGGAATCGATCTCCCACTGGGTTCCGAATTCCACCAGGTAATGCGCCCAAGCAGCGGTGCCGATGGTCCCGTGTTTCGGGCTGATACCGGCAATCCCGGCGATCAAAAAGTAGCTTTTACGCAGGTCGAATTTCGACGACAGCGCCAAGGCCAGGGTCGATGCCGCCGCGTTGGTCTGGCCCATGCCGGTGACCATCAGGCACACCTGCTGCGTGTTGCAGCGAATGTTCGGGTACTCGGCGGACAGGCCCGGTACGCGGATTTCCTGCTTGAGTTCCAGGCGCTCGATCCAGTTCTGCGCCTCGGGGGCGAACATGGTGATCAGCATCACTTTCGGCTGGATCGGTGCTTCGCTCGCCCACGCGGTGGAAGCGAGCAGGGTGCCGCAGGCCAGGCCAACGGACAGGGACAGACGCGTCATTGCTTGCATAAAACCTCCTTAGAATTGATAACCGATGCCGGCGTAGTAACCCCAGCCATTGGAGCGGGCGCGGAAGTCGCCATCGCCGAAATTCAGCTCGCTGCCATCTTCCCAGTTGCCGCCGTTGTGGAAGTAACGGCCGACCAGGGTGAAGCGCAGGTGCGTGAACGAATACAGCAATACGTTGGTGGCCACGGTGGCGTTGGCGGTGCGCGCCGGGTTGTCTTTGTGCAGGTCGGAGCCGAAGTCGAAGTTGGTGAAGCCGATGTAGGTCAGCGACGCGCCATTGCTGAAGCTGCTGATGGGCACGATGTATTTCAACTGGGCGCGGTAGCCGTCCCAGGAATACTCGTTGCTGGCGCCGTAGTTTTCCCACTGGTAGCGACCGTAGAAGTTGGCCGACAGGTTGACCCGCGAGTGGGTGTCGATGTCGGTGCCCAGACCGCTGTACAACGTGTTGGCGCGGTTGCGGGTGTTGCTGCCGTGGTCGTAGATCCAGTCGAACGCCACATACCATTCCTTGAACGGCCCGACGGCCAGGCTGCGACCGGCCAGGTAGTCGATGGAAATGCGCGGTTCGTGCTCCATGAACAGCGGCGAACCGTGGTCCCACGCGCCTTTGTCATGGCTGTTGCCGATGTCGAAGATTTTCGGGATGTCGACGTAGCCGTACAACTCGAACGGTCCCTTGCGGCCGAAGTATTCGTATTCCAGGTACACATCGTCGGACGGTTGCGGGCCGAAGCTGATGTCCTTGCTGCCGATGACCGTCAGGTCCTGGTTGAACCAGTCCGACAGGTACGCGCCTTTTTTCGGTGGGCTGGCTTCGGGGCTGAGGGTTTCGCCCTGGGCGGATTCTTCGGCGGGGGCGGGTTGCGCCAAAACGGTGCTGCTGAGTAGTCCTGTAACGCTGGCCAGTAGCAAAGAAACAGCAAAGGAGCGCGAGCAAGTCACGCGGCTGGACATGCGGTGCATTAAAAGTCCCTTTTCGTGCGGATCGAAGGCCCGGTTTTTCGGGCTTGCGCGGTTATGTAGCGAAAACGCCGTCATCGGCGACTCGCAAACGTTTGCACATCTCATACCAATTGTTACAAATCCATGAAAAACCGAAGAAATCGGCGGTTTTACTGTCCTTTTGATCAGGTAATTAACCAGCATCCACACATCCCCTGTGGGAGCGGGCTTGCTCGCGAAGGCGGCGGCAAATCCAGCATTGATGTGACAGACAGATCGCCTTCGCGAGCAAGCCCGCTCCCACAGGGAAAAGGGGGCTTGCGCACGAAAGTATTAATGCTAATTAACCCGCGCCGGATCCCGGACCATCAACTAACGTGCCGGAATGAAACGGTTTTTTTCAGCCGGTCGCAGTCTTGATTCGCGTGTCATTGGATTCATGGCCAGGGTGGCCGACATAGCACGCCCTTCAAGGAAGAATGGTTAACCACGAAAAGGAACTGCCCGTGGACTTGAGATCTGTCATCGCCCCGATTTTCCGCGTCTGCCCTCTTTCTCTGGCTGTCCGCCTCGGTATCGTCGGGGTGGTGGCCACGCTCTCAAGTCCTCAAGTGATGGCCGCCTGTACGCCCGGCAGCCCGGCAGCGGGCGGGACGGTGACCTGTAGCGGCGTGCCGTCGTTGCCGTTGTTCCTCAATACCTTTTCCAGTGCGGTGAATGATCTGACGGTCAACGTCGGTTCCGCCGCGCAACTGAACGCCACCCTCGGCGGGCAGGTGCTGAACCTCACGGGCAACAACATCACGCTGAACAACGCCGGGCTGATCGACCCGGCCATGCTCGGCGCAGTGACCTTGCTGAGCGCGGGCGCGGTGATCGGCAACGCGGGCGCCTCGGTGGTCAACGTCACCAACGCCGCCACCGGCATTATCCGTGGCACTGGCGACTTGCTCGGCGTCAACCTGAGCAGCCTCAACGGCATGGCGTTGAACATCAACAACGGCGCTGGCGGCAGCACCAACATCGTCAACAACGGCACCCTCGGCTCGACTGCGCTGTTGAACATCACGCTGTTCTCGGCTGATACCCCCATCGTCGCGGCGCAGGGCGGCGCCCAGGTCAATGTGATCAACGCCGGCACCATCAACGGCCGGATGGCCTTCGAGACCTCGGCCAGCGGCAACACGTTCGTCAACTCCGGCACCATCAGCGGTGGCGTGTCGATGGGCGATGGCAGCACCAACACCTTCACCGCGATTACCGGTTCGACCATCTCCAACGGTGGCGGTATCGGCCTGGCCCTGGGCGGGTTGATCGGCGTCAACCTGACCTTCGCACCCACCGGCCAGATCGACGGCGGCGCGGGAGGCATTAACTCGCTGATCCTGCAAAACCCGATCGGCATCGGCGGCGGCACCTCGGGCGTCGGCGTGGTGTCGAGCGCCAACTACGTCAACTTCAACAACCTGACGGTCAACAGCGGCACCTGGACCTTGCAAGGTCCGCTGATCACCGGCAGCACCACGCTCAATGGCGGTATCGCCCAGTTCAACAACAACGCGACCTTCGGCAGCGGCGTATTGACCTCCAATGGCGGCGGGTTACAGGCCAGCAGCGGCGGCTTGTCGTTGAGCAACTTGATCAACCTCGGCGCCAGCGGCATCCAGCTGCTGGGCACCAACGCCATCACCCTCGGCAACGTGATCAGCGGCAGTGGCGGCATCACCAAGAATGGCACCGGGCAACTGGTGCTCAACGGCGCCAACACGTATCTGGGCGCCACCGCCCTCAACGGCGGTTCGGTACAACTGGGCAACAACCTGGCGTTCAGCACCGGCACGGTGACTGTGGGCGGTTCGACCGTGCTGCAGGCGCCGGGCACCATTACCCTGAACAACAACATCGTGCTCAACAGCGCCATGGGCACCTCCGGCGTCGGCAGCCTGACCCTGTCCGGGCTGATCAATGGCGCGGGCGGTATCTCGAAAAACGGTAGCGGCACCTTGGCGCTGACCGGCAACAACGCCAGTTATACCGGCAGCACCGACCTCAACGCCGGCACCTTGAGCCTGGGCAACAACAATGCGCTCGGCAGCGGCTCGCTGAACGTCAACGCGGCGGCGAGTCTCAATACCACAACTGGCGTAACCCTGAATAATTCGGTGGCGCTGAACGGCAATCTGACCGTCGTGGGCAGCAACGCGCTGACCCTCAATGGCCTGATTTCCGGCAGCAGCGGCTTGATCAAGAATGGTCTGTCGACCCTGACCCTGAGCGGCAATAACACCTATCTGGGCCCGACCGCATTGAACGCCGGCGGCTTGCTGCTGGCGTCCAACACCGCGCTGGGCACTGGTGCGCTGAACGCCGCTGCCGGCACGTCCTTGGACACCAGCGTGGCGGTGACGTTGGCCAACGCGGTCAACCTCGGCGGCGACCTGACAATCGGCGGCACCCAGGCATTGGGCCTGACCGGCGCGATCAACGGCGCGGGCGGACTGATCAAGAATGGCAGCGCCGCACTCACCCTCGGCGGCACCAACGGTTACGCCGGCGACACCACGCTGAACGCCGGCTCGCTGATTCTCGGTTCCAACACCGCGCTGGGCCTGGGCACCTTGAACACGGCGGCGGGCACCACACTGGATGCCAGCTCCACGGTTGCGGTGACCAACGCGGTGAACACCACCGGTAACCTGAACATCGGCGGCAGCGCCAACCTGACCCTCGGTGGCGTGGTCGGTGGCAGCGGCAGCCTGACTAAAAACGGCGCCGCTAACCTGACGCTCAATGGCGCCAACACCTTCCTTGGCGGCACCACTCTGAACGCGGGCACCCTCACCGTTGGCAACGCGAATGCCTTGAGCAGCGGCGTGCTGACCGTGGCCGGTGCTTCGACGCTGGACAGCAGCAGTGGCGTTGCCATCGCCAACGGCATTGCGATAAACGCCGACCTGATCATCGGCGGCACCAACCAACTGACCCTTGATGGCGTGCTGAGCGGCACCAATCAATTGATCAAAAACGGCGCGGCCAACCTGGCCCTCAACGGCATCAACACCTTCCAGGGCGGCAGCACGCTGAATGCCGGCAGCATCACCGTCGGCAACAGCGCGGCGCTGGGCACTGGCGGCCTGACCGTGGGCGGCGCGAGCACGCTGACCGGCAGTTCGGCCCTGAGCTTGGCCAACGCCATCACCCTCAATGCCAACCTGACCACTGGCGGCGCCAACGCGCTGACCCTCGACGGCGTCATCGCTGGCGCTGGCGGGTTGATCAAAACCGGCGCTTCCAGCCTGACGCTTACCGGTGCCAACACCTACACCGGCACCACGGCGCTGAATGCCGGCAGCCTGATCGTCGGTTCCAATACCGCGCTGGGTTCTGGCGCGTTGAACGCGTCGGGTGGCACCACCCTTGATGCCAGCGCTGCATCGACCCTGGCCAACGCGGTCAACCTGGGCGGCAACCTGACCCTCGCCGGCACCAACGCGCTGACCCTTAACGGAGTCGTCAGCGGCATCGGCGGGCTGATCAAAAACGGTGCGGCCGACCTGACCCTCAACGGCAGTAATAACTACCTCGGCGCCACCGCGCTAAACGCCGGCAAACTGATCGTCGGCGCCAGCGGTGCCTTGGGCGCCGGTGCGTTGAACGCGGCGGCCAACACCACCCTCGACAGCAACACCGCCGTCAGCCTGAGCAATCAGGTGAACCTGGCCGGTGCCTTGAACGTCGGTGGCTCGGCTGACCTGACCCTGACCGGGCTGGTCAACGGTGCGGGCAACCTGGTGAAAAACGGTGCGGCGAATCTGGTCCTCAACGGCGCCAACGGTTTCCTTGGTGGCACCACGTTGAACGCGGGCACCCTGACCGTCGGCAATGGCTCGGCGCTAGGCCTTGGCGGCCTGACCGTCGCTGGCGCGGCAACCCTGGACAGCAATGCCCCGGTCAGCCTCGGCAACAACGTGGCATTGAATGCCGACCTGACCGTCGGCGGCACTCAAGGCCTGACCCTCGGTGGCGTGATCAGCGGCACCAGTCAACTGATCAAAAATGGCGCGGCCAACCTGACCCTCAATGGCGTCAACACCTACCAGGGCGACACCACCCTGAATGCCGGCAGCCTGACGTTGGGCAACGGCGCGGCACTCGGTACTGGCGCGTTGATCGTGGGCGGCACCTCGACCCTCGACAACAGCGCGGCTTTCACCGTGGCCAACGCCATGACGCTGAATGCCGATTTGAACATCGCAGGCAACAACAACCTGAACCTCGGCGGCGTCATTGACGGTGCCGGTGCGCTGAACAAAAACGGCCTGTCCGACCTGACCCTCAGCGGCAACAACAGCTTCACCGGGGCCTTGAATATTCTGTCCGGCAGCGTCACTGCCGCCAGCACCGGTGCACTGGGTAACACCTCCGGAGCTAACATCAGCGCTGGCGCCAGCCTCAATCTCGGCACCGATGCCAGCCTCGCCGGCCTCAATGGCAGCGGCGATGTGTTGATCGGTTCGGGCAACACCTTGTCGGTGGGCGGCGTCAGTACCACCAGCACCTTCGACGGCGGTTTGGCTGGTCCTGGCGGCTTGACCAAAGTTGGCACCGGTACATTGAACCTCACCGGTATCAACGGCCTCACCGGTGACACCGCAGTCAACGGCGGCACCCTGGACCTCAGCGGTTCGCTGGGCAGCGCCAACGTCAACGTCAACACCGGCGCAACCCTGACCGGCACCGGCTCGGTATTGGGCACGCTGAACGTGAACAACGGCGGTCATCTGGGCCTGAGCAGCGGCAACACCTTGTCGGTCGGCGCGCTGGCCCTGAACAGCACCTCGAATATGGACGTCGCCCTCGGCGCACCGTCCACCAGCTCGCTGCTGAACATCGGCGGCAACCTGACTCTGGACGGCAACCTGAACGTTGCGGATGCCGGTGGTTTCGGCGTCGGCGTGTATCGCTTGATCAACTACACCGGCAGCCTGTTGAACCTGGGCATGAATATCGGCGCCATCCCGGTCGGCTACAGCCTCGCGGACCTGGCGCTGCAAACGTCGATCGGCAATCAGATCAACCTGCTGGTGACCGCGCCTAACGTCAGCCTGCGTTTCTGGGACGGCAGCCAGACCTTGCCAAACGGCACGGTGGATGGCGGCTCCGGAACTTGGAATGCCGGCAGCACCAACTGGACCTCGGCTGATGGTTTGACCAATCAAACCTGGGCCAGCGACTTCGCGATCTTCCAGGGCACGGCGGGCAACGTCACGGTGCTCGGTACGCAGACCTTTAACGGCATGCAGTTCGTCACCGACGGCTACAACCTGCTGACCGGTGCGGCCGGGCACCTGACGGCGGTCAACGGCACCGGCGGCAATGCGGCGATCCGGGTCGATCCGGGCTCGACCGCCACCATCGGCGTCGCCATCGACGGTGCGGCCACCCTGGCCAAACTCGACAGCGGCACCCTGGTGCTCAACGGCGCCAACACCTACAGCGGCGGCACCTTGCTGAACGGCGGCACGCTGGTGGTGGGCAACAACACCGCATTGGGCAGCGGTCTGTTGACTGCGGCTTCGGGCACCACTCTGGACAGCAACGCCGCCGTCACCCTCGGCAATGCCGTGGATCTGGCCGGCAACCTGAACATCGCGGGCTCCAATGCATTGACCCTCAACGGTGCGATCAGCGGCGTGGGCGGTTTGGTCAAGGCCGGTGGGTCCAACCTGACCCTTGGTGGCAACAACACATTCCTCGGTCCGGTGACGCTGAGTGCCGGTGGCTTGATTCTGGCCTCTAACACGGCACTCGGCGCCGGCGCGCTGAATGCCGCCAACGCCACCACTCTTGATGCCGCGACGGCGGTGACCGTCGGTAACGTGATCAATCTGGCCGGCAACCTCGGCATCGCCGGCAGTGCAGACCTGACCCTCAACGGCGCGGTCAACGGTGCGGGTAGCCTGAGCAAAAACGGCGCGGCCAATCTGACCTTGAATGGTGTTAACGGCTTCCTCGGCGGGGTTGCCCTGAACGCCGGGACCCTGACGGTCGGCAATGCATCGGGCCTGGGCCTGGGTAACCTGACGGTCGCCGGGGCCTCGACGCTGGACAACAACACGGCGCTGACCCTGGCGAATAACGTCGGCTTGAACGCCACGCTGGCGGTGGGCGGCAGCAATGACTTGACCCTCGGCGGTGTGATCAGCGGTGCCGGTGGCCTGATCAAGAACGGCGCGGCCAACCTGACCCTCAACGGTGTCAACAGCCAGCAGGGCGACACCACCCTCAACGCCGGCACCCTGACCCTCGGCAATGCCGCGGCGCTGGGTACTGGCGCCTTGACCGTTGCCGGAGCCTCGACGCTGGATAACAGCTCGGCGCTCAGCCTGGCCAACGACGTCAACGTCAACGCGGCGCTGAACGTGGCCGGCACCAATAACCTGACCCTGGACGGCATCGTCGGCGGCGCTGGAACCCTGAACAAAAACGGCGCGGCAGACCTGAGCCTCAGCGGCAACAACACCTTCAGCGGCACCTTCAATGTACTGGGCGGCAGCTTGAGCACCACCTCCGCCACGGCCCTGGGCAACAATGCCGGAGTCAATCTGGGCGCGGGCACCAGCCTCAACCTCGGTGCGTCCGGCAGTCTCGCCAGCCTTGCCGGCAGCGGTACGGCGTTGATCGGCGGCGGCAACACCTTGAGCATCGGCGGCAACAATGCCAGCAGCACCTTCGACGGTGTACTCAGCGGCAGCGGCTTGCTCGACAAACTCGGCAGCGGCACTTTCAACCTCACCGGCATCAACAGCCTGACCGGCGACACCAGCATCAACGGCGGCACTCTGAATGTCAGCGGTTCGCTGGACAGTGCCAACGTTGCGGTCAACAACGGCGGGACCCTCGCCGGCAGCGGCAGCCTTATTGGTGCAGTCAACGTCGCGGATGGCGGCCACGTCGCACTGGCCACCGGCAGCGCCTTGTCGGTGGGTTCGCTGGCCTTGAGTGGCAACTCCAACCTCGACGTCGGGCTCGGTGTGCCGGTGTCCGGCGGCGGTAACGCGCTGATCAATGTCGGCGGCAACCTGACCCTCGACGGTAACCTCAATGTCAGCGACATCGGCGGCTTCGGCAGCGGTGTGTATCGCATCATCAACTACACCGGCGCCCTGACCGACAACGGTCTGGCCGTCGGCACGGTGCCGGGCAGTGTATCGCCGGGCGATCTGCAAGTGCAGACCGCCGTGGGCAGTCAGGTCAACCTGCTGGTCAGTGCACCGAACGTCACCGTGCAATTCTGGGACGGCGCGCAATTGGTCGGTAATGGTGCAATCGACGGTGGCAGCGGCACGTGGAATAGCGGCACTACTAACTGGACCAATGTAAACGGCACCTCGAATCAGGCTTGGGCCAACAGTTTCGCGGTATTCCAGGGCACGGCGGGCAATGTCACGGTCGATGGCACGCACGCGGTTACCGGCATGCAATTCGTCACCGACGGCTACAGCCTGTTGAACGGCACGGCGGGCGCACTGAACCTGGTCAACGGCGGTTTGGGCAACGCGACTTTCCGCGTCGATCCGAACAGCACCGCAACCGTTGGCGTGGCCATCAATGGCGCCGGCACCCTGGGCAAATACGACACCGGCACCCTGGTGCTGAACGGTGCCAATGGCTACACCGGCGGCACCGCGCTCAACGGCGGCACCTTGGTGGTGGGCAATAACGGCGCGCTAGGCAGCGGCGTACTGACCGCCGCCAATGGCACCACGCTGGACAGCAACAGCGCCGTCAGCCTCGCCAACGCTATCGCGTTGAACGGTGGGATGAGCGTTGGCGGTTCAAATGCGTTGAGCCTCGATGGCGTTGTCAGCGGCACCGGCAGTCTGATCAAGAACGGCGCTTCCAGCCTGACCCTGAACGGCAGCAACACCTACGCGGGCGGCACGCAGTTGAATGCCGGTTCGCTGATCCTCGGCAACAACAGCGCCATCGGCACTGGCGCACTCGGCGTCGGTGGCAGTGCGCAACTCGACAGCAGCGCCGCCCTGCAACTGGCCAATGCCATCAATCTCACCGGACAGTTGACCCTGGCCGGCACCCAGGCCACCACCCTCAGCGGCATCATCGCTGGCACCGGCAGTCTGGTGAAAAACGGCAGCGGCGCGCTGTTACTCAGCGGCACCAATACCTACAGCGGCGGCACCACCCTCAACGCCGGTACCACCAGCGGCAACACCACCAGCCTGCAAGGCGCGATCCTCAACAACGCCGCGCTGACCTTCGAGCAAAGCAACAACGGCACCTACACCGGCAACCTCACCGGCAGCGGTACGCTGACTAAAAACGGTACCGGCGAATTGCTGCTCACCGGCACCAACGGCCTGACGGGCGACACCAACGTCCAGGCCGGTTCGTTGCTGGTCAACGGCACGCTCGCCAGCGCAAACGTGAACGTGGCGAGCGGGGCGAAACTCGGCGGCACCGGCCAGATCGGCGGCGCGGTGCAACTGGCCAGCGGCGCGACACTGGTCGGCGGTGGAAGCGTCACACCATTGTCGGTCGGCTCCCTGGTCTTGGCGTCGGGTACCAGCCTGGACTTCAGCCTCGGTTCGGCGACCAGCTCGACCAACGTGGTCAACGTCGCCGGCAACCTGACCCTCGACGGCACGCTGAACATCACCGATGCCGGCGGCTTCGGCACCGGTGTCTATCAACTGTTCCGCTACGGCGGCAACCTGACCGACAGCGGCCTGACCTTCGGCACATTGCCGGGTGGTGTAGCGTCCTCAAGCCTGTCCCTGCAAACCGCGTTGGCCAATCAGGTCAACCTGCTGATGCAGACGACCCAGGGTGAAGTGCAGTTCTGGAACGGCGGCAAAACCAACGCTGACGGCACGATCAGCGGCGGCGACGGCGTCTGGGGTTCTAGCACTAACTGGACGAACGCCAGCGGTACGGCAAGCCAGGGTTCGAGCGGTCAGTTCGCAATATTTGGTGGGCAGGGCGGCACGGTGACGGTGGTCGGCAACCAGGGCTTCACCGGGTTGCAGGTACTCGACAACGGTTATCGCCTGGTGCCAGGTGCCGACGGCAGCCTGACCCCAATCAACGCGGCGGATGGCAGCCTCGCGGCGGTGCGGATCAACTCGGGCGTCACCGCTGAAATCTCGGCGCCTCTGGTAGGCACCGGCGGCATCGAGAAACTCGATGCCGGCACCCTGGTGCTTAGCGGCGCCAACACCTACAGCGGCGGCACCATCGTCAGCGGCGGTACGCTGGTCGGTAACACCACCAGCCTGCAGGGACGTTTGGCGAACAATGCGCGGGTGCTGTTTGCCCAGAGCACTAACGGGCGTTTCAACGGTGTACTCAGCGGCACCGGTGATCTGGTCAAACAAGGCGCCGGCACACTGCTGATCGAGGGTGACCAGCCGTTCAGCGGCACCGTGGAAGTGGAGCAGGGCCTGTTGCAGGTCGGTGATGTTCCGTCGAACTTCGGCGGGCAGGTCACCGTGTTCAATGGCGCAGCCTTGACCGGTAATGGCAGCGTTGGTTCGGTGGTCAACCATGGGGTGTTCTCGTCCGGCGCCAATGGCGAAACCCTGAGCGTAACGGGTAACCTGACCAACGCGGCGGATGGCCTGTTGGCACTGACCGTCACCTCGCCGTCCGTCACACCGTTGCCAGTGGGCGGCACGGCAACGCTTGATGGTGCGCTGCAAGTCACCAATCTGCTGCCGTACTCCGGCGACACCACCTATAAGCTGATTACGGCGGGCGGTGGCGTCAACGGTACGTTCAGCGCAACCGATCTGCCGGAACGCGCGTTCCTCGACACCTCACTGGTGTACAGCGCCAACGAAGTCGATCTGGCCGTCAGTCGTAACCAGACGTCCTTCGCCACGGTTGCGGCCACGGGTAACCAACGCAGCACCGCGTCCGCGCTGAGCCGTAATGGCGTGGCCGGTGCGGCGTTGCAGAACGAAGTCATCAACCTGAGCACTGCCGGTGCCCGTGCGGCATTCGACAGCTTGTCCGGAGAGATTCACGCCAGTACCGCCAGCGCCATTCTCGAAGATTCGCGTTACATCCGTGACGCGGTCAACGACCGTATGCGCCAGCCGTCCTGCAGTGGGCCTGACGATCCTCGCCGCGCCCTGGCGCCTAGCGAAAATCGCCTGTCCAGCGGCGGCTGCCACGGCGAAATGGTCGGCTGGATGCGCGCACTTGGCGCCTGGGGCGAGATGGATGGCGACAGCAACAGCGCCAAACTTGATCGCAACCTCAGCGGCTTCATGCTCGGCACTGACAAACAGATCGACGATCAATGGCGTGCCGGGATGGCCGCCGGTTACACCCGCAGCGACCTGGATGCCCACGACCGCCGTTCCGACGCCACGGTCGAAAGCTACCACCTGGCGGCGTACCTCAACTCGCAGTTCGACGCCCTGGCCGTACGCCTGGGTGCCGCTTACAGCTGGCACGACATCGAAACCAAACGTGACGTCAACGTCGGTGGCTACAACGATCGCCTGAAAGGCGACTACGACGCCCGCAGTGCCCAGGTGTTTGGCGAAGTGGGTTACACGCTCGAAGCGGCAGGTATTGCGCTGGAACCGTTCGCCGGCCTGTCCTACGTCAACTACGACAGCGACACCGTGCATGAAAAAGGCGGAGTGGGGCGTCTGAAAGCTGATTCCAGCCAGGACATCACCTTCTCCACCCTGGGCCTGCGCGCCGGTAAAGTCATCACCCTGGCCAACGGCGGGCAATTCACCCCGCGTGCGGCCATCGGCTGGCGTCATGCCTTCGGCGACACCAAACCGGATGCCGACCTGAGCTTCATCGACGGCGGCGCCTCGTTCAGCACCCAGGGCGTGCCGATTGCCAAGGACAGCGCGCTGCTCGAAGCGGGCGTGGACTTCCAGATCAGCCAGAACGGCAAACTCGGCCTCGGCTACTCGGGTCAGGTGTCGGGCAAAAACGAAGATCACGCCATGACGATCAGTTTCAGCCTCGGTTTCTAACCGCGGTCGAAGCACTTTTAGCCGCCCGTAAGGGCGGTTTTTTTTGCCTGTCAGTCAGGGATGTGGAGGCTGTCAGGGCCCATTCGCGAGCAAGCCCGCTCCCACAGGTGATCTTCGGTGGACACAAATTCTGTGTTCGCCATCGATCCACTGTGGGAGCGGGCTTGCTCGCGAATGGGCCCTGACAGGCACCATCAATCCCGTCTGCTAGAATCGGCCCCACTGACTCTACGAGGTGCACCCCATGAGCGAGCCGATTCGTCTGACCCAATACAGCCACGGCGCAGGATGCGGATGCAAAATCTCCCCTCAAGTGCTGGAAGTGATTCTGGCCGGCAGTGGCGCGCAGAACCTCGATCCAAACCTTTGGGTCGGCAACGCCTCGCGCGATGACGCGGCGGTGTACGCCATCGACGACGAGCGCGGCGTGGTCTCGACCACTGACTTCTTTATGCCGATTGTCGACGACCCGTTTGACTTCGGCCGCATCGCCGCGACCAACGCCATCAGCGACATCTACGCCATGGGCGGCGATCCGCTGATGGCGATTGCGATCCTCGGCTGGCCAGTCAATGTGCTGGCCCCGGAAATCGCCCGGGAAGTGATTCGCGGCGGCCGCTCGATTTGCGACGAAGCGGGCATTCCCCTGGCCGGCGGGCATTCCATCGACGCCCCGGAGCCGATCTTCGGCCTGGCCGTCACCGGGCTGGTGCAAAAACGCCACATGAAACGCAACGACACCGCCACCGCCGGTTGCCTCCTGTACCTGACCAAACCCCTGGGCATCGGCATCCTCACCACCGCCGAGAAGAAGGGCAAGTTGCGCAACGCCGACATCGGCCTGGCCCGCGACTGGATGTGCACCCTGAACAAACCCGGCAGCCGCTTCGGCAAACTCGACGGCGTGACGGCGATGACCGACGTCACCGGTTTCGGCTTGCTCGGGCACCTGGTGGAAATGGCCGACGGCAGCCGACTTACGGCTCGCATCGAATACGATCGCGTACCACGTCTGGCGGGCGTCGAGTACTACCTTGAACAGGGCTGTGTACCGGGCGGCACCTTGCGCAACTTCGACAGCTACGCGAGCAAACTCGGGCGTTTGCAGGAGCTGCACAAACGCGTGCTGTGCGATCCACAAACCAGTGGCGGCCTGCTGATCGCGGTCACGCCCGAGGGCAACGAACAGTTTCTCTCGGTCGCTGCCGAACTTGGCCTGAGCCTTGAGCCAATCGGCGAACTGGTAGAGCGACAGGCCAACGCGGTCGAGGTGTTTTGATGTCAATCGACTGCACCGATTACCGTGACATCTTTCTCAGCGACCGGCCCATGATGGATGCCCGTGCGCCGGTCGAATTTGCCAAGGGCTCGTTCCCCGGCGTGGTCAACCTACCGCTGATGAATGACCACGAGCGGCAACGCATCGGCACCTGCTACAAGCAGCACGGCCAGCAAGCGGCCATTGCGTTGGGGCATCAATTGGTGTCCGGCCAGATCAAGGCCGAGCGCCTACAGGCCTGGGCCGATTTTGCCCGGGCTCACCCTGAGGGATATTTGTATTGTTTTCGCGGCGGCTTGCGTTCGCAGATCGTCCAGCAGTGGCTCAAGGACGAGGCGGGCATCGACTATCCGCGCATCGGTGGTGGCTACAAGGCCATGCGTTCCTTTTTGCTTGAGACGACGGATCAAGCCGTGGCGCAGTGCGATTTCGTGTTGCTCGGCGGCATGACCGGCACCGGCAAGACCGAAGTGCTGACGCAGTTGAGCAACGGGTTGGACCTGGAAGGCTACGCCAATCATCGGGGTTCCAGCTTCGGCAAGCGCGCCACTGGCCAACCTTCCAATATCGATTTTGAAAACCGTCTGGCGGTGGATCTGCTGAAAAAGCGCGCCGGTGGCATCGAGCAGTTCGTGCTCGAAGACGAGAGTCGTGCGGTCGGCAGTTGTGCCTTGCCGCTGCCGCTGTATCAGGGCATGCAGCAGTTTCCGATGGTCTGGCTGGAAGACAGCCTGGAAGGGCGGGTCGAGCGGATCCTGCGGGATTACGTGGTGGACCTGTGTGCCGAGTTTATCGGCGTGCATGGCGAGGACGGCTTTGCGCTGTTTTCCGAGCGTTTGTTGGAAAGCCTGAACAATGTGCAGAAGCGCCTGGGCGGGGAACGTCATCGGCGTATGTTGATTCTGATGGAAGACGCCTTGGTGGAGCAGGCGCGTAGTGGCGCGGTGGACTTGCACCGGGGCTGGATCGAAGGGTTGCTGACTGAGTATTACGACCCGATGTATGGGTTTCAGCGGGAGAAGAAGGGCGCACGGATCGAGTTTTCCGGGGAGCGCGGGGCGGTGATTGAGTATCTGCGGGAGCGGGGTAGTCAGCGGGTTTGATGGTTGTTATTGCCGGCCTCATCGCGAGCAAGCTCGCTCCCACATTGGATCTGCGTCGTGCACAGAATCTGTGAACAATGAAGATCTCCTGTGCGAGCGAGCTTACTCGCGATGGGGCCCTTACAGGCGCTAAAAAACTTAAAGCAAAGCAGCCCCGATCAACCCGCTGATCACTCCAATCCCCATGGTCATCAGCGCCACACTCACCAACACCCGCGTATTGAAATCCTTCCGCAGCATCAGCAGCGAAGGCAGGCTGATGCTCGGCAGGGTCATCAGCAGTGCGACCGCCGGGGCGGTGCCCATGCCCAGGGTCATCATGGTTTGCACGATAGGGATTTCGGCGGCGGTCGGAATCACGAACAACGTGCCGATGATCGCCAGCGGCACCAGCCACAAAAGGCTGTTGGCCATGGCGCCATCGATGTGCGGGAACACCCAGACCCGCACCGCACCCAGCACCAGCACCGCCAGGATGTAGATCGGGATGGTGCTCCAGAACAGTTGCCAGATCGTCCGGCCCCAGCGAGTCAGGAACGGTTGCGCGTTGATCTCGCGGGCTTCGACCACCGCCTCGACAGCGGCTTCGGGCACGTTCTCCGGCCCGGCGATCCGCTGGGCCACCAGCGACACGCCAAACACCAGCACGATACCCGCCACCAACCTCAACGCGGTAAAGCCCCAGCCGAGTACGAAACCCATGAACACCAGCGTGGCGGGGTTGAGCACCGGGTTGCCGATCCAGAACGCCAGCGCGGCACCCACCGACACGTTCTGTCGGCGCATGCTCGCCGCCACCGGGGCCGCGCAGCACGAGCACATCATGCCCGGCAGCGCGAACAAGCCGCCGCGCAGGGTCGAGGCGAAACCGGCGCGGCCGAACAGGCGCAGCAGCCAGTCCCTGGGAATCAACACTTGCAGCAGGGAGCCGAGGATCACCGCCAGCACGGCGGCTTTCCAGATCGCCAGGAAATACACCTTGGCGTACGTCAGGGCGGCGATCAGTGGGTCGGATTGTTGGTCATTGATGATCGAGGCGCCGATGCTGTGGTTGTCAGCGGCGACGAAAGCCTTGAGGTAGTAGGGCGACCATTTGACGTAGTAGAGGCCGACACAGGCGACCAGCAGGAACAGCGCGGGTTTCCACCAGAACGACCAGCCCCGGGCGGGGACAGCTGTGGTTGAGAGAGACATGGCAGGGTTCCGGGCAATGGGGAGATCAGTTGATGATAGCCCAGCCCCTTCTTACCCGTGGTCCCGACAGAGTGTGGGACGTGGCAGACGTCTTACGTAGGACAGTTCTGCGAGCCGTTATCCAGCCCTTGTTTGTACGTGTGGCTGACCAGGCTGGCCTTGCCGTTGTGCCAGGTCAGGGTCAGTACATACAGGGAATCGTAGTCGCTGGACTCCCAGTCCTCGGTGATGTTCTGCTTCTTGCCCAGCGCGTCGCCGGCGACCTTGTTGATCAGCTCGGGCAGGTAGCCGTGGGACCAGGCGGTGTAGATGATCGAGTTGTGGTACTTGTCGTGCAGCAGTTCATCCGCCAGTTCGCTGGTGTCGTTGGCCGAATACTCGATGTTCACCGGCAACCCGAGCTTGATTGCGCTGGGGCTGATGGTCATCAGGGGGCGAATGTAACTGTAGGAATTGTCCAGTTCACCTTCCTCGACATTACGCGTCGGGTTGGCGGCGAACACATAGTTGGCCTTGCCGAATTTCTCTGGCAGTAACGTGGACAGGTTGATCGCACGGTTCAACCCCTGGCAATTGAGCTGACCCAGGCCGCCTTCGGGTTTTTCCGCGTGACGCAGGAATACCAGCGTCTGGGTGCCGTCGGCCGGTTGGGCGCGGCTTTCGCTGGACTCAAGCGACAGGAACAGCGCGCTGGCCGCCAGTAACGAAGGCAGGAAAATGTACGCGCGATGCTTGAAGCGTTGGGCGAATTTCAAGAGGTTCATCATTGAATAATGGATTCTTCAGCGCATTCGATTAAGGCTGACAAACCTTTACACCGCGCTCCCAGCGTCGGGTGTTTTCCATGTCGTTGTGCCGGTCCGTTTCCGTGAAGGGCATTGCTCAGAGTCCCCTGAAGCCCATTTGGTTCGATACCGGCGGTTTCGCAGCACTTTAGCCGCAACCTTCGACGGGATGGCTGAAGGTTAGCGACAGGATGTTTCGGATTTATGGATACCCGCATATTTCTGCGCCAGAAGGCCCCGGACCTACATTATGATCAGCGCTCCAATGTCTGCGTGGATGCTCCCATGACTGATCTCTCTGCGTTCCCGATCAACCAAAAATGGCCGGCCCAGTACCCCGACTGGATTCAGCTCTACTCCTTGCCGACCCCCAACGGCGTCAAGGTCTCGATCATGCTTGAAGAGATCGGCCTGCCGTATGAGCCGCACCGTGTGGGTTTCGAGACCAACGATCAGTTGTCGCCGGAGTTCATGTCCTTGAACCCCAACAACAAGATCCCGGCGATCATCGACCCCCACGGCCCAGGCGACCAGCCGCTGCCGCTGTTTGAGTCCGGGGCGATTCTGATCTACCTCGCCGACAAAAGTGGCCAGTTGCTGGCCCAGGAATCGGCGGCGCGCTATGAGACGATCCAGTGGTTGATGTTTCAGATGGGCGGTATCGGGCCGATGTTCGGCCAGGTCGGTTTCTTCAACAAGTTCGGCGGCAAGGACTACGAGGACAAGCGTCCGCGTGATCGCTACGTCGAAGAAAGCAAACGCCTGCTCAACGTGCTCGACAAACGTCTGGAAGGACGCGACTGGATCATGGGCGAGCGCTACACCATCGCGGATATCGCGACGTTCCCGTGGGTGCGCAACCTGATCGGTTTCTACGAGGCCGGTGATCTGGTGGGCATCCAGAATTTCCCCAATATCACACGGGTGCTGGAGCGCTTCCTGGCGCGGCCGGCGGTGATGCGCGGGCTGGAAATTCCCAAGTAAAGCTATTCAAGACCAAGGCAGGCCATGAGTTCTTTCAATTTCAAGCAAGTCGATGTTTTCAGCCAAACGCCGCTCAAAGGCAATCCGTTGGCGGTGGTGTTCGGCGCTGACCGGCTCAGTGATGAGCGCATGGCAGCGTTCGCGAGCTGGACCAATCTCAGCGAAACCACGTTCATTCTCGAGCCCCGGGACCCGCGAGCCGACTACCGGGTGCGGATCTTCACCACGCTGTCGGAACTGCCGTTCGCCGGGCATCCGACTCTGGGCACCTGCCACGCATGGCTTGAGGCCGGTGGCGTGCCCAAGGGTGATGAGATCATTCAGGAATGCGGCGTCGGGCTGGTGCGGATTCGTCGGCAAGGGGCTGAGCTGGCTTTTCTCGCGCCGCCGCTGCTTCGGACCGGGGCGGTGGATGCCGACGTGCTGGAGCGGGTGCGACGTGGGCTGCGGCTGGAGGAGGGAGCGATTGTTCGGGCGCAATGGGTTGATAACGGCGCTGGCTGGTTGGCGGTGATGGTCGAGGATCGGCAGCAGGTACTCGATGTGCAGCCGGATCATTCGCAAATGCTGGGTCTGGCGGTTGGCGTGATAGCGCCGTGGAATCCCGAGCGTGACGGTGATGGCGCCCAGTTCGAAGTCCGCGCGTTCATCTCCGGCGACGGCATGCCGGAAGACCCGGCCACCGGCAGCCTGAATGCGGGGATTGCCCAGTGGTTGCTCGGCGAAGGGCTCGCACCGGCGTCGTATGTAGTCAGCCAAGGCTTGACCATGGGCCGCGCGGGACGGATTCAGGTGGATCAGGTCGGGGATGAGATCTGGATCGGCGGCGCGGTGGTGACCTGTATCGCCGGGACGCTGAGTCTGTAGCTGTCCAAATACAAATCCCCTGTGGGAGCGGGCTTGCTCGCGAAGGCGGTGCATCAGTCAATACATGTGACGACTGACACAATGCCTTCGCGAGCAAGCCCGCTCCCACATGGGTCTAGCGTCGTTCATATGATGTGAGCTCGACACAAAACTCCTGTGGGAGCGAGCCTGCTCGCGAATGCGGTGGGCCAGTCACCTGGATGTTGGATGTGCGACCGTCTTCGCGAGCAGGCTCGCTCCCACAAGGGGGATTGTTGCGAGGCTGGTAAGGGTTTGTTCCGCACTTGAGGTTTGTGTCCTGCGCCTGACAGGGCATAAGCTTCTCCCCCTACGACTTTTGTCTCAGGAAAACCCATGTCCAGCCAGTTCCCCGAAGCACGTCCACGCCGTCTGCGCCGCAATGCGAGCCTGCGCAGCCTGTTCCAGGAAACCGAGTTCAGCCTGAACGATCTGGTGCTGCCGATTTTCGTCGAGGAAGAAATTGACGACTTCGTGCCGATCAAAAGCATGCCCGGTGTGATGCGGATTCCCGAGTCGAAACTGGCCGGCGAGATCGAGCGGTATGCCCGTGCCGGGATCAAGTCGGTGATGACTTTCGGCGTGTCCCATCACCTGGATAGCAGCGGCAGCGACACCTGGAACGATAACGGCCTGGTATCGCGCATGTCGCGCATCGCCAAGGACGCGGTGCCGGAGATGATCGTGATGTCCGACACCTGCTTCTGCGAATACACCGATCACGGCCATTGCGGCGTGCTGCACAATCATGAAGTCGACAACGACAAAACCCTGATCAACCTCGGCAAACAAGCCGTGGCCGCGGCCCGTGCCGGCGCTGATGTGATCGCGCCGTCGGCGGCGATGGACGGTCAGGTCCAGGCGATTCGCCGGGCGCTGGACGAAGCTGGTTTCACCCAGACCGCGATCATGGCCTACTCGACCAAATTTGCCTCGGCACTCTACGGCCCGTTCCGCGAAGCCGGCGGCAGTGCGTTGAAAGGCGACCGCAAAAGCTACCAGATGAACCCGATGAACCGCCGCGAAGCCGTGCGCGAATCGCTGCTGGACGAGCAGGAAGGCGCCGATGCGCTGATGGTCAAACCGGCCGGCGCCTACCTGGACATCATCCGCGACATCCGCGAAGTTTCGCGTTTGCCGCTGTCGGCGTATCAGGTCAGCGGCGAATACGCGATGATCAAATTCGCCGCTCAGGCCGGGGCGATTGATGAAGATCGCGTGGTGCGTGAAAGCCTCGGCGCCATCAAACGAGCCGGCGCGGACCTGATCTTCACCTACTTCGCCATGGACCTGGCCCTGGCCGGGATCTAACCAACACCGCATCTCCCTGGGGAGCAGTTTTTTGTGGCGAGGGGGCTTGCCCCCGTTGGGCTGCGAAGCGGCCCTTGCCCCGGTCACCGCGATACTTCAGACGAACTGCGTATACCGAATTTACGACTGCTGTGCAGCCGAACGGGGGCAAGCCCCCTCGCCACAGGGACTGGTTGTGAGTCTAAAAATCGGGTTCAGCCAAAAAACGGCCGTATCCCGTGATCCCGGAAGTACCGGTCGATCACTTTCGGATCAGCACTGTTATCGGCAATCGCCACATAGGTATCCGGCCTTAACAGATAAAAACCGTTGCGCGCCAACCCGGCGGTATCAAACGCCGGCCGCCAGTCGAACACATGCAACGGCAAATGATGCTCGATGCACCAGTCGATCATTTCGTCGCTGGTGTCGCCGTACACATGCACCTGCCACGCGGGGTTTTTCAGCGGTTCGTAGTTGTCGCCTTCGCCATCGTGGGCCCAGGGCAGGCGGTCGCCGCCGTGGACGTGGCCCGCAGTGCCTTCGCTCAACGGCATGCCGCGATAGTTGAGGGTGATCTGCGACACGGTGCGGAACAGGAACTCCCGGCTCGCGCCGAACGAGGTCATTTTGGGGATCAGGAACGGTGCCAGCCGCGTGCGCAGCAGGTCGGCGACTTTGCCTTCGGCGGTGACGAAGCTGAACACCCGGTCGGTGGTGGACACCAGGCGCCGGGCGAAGGCGATGCGTTCGGTTTCGTAGCTGTCGAGCAGTTTCGCGGTGGCGGCGCCGCTCAGAACCGCAGCGAGTTTCCAGGCCAGGTTGATTGCGTCGCCGATCCCGGTGTTCATGCCCTGGCCACCCGCAGGGCTGTGGACATGGGCCGCGTCGCCGAGCAGAAACGCGCGATCACGGCGGAAAAACTCCGCGACCCGGTGATGCACGCGGTAGGTCGAGAACCAGTTCACCTGTTCAATCCTGACCTTCAAATGCTCGATGGCCCGGCTGCTGACGTCTTCGAATGCAAGGGTTTCGGCATGCTCGGCACGTTCGTCGCGCACGGTGCCGATCAACCGCGCATGACCTTCGCTGGCCAGGGGAAACACCGCGAGAAAGTCCGCTTCATCAAGGTCTACGTGCAGTTCGCCGTTGAACGCCGGGCCGCTCGCCTGAACATCCGCCACGTAGAAAATCTGTTGGTAGGTGCCGCCGGGAAATCCGCTGTCGAGGGTCTTGCGCACGATCGACCGGGCGCCGTCGCAACCCGCGATATAACAGGCCTGGCAGGTTTCTTCCTGGCCATCGGGCAGGCGTAACTGCGCGGTGATGCCGTCGCCGGTTTCCGTGAAGTTTTCCAGTGCGGTATCGCGTTCCACGCGGACGCCAAAGGTTGCGAGGCGTTCGATCAACAACGCTTCGTGTTCGTCCTGGGGAAAGATTTCCAGGAAGGCATAAGGCGTCAGGCCCTCGCCAATCCGGGTCAACGGCAGGCGCGCCACGGCTTCGCCCTTGACCCAGAAATTCGCTGCCGCTACTCGATGACCGTTTTGTACGATGGCGTCGGCGAGGTCGAGTTGACGGTATAACTCAAGGGTCCGCGCCTGCACGGCCAGGGCCCGCGAGGTGGTACCGGGGGCCGAGGTCTTGTCGATGATGCGCACCTGGATGCCGAGCTTGCTCAGCCACAGCGCCAGCACCAGACCGGTCGGCCCGGCGCCGATGATCAGCACGTCACTTCGGTTCATGGGGGCACTCTCCGAAAGGTGGGTCGGACAAGTATGGTTCAGACAAGACAATCAAGCCTGGGCAAACACAAAACCCCTTGTGGGAGCGGGCTTGCTCGCGAAAGCGGTGTTTCAGTCAATAAATGTGGTGACTGATCCACCGCCTTCGCGAGCAAGCCCGCTCCCACAGGAGGTTTGTGTTTGACATGTTTTTGTGGCCAACAAAAAAGGCCCCGCAGCGCTAAAACTGCGGGGCCTTTTCATTGCGCGGCGGTGCTTAGAAGTCGATGGTGCCTGACAACTTCGCGACGCGCGGTTCGCCCTGGGTAAGGTAGCCGGCCTGTGCCGATTCCCAGTACTTCTCGTTCGCCAGGTTCTCGACGTTCAGGCGCAGGGTGATGTCCTTCTGATCGACTTTGAAGCCATAACGAGCGCCAGCGTCGAAGCGGTTCCAGGTCGGCAGGCTGAGGTTGTTTGCCGCGTCGGCGTATTGGCCGCCGGTGCGCAACATCCGTGCGTTCAGCGCTACGCCTTGCAGGCCCGGCACGTCCCAATCCACACCAGCGTTGAACTGGAAGGTCGGTACGCCGATGGCGCGGTTGCCGTCGTTGGCGCCGTTCTGGGTGTTCTTCAGTTCGGTGTCCATCAGGGTCAGGCCGCTGATCAGGCGCAGACCTTCGATCGGTTCGCCAAAGACATTCAGCTCGACGCCCTTGTTGATCTGTTCACCTTGGCGAACATACTCCGCCGTGGTGGCGCTGGTGATGACCGAATAACCATCGCTCGGCTGCTCGATGCGGTACACGCCGAGGCTCGCGCCGTAGGTGCCCATGTCGACTTTGACACCGGCTTCGATCTGTTTCGAGCGGGCCGGGGCGAACGCCTGGTTGCCGTTGGTCACGATGCGGCTGCCAGACGTGGTCGGCGAGGTCGGGCCTTGGGCCAGGCCTTCGATGCGGTTGGCATAGAACGACACGTGGTCCCAAGGCTTGAACACCAGGCCATAGACCGGCGTGGTGATCGATTCGTCGTAAGCCGTGGTGCGGCTGCCGGAACCGTAAGGCGCGTAGCCGTAGCCTTGAACCACCAATTGTTGGCGACGCAGGCCGACGGTCAGCAACAGTCGGTCATCGAAGAAGCCGAGGGTGTCGGACACCGCGCCGCTGCGGGCGAAGGTCTTGCCGACGATGCCTGGGTCGCTCAAGTCGCCGCCGGAGAAGTTGCCGACGGGCGAGGGCGTTTCCACCGGATGGTAGATGTTGTTCGAGTAGCGGGTCAGGTCGAAATCGTAGGCACTGCGCTGTTCGGTCCAGATACCGGCCAGGCCGAAATTCAGCTTGTGGGTGACCGGGCCGGTGGCGAATCGGCCGTTGAGGCCGGCCATGACGCTGGTGTTGTCTTCATCGTGCGGGATGAACGAACCGGTGGTGGTCGAGGCTCCGTCGTTGCCCACCAGCGTGGTGGAGTTGTAGCGCCCGACTTCACGGGTGTGTTTGGCGCCGCCAGCGGCGTAGGCGGTCCAGTTGTCGTTCAGGTCGTACTCGGCGCGCAGCATGCCGAAGGTGTCTTCAATGTCGGTGAAACCCCACTTCGGCGCGTAGTTGGTATCGGCCGATGGCGCATCTGGAATGTGCGTGGTGTTGCCCAGGTTGACCGTGTTGCGACCACCGTTGACGCGTTCTTTCTGGTAAGCGAAATCGCCGGAAATGCGCAGGGCGTCACCGCGATAATCGAGGCCGATGGAGAACAGTTTCGAGCGCTGGTTTTCGTGGTCGATGCCGGTGTCGCCTTCGCGCTGGGCCAGGTTGACCCGCGCACCGAAACGGTTGTCTTCACCGAAGCGCTGACCAAGATCGAGGTGCTGACCGACGCGGCCTTCGTCGTTGATGTCGGTGGTGAAGCGGCGGGTTGGTACATCACCGGCGCGCTTGGGTTGCAGGTTGACGCCGCCGCCGATGCCGGAGCCGGTCGGGGTCACGCCGTTGATAAAGGCGTTCGGGCCTTTGAACACTTCCACGCGCTCCAGGGCGTCGGTGGAAATGATCTGCCGTGGCAACACGCCGTACAGGCCGTTATAGGAAATGTCGTCACCGGTCAGGGGCAAGCCGCGGATCATGAAAATCTGTGCCTGGTTGGAGAAACCCGAGGCCTGGCGCACCGACGAATCGTTGAGCAGCACGTCGGCGACGTCTTCGGCCTGTTGGTCCTGGATCAGTTGCTCGGTGTAGGAAGTCATGGTGAATGGCACGTCCATCATGTCCTGATTGCCCAATACACCCAACTGACCGCCGCGTGCTACCTGACCGCCGGCATAGACCGGGGGCAGGGCGGCTGTCGCGGTCGGGGCCTGGGCGTTGACGTTGACTTCATCCAGCACCAGCGCTTTGCCATCGTTGTCGGTGGTTGCGGCGTGAGCAGAGACGGACAGGGCGCAAAACAAGGCGAGAAGGGTCGGGCGAAAGGGAACGCCGAGTCGGGCTGGAGTGGGCATGTTCGATCCTGGCGGCGCGCCGCCGATGAGAAAAGAGATAACGGCGCGGGGAACTCCTTGCGCAAATACGACTCCAGGCGCAAATGATATGTTTTCTCAGTAACGTTTCGCAATGAGTTTGTCGTTGGCGGATGCAATCCCCCTGTGGGAGCGGGCTTGCTCGCGAAGGCGGCCTGTCAGTCACCACATGTATTGACTGATACACCGCCTTCGCGAGCAAGCCCGCTCCCACAGGGTATGTGTTGGGTGAAAGAATGGTGTAGAACAGCCGCCAATGACCGCAGTCATAGCCTGCACCTGGCCATTGATCGTATGGTTAACCCGGTTAAACGGACTTTATGGAGCAACATGCACGCCCACCGATTGATCATCAGCCTCGCTGCCTTGTTGGTTTTGGCCGGTTGCGGCACCCGGCAGGCTCAGGAAGCACCGGCCCGCAAGCCCGCCGAGGTGAAGGCGCAGATCGTGCGGCTATTGCCGGCGAAAACCGCTGACCGCGAGGGCTGGGCGACGGATATCTACGCGGCGTTTGCGGCCCAGGAGATTTCCCCGACCACGCAAAACCTGTGTGCGGTACTCGCCGTCACCGAGCAGGAATCAACCTTCCAGGTCGATCCACCGGTGCCGGGCCTGGGCAAGATCGCCCGGGACGAGATCGACCGCCGCGCTGCCAAGGCGCATATCCCCGGCCTGTTGGTGAGCGGTGCCTTGCAGGTAAGTTCGCCCAACGGCAAAAGTTACAGCGACCGGCTCAATGCGGCCCGCAGTGAAAAAGAACTGAGCGCGATTTTCGATGACTTCATCGGCATGGTCCCTATGGGGCGGACGCTGTTTGGTGGTTTCAACCCGGTGCACACCGCCGGGCCGATGCAGGTCAGCATCGAATTCGCCGAGCAGGAAACACGCAATTATCCGTACCCGGTGACTGGCTCGATTCGCCATGAGGTCTTCACCCGTCGCGGCGGACTGTACTTCGGCATTGCGCACTTGCTCGGTTACCCGGTGAGTTACACCCAGCCGCTGTATCGCTTTGCCGATTTCAATGCCGGGTGGTACGCCAGCCGTAATGCGGCGTTCCAGAATGCCGTCAGCCGTGCGTCGGGCATCCCGCTGGCGCTGGACGGTGATTTGATTCGCTACGACTCGATCATGCCCGGCACCACGGAACTGGCAGTACGCACCCTCGGCAAGCAATTGGGCATGCGCAATCCGACGATTCGCGATCAATTGGAAACGGGTAAAAGCCTGGAGTTCGAGGAGACGAGGCTCTATCAGAAGGTCTTTGCCTTGGCGGACAAGGCTGAAGGGCGGCAATTGCCGCGTGCGATGTTGCCGGGGATTACGCTGGAAAGCCCGAAAATCACCCGCAAACTGACGACGGCGTGGTTCGCCAAACGGGTTGATGAGCGGTATCAGCGGTGTATGGCGAAGGGGCGTTGAAGATCAAAAGATCGCAGCCTTCGGCAGCTCCTGCACGAGCATTGCGTACCCCTGTTGGAGTTGCCGATGGACCACGACAAAACACGCTCCCTGTAGCAGCTGGCGAAGCCTGCGTTCGGCTGCGAAGCAGTCGCGAAATAAGCCCACGCGGTGCTTCCGGGACACCGTGCACTCAGGTTTTACGACTGCTTCGCAGCCGAACGCAGGCTTCGCCAGCTGCTACAGGTTGGGTTTAAGGCACGAAAAAGCCCGGCTGATCAGGCCGGGCTTTTTGTTGAGTATCGCGATGAAACCATTCATTTATGCGGTGCGGTTTTGGATCAGACGGTCGGAGCCACCTTCAGCAACGCGTTTTTCCAGCAGACGATCCGAACCACCTTCGGCTACGCGGTTCTCGATCAGACGGTCGGAACCACCTTCGGCAACGCGTTTTTCGATCAGACGATCCGAGCCACCTTCTGCAACGCGTTTTTCGATCAACCGATCCGAACCACCTTCAGCGACGCGTTTTTCGATCAGACGATCCGAGCCACCTTCAGCCACACGATTCTCGATCAAGCGATCCGAACCACCCTCAGCCACGCGGCTTTCAATCAGGCGATCCGAGCCGCCTTCGGCGATCATTGTGCGAGAAGGCGCGGCAAAAGCGTTTACTGCGAAAACCGAGAAAGCGATGCTGAGAAGGATTTGGCGTTTCATGATCGTGTGCTCCGGGTGTTTTTAGTTGGGTATGGAGCGGATGTTACGCCGGGGATTTTTTATGAGAACTTCATTGACGTGATGGTGACCATCGACGGCAATGATGGTTGGGACCAGGCACCTCTCGCGGGCGTGATGATGCGGTCGTCGGCGGGGCCCGACGGGGTCGATGACGGGTTCTACACTGGATAGCTGGCGCATGCCTTTGTCCCTGAGGAGCCGATCATGAATGCCAGTTTCTATGTGCCCGCCCAAACCGGCCTGTTGCTGGTGGATCCGTATAACGACTTCCTCAGCGAAGGCGGCAAACTCCATGGTCGTGCGAAACCGGTGGCCGACAGCGTCGGTACCCTGGCCAACCTGAAAGCTGTAGTGGCGGCTGTGCGCAAGGCCGGCATGCAGGTGTTCTATGTGCCGCATCACCGCGCCGAACCCGACGACCTGGCGCGCTGGAAACACCCCGGCCCCTCGCAACTGCGCGCCAGTCACGCCCAAGTGTTTGCCGCCGGAGAGTGGGGCGGGGAATGGCACCCGGATTTTCAGCCTGAGCCCGGCGATGTCATCGTCAAGGAACACTGGGCCAGCAGTGGTTTTGCCAATACCGATCTGGATTTCCTGCTCAAGCAGCACGGTATCGACAAGGTGATCATCGTGGGAATGCTCGCCAACACCTGCATCGAAACCACCGGCAAGTTCGCCGCTGAACTGGGCTACCACGTGACTCTGGTACGCGATGCCACCGCAGCATTCAGCGCCGAAGCCATGCACGCCGCGCATGAGATCAACGGGCCGACGTATGCCCATTCGATAGTCACCACGCAGGAGTTGATTGCGGTGCTCGGTTGAGCGACGCGGTCTCCTGTGGGAGCGGGCTTGCTCGCGAAGGCCGCATGCCAGCCATCATCCATGTTGAATGTGCCGCCGCTTTCGCGAGCAAGCCCGCTCCCACAAGAATCAGGTGATGGGCATTGCCGCCGGTCTCGTTGAATCTGGCCGCTTGAGGCCCGAGGCCGCGAGCAACTCCCGCGTATACGGATGCTGCGGCGCCGAAAAAATCTCCCGCGATGACCCTTGCTCCACCACCTTGCCATCCTTGATCACGATCAAGTCATGGGCCAGCGCGTGCACCACTGCCAGGTCATGGCTGATAAACAAATACGTCAACCCATGGCGTATCTGCAATTCCCTGAGCAAGGCCACCACCTGCTTTTGCACGGTGCGATCCAGCGCCGAGGTCGGTTCATCCAGCAGGATCAGCGCCGGTTCCAGCACCAGCGCCCGGGCGATGGAGATGCGTTGGCGCTGGCCGCCAGAGAATTCATGGGGATAGCGATGACGGCTTTGCGGATCGAGGCCGACTTCTTTCAGTACGCGTATCACCGCCGCCTCACGCTCCGCCGGCGTGCCGATGCCGTGGGTCAGCAAGCCTTCGGCGATGATCTGCTCCACCGACATCCTCGGGCTCAGACTGCCGAACGGGTCCTGAAACACCACCTGCATCTGCCGCCGCAATGGCCGCATCAAGCGCTGATTGAGAATGCTCAATTCCTTGTTGCCAAAGCGGATGCCGCCCTCGGATTCCACCAGCCGCAAAATCGCTTGGCCGAGGGTCGATTTGCCCGAACCGGACTCACCCACAATGCCCAGCGTCTTGCCGCGATGCAGGCTCAAACTGACCCCGTCCACGGCTTTGATGTAATCCTGCGTGCGGCTGAACAGCGCTTTGGGTAACGCGAACCAGACCTTGAGGTTGTCCACTTCCAGCAGGTTATGGTTGTACTCGCTGGGCACCGGCGCGCCGGTCGGCTCAGCTTCGATCAACAAGCGGCTGTAGGGATGCTGCGGGGCCCGGAACAACGTCTCGCAATCGGCCTGCTCGACGATTTCGCCCTCGCGCATCACGCACACCCGCTGGGCGATCCGTCGCACCAGATTCAGGTCATGGCTGATCAGCAATAGCGACATGCCCAGGCGCTGCTGCAACTCGATCAGCAGTTCCAGAATTTTCTGCTGCACCGTCACGTCCAGCGCGGTGGTGGGTTCGTCGGCGATCAACAATTCCGGTTCGTTGGCCAGGGCCATGGCGATCATCACTCGCTGGCGCTGGCCGCCGGACAACTGATGCGGATACGCCTTGAGCCGTTTGTGCGGCTCACGAATGCCCACCAGTTCCAGCAGCTCCAAAGTCCGTGCTTTGGCGGCGCGATCCTTCAAACCTTTGTGGATTTCCAGCACTTCGCTGACTTGTTTCTCGACGGTGTGCAGCGGGTTCAGCGAGGTCATCGGCTCCTGGAAAATCATCGCGATCCGGTTGCCGCGCAAACCACGCAATCGGGCTTCGCTGGCGTGCACCAGATCCACGCCGTTGTAACAAATACTGCCCGAGGTCGAGACGGATTTACCCGGCAGCAGCCGCAGGATCGAGTGCGCCGTTACCGACTTGCCCGAGCCCGACTCACCCACCAGTGCCAGGCACTCGCCGCGACGGATATCCAGGTCCAGCCCATGCACCACTTCCTGGCCACCGAAGGCGACGCGCAGGTTACGAATTTCAATCAGGTTGTCGTTCATGTCAGCTCCGGGATCAAGATCGTGGATCAAACGCATCGCGGCAGGCCTCACCGATAAACACCAGCAACGAAAGAATCAGCGCCAGGGCAAAGAACGCCGTCAGCCCCAGCCAGGGTGCTTGCAGGTTGCGCTTGGCCTGGCCGATCAACTCGCCCAGCGACGCCGTGCCGGCGGGCATGCCGAAGCCGAGAAAATCCAGAGCGGTGAGGGTGGCGATGGCGCCGGTCAAAATGAACGGCAGGTAGGTCAGGGTCGATGTCATTGCGTTCGGCAGGATATGCCGACACATCAGCTCGCTGTCGGTCAGACCCAGGGCTCGCGCGGCTTTCACATACTCCAGGCTGCGGCCGCGCAGGAACTCGGCGCGCACCACGTCCACCAGTGCCAGCCAGGAGAACAGCGCCATAATCCCCAATAACCACCAGAAACTCGGCGAGACGAAGCCCGACAAAATGATCAGCAGATAAAGCACCGGCAGCCCTGACCAGATCTCCAACAGTCGCTGGCCGATCAGATCCACCCAACCGCCGTAATACCCCTGCAAGGCCCCGGCGACGATGCCCACCACCGCGCTGATCGCGGTCAGGACCAAGGCAAACAGGATCGAGATACGCGTGCCGAAAATCACCCGCGCCAACACGTCCCGGGCCTGGTCATCGGTGCCCAGCCAATTGCTGGCTGACGGCGGACTGGGGGCCGGTTCTGTCAGGTCATAGTTGACCGTGTCGTAGCTGAACGGGATCGGTGGAAACAGCATCCAGCCACCCTGGCCTTCGATCAGGTTGTGCACGTAGGCACTGGCGTAATCCGGCTGGAACGGCAATTCGCCGCCGAAGGTGATTTCGTCGTAGTCCTCAATGATCGGGAAGTACCAGGCGCCGTGGTAATGCACGATCAACGGCTTGTCGTTGGCGATCAGTTCGCCGCCCAGGCACAACAGGCACAGGCCGATGAAGATCCATAATGACCAGCGTCCGCGACGGTTGGCCTTGAAGTGCGCGATGCGCCGTTTGCCCAATGGCGACAGTGTGAACATCAGGCAGTCCTCGCCGAGAAATCAATGCGCGGGTCTAGCAGGGTGTAGCAGAGGTCACCGATCAACTTGATCAACAGGCCGAACAGGGTGAACAGAAACAGCGCGCCGAACACCACGGGATAGTCCCGGGACACGGCGGCTTCGTAGCTCATGCGTCCCAGGCCATCGAGGTTGAAGATGGTTTCGATCAACAACGAACCGGCGAAAAACACCTCGATCAATGCCTGGGGAATTCCGGCCACCACCAGCAGCATCGCGTTGCGAAACACGTGGCCGTAGAGCACGCGACGCTCGGTCAAACCCTTGGCCCGGGCGGTAATCACGTACTGACGGCTGATCTCGTTGAGGAAGCTGTTTTTGGTGAGGATTGTCAGTGTCGCGAAACCGCCGATCACCAGCGCCGTCACCGGCAATACCAGGTGCCAGAGGTAATCGCCGACCTTGCCCAAGGGGCTGAGGCTGTCGAAGTTGTCCGACACCAGCCCTTGTACCGGGAACCAGTTGACGTAGCTGCCGCCGGCGAACACCACGATCAGCAGGATCGCAAACAGGAACGCCGGCATCGCGTAACCGACAATGATCGCGGTGCTGGTCCAGACGTCGAACGCGCTGCCGTTCCTGATCGCCTTGCGCACGCCCAATGGAATCGAGATCAGGTACGTGATCAAGGTTGCCCAGAGCCCGAGGGAGATCGACGTCGGCAGTTTTTGCAGGATCAGGTCAGTGACCTTGGCCCCGCGAAAGAAGCTGTTGCCCAGGTCCAGTTGTGCATAGTTCTTGAGCATCAGCCACAACCGTTCATGCATCGGTTTGTCGAAACCGTAGTGATGCTTGATCTCCTCGATCAGCGCCGGGTCGAGGCCACGACTGCTGCGCCCGGCACCGCCGACGGCGGACACCTCGCCACCGCTGCCGCCCATGACGTTGCCGCCAAAACCTTGCAGGCGCGCGATGGCCTGTTCCACCGGACCGCCCGGGGCGGCCTGCACGATCAAGAAGTTGACCACCAGAATGCACAGCAATGTCGGGATGATCAGCAGCAAGCGACGACTCATATAACGCCACATGTCACTGCACCCCCGCGAGTTTGCGCAAGGCGCTCATCTGCTGGTTGTCCAGCGGCTTGGCGGCAACTTCCCACCAGGTGTTCAGGCCTTCGTCGTAGGCCGGTTGGGTCGCCGGCATGCCGAAGCGGTTCTGATACACCGTCGGCGTGCCTTTGGAGTAGTAGTTGGGAATCATGTAGTAACCCCATTGCAGCACCCGGTCGAGGGCGCGGGCGTAATGCACCATGTCGTCGCGGGAGTTGGACTGGACCAAACCATCGATCAGCCGATCCACCGCCGGGTTGGCCAACACCATCGAATTCGAGCTGCCGACCTGTGTGGCGCTTTGCGAGGCGTAGAGGCTGTAGAGCTCGCGACCGGGGGAGACGATGGGGTCGCCGCTGCGTGGAAAACTGGTGACGATCATGTCGTAGTCCCGGGCGTTGAGACGGTTGACGTACTGCGCCGAATCGATCCGGCGCAGATTGAGGGTGATGCCGATCTGCGCCAGGGTTCGCTTGAACGGCAGCAACATGCGGTCGAAACCGCCCTGGCCGTCGAGGAAAGTAAACGCCAGCGGCTCACCGGCAGCGTTCACCAAGTGATTGTTTTTCGGGGTCCAGCCGGCCTCGGCCAATAACTGAAGGGCCTGCAATTGCTTGTCGCGGATGTAGCCGCTGCCATCGGTTTTCGGTGCCTGGTACACCTGCGTGAACACCTCGTCCGGGACCTGTCCGCGCAGGGGTTCGAGGATCTCCAACTCACGGGCGTCCGGCAGTTCGGTGGCGGCCATTTCACTTTTCGGCCAGTAGCTGTTCTGGCGTACGTAGAAGCCGCGCATCATCTGCTTGTTGGTCCACTCGAAATCCCACAGCAGGGTCAGGGCCTGGCGCACGCGACGGTCCTGGAAGATCGGGTTTTGCAGGTTGAACACAAAGCCCTGGGCGGCGGTAGGTTTGGCCGGGGCGAGGATCGACTGCTGCAAGCGGCCGTCACGCAGCGCCGGGCTGTCGTAGCCGACCACATAACCGGACGAGGAAAACTCGCGGTTGTAATCGAACGCGCCAGCCTGCAATAGCTGACGGGCGACGTCGGTGTCGCCGTAGAAATTCACGGTCAGGCTGTCGAAGTTGTAGAGGCCCCGGCTGACCGGCAAGTCCTTGCCCCACCAGTTCGGGTCGCGGGCAAAACTGATGCTGCGCCCGGCATCGACCTTGCTGACGGTGTAGGGGCCGCTGCCCAGCGGTGGCTCGAAACCGCCGCCGTTGGCGAAGTCGCGGGTTGTCCACCAGTGTTCAGGCACCACGCGCATCGTCGCCAGGTCCAGCGCCAAGGTGCGGTTGAGGTTGTTCTTGAAGTTGAAGCGCACCTGATTCGGCGCTTCGACCACCACGTCCTGGACGTCAGCGTATTGCTGGCGATAACTCAGGCTGCCCTTGGTCATCAGCAGCTCGAAGGTGTAGCGCACGTCCTCGGCGGTGATCGGCGTGTCGTCGGCGAAACGCGCCTTGGGGTTGAGGGTGAAACGCACCCACAGGCCTTCGGGGTCGCGTTCCATTTGCTGGGCGATCAGGCCATAGACTGTGTAAGGCTCGTCCAGTGAGCGGAAGGCCAAAGGTGCATAGACCCAATCGTTGACCTGCACCACCGAGATGCCTTGGTCGGCATACGGCGTGATGTAGTTGTACTGGCCGATCTCCATGGACGCGCGGCTGAGCGATCCGCCCTTGGGCGCCTTGGGATCGACGAAGTCGAAATGCTGGAAATTGGCCGGGTACTTCGGCGCCTCGCCGTACACCGTCATCGCGTAGCTGCCGCCGGCCAGCGCGGACGCCGCGTTGCAGAGCAGGGCAGCACCGAGCAGCAGACCCGCCACATTGCGCTTGAATGTCATGAAGTCTTTCCTCTAAATCCGAAAAGCCCACGGCGACAGGCGGGCCACCGTGGGGTGCGAATTCGCAATGAGGTCGGGGAAATCACAATGCCGGTCAGTCGAGCGCGAACCCTGTGGGAGCGGGCTTGCTCGCGAAGGCGCAGTGTCAGGCAACATCAATGTCGACTGACACTGCCTCTTCGCGAGCAAGCCCGCTCCCACAGGTTGCACACCTCGGCAGATCGGTATTGCGGGGAAGGCCGGAGCATTGCGCTTCCCCCCGACCGTGACTCAGAAGTGGTAGGTCATGCGCGCAAACAGCGTGCGGCCCATCGGGTCGGCATAGCGCGGGTCATAACCGCTCTGGAAGGTGTAGGCCTGGTTGGAGAACGGCGGATCGCGGTCGAACACGTTCTTCACCCCGGCATCGAGGTCCAGCACTTTGTCGAAGGTGTAGCCGGCCGACAGGTCCCACAGCGAGTACGAAGCGACGCGGTCGTAGCTGGTACGGTCGTAATCGTTGTAGCCGGTGGTGAAGCGGTTGACCAACGATGCCCGCGCCGCGCCCAGGGTCCAGGTGCCGCTCAAGGCATGCTTCCAGCGTGCGATCACACCATCGCCTTCAAAGTCGCCGACCTTGTCGGTGTACGGGCCTTTGATGGTGCTCTGGAAGTCATAGCGATCAACATAGGTGCCTTGCAACCCGAGGCCGAACTGACCGTAAGGCGTGTTCGGGAAACGGTAGTCGAGGGACACGTCGACACCGCTGGTTTTGACGATGCCCAGGTTGGCGTTGCCGGTCACGATGTAGTTCAGCGAACCGTCGGCGTTGCGCACGAAACGGTCGGCGTAGGCGCCGGATTGATCGAACACGGTGGATTCAGGGAACGGCTGGATCTGGTTGGAGATGTGAATCCACCAGAAATCCAGACCTACCGACAAATCGCGCACGGGTTGATAGACAAAGCCCAGCGTCACGTTGCGAGCTTTCTCCGGGGCCAGCTCCTGGTTGCCGCCACCCTTGGCGAGGAACTGCTGACCACAGTCGCGACCGGCATTGCCGCCCGCTTGCAACACACCGCCGGTGCACAGGACCGGGTCGTTGTAGTTGGCCTGGGTGAAGGTCAGGCTTTGTGGCGCATAAAGTTCATACAGCGACGGCGCACGGAACCCTTCGCTGTAGGCGCCACGCACCACCAGTTCCTTGAGTGGTTGATAACGGAACGAGTACTTCGGGTTGGTAGTGCTGCCAAAGTCGCTGTATTTGTCGTGACGCACCGCAGCGGACAGTTCGAGGCTGTCGAGCACTGGCACGTTGATTTCGGCATACGCCGCTTTCACGCTGCGATCACCTTCGACGCTGCCGGCCGAGTCCGCGCCGAGGCTGGAAATATCGTCGACGAACGATTCGTAGTCCTGGTGGAATTTCTCTTTGCGATATTCACCACCGAGCGCCAGGCCGGAGGGCCCCGCGCCGAACCAGTCACCGATTTCGCGGCTGACCCGACCATCGAAGCCGATCACCCGACCGACCGCCGACGTGTAGGGCCCGTGATAGGCCGCTTGATCGATGTATTCCTGCCCGGCGCTGCTTTGCGGGCCGAACGGGTTGAGCAGGCCGCTGGCCAGGCCGGCGGTCATCGCCGAGTCACTGACATAGCCGCTGGTGACACTGGAAATCACTTTGTTCTGGTTGTACGAGGCGCCCGCGTTGTAATCCCAGCCGCCCACCAGCCCGTCGAAGCTCAGGATAAAGCGCTGGGCGGTGTTCTGGTCCTTGGATTCGCGCGCGCCTGCCGCTGTTTCGCGCCAGTTCACGCCGATCGGTTGCGTGGGGTCCAGGGTGAAATCGGTCGGCCCGGGCGTGATGCCATTGCCCGGATAGTAGGGCGACGATGAATCGAGGGTCTGGCCGGTCAACGGCGCCGGGGCAACGGCGGTGGCGTTATTGTTTCGGGCCCAGAAGTATTCAAGGTTGACGTTGTGATCGTCCGCCAGTTTGCCGGTGGCCTTGCCGAAGAATGAGGTCTTCTCGGTTTGCGGAATCAAGTCGATGTAGGAGGACGTCGCGAAGCGGCACACCCCTTGGCGCGACACCAGGTTCGGGCCGTTGCAGTTACTGCTGGCCAGCGGGTTGGTGGCGTTGTCGCCCTGGCTGTAGTTGCCGGGGAATGCAGTGCCGGAGGTTTGATCGAGGCCGCGTTCAGGTCGGTAGGAGGTGGCGAAGCTGCGGTCCTTGGCCTGGAGGTTTTCCTGCTTGTTGTAGTTGAACACCCCGAGCACATTGAAGCGGTCCTGCTCAATGTCGCCAAAACCCCAACTGGCGCTCATGTCCTTGCTATTGCCGCCGCCGCTGTGGGTCGGGGTTTCGCCGCCGAGGGTCAACTGGCCGTCGGTCATGGCTTTTTTGGTGATGAAGTTGATCACGCCGCCGATGGCGTCCGTGCCGTATAGCGCCGAGGCGCCGTCGCGCAGGACCTCCACCCGGTCAATGGCCGCGAAGGGGATCAGGTTCAGATCGACCCCGGCGCCATTCGACGTGTTGGTGCCGGACAGGGCGTTGTTCGCCAGGCGTCGGCCGTTGAGCAGGATCAGCGTCTTGTTCGCGCCGATGCCGCGCATGTCGGCGTAGGAAGCGCCGCCACTGCCCGAACCGACGGAGCTGGAGCTGTTGATCACCGACTGGCTGCCCGTGACCCGTTGCAGCAACTCGGCGGTGGTGCTCACGCCCTGTTTGCGCAAGTCATCGGCGCGCAGCACGGTAATCGGCACTGCCGTTTCCGCATCGACCCGACGAATCGCCGAGCCCGTCACTTCCACCCGTTGCAGCTGCGTCGTGGCCGGTGCCACGACTGCCGCGCTGGCGGCTGAAGCGTCGCTGCCGTCCTCGGCCAGCGCTTCAGCGGCTTGCAACGATCCGGCGCCCATCCCCATGGCCACCAGGTACAACGGAACAAAACGGTGACGTTGAATCGTCGCCACCAACGGCTTGAGCGTGAAACGTGGAGTGTTCATCAGCATGGTTACTTCCGACTTTATTAGACGTTTATCGAAATGGCCTTGTGAGCCCTCATTGCTCCGGCATCGGTGGTACCGCGCGCGGAAAACCACTTTCTTCAAGCAAGCCGATCCCCTCCGAAGACGCGGCGCGTTTTTCGGTCGGCTGATTGCGACGGGATACAACGAACGGTGCCGTGCGACTCCCTTACTGCACGCTCGGCACCGAACTCAGCGGGTGGTCATCACCGATATTTTGGTAATGCCCGAGCGCTCGATCGAGGCCATGGCTTTGGCCACCTGGCCGTAATTCACGGCAGAGTCGGCTTGCAGTTGCACGCGCACCTCGCTGTCCTTGGCCTTGACCTCCTTGAGGCTGGCCTCCAGGGATTCCGGCGCCAGTTCGGTCTTGGCCAGATAGAACTTGCCGTCCTGATCGACGCTGACCACCACCGGGTCTTTCTTTTCGGCGGGCGCCACGGCGTCGGTTTTCGGCAAGTTGACCTTGATCGCATTGGTCATCAGCGGCGCGGTGACGATGAACACCACCAGCAGCACGAGCATCACGTCGACCAGCGGCGTGACGTTCATTTCGCTGAGTACTTCATCGCTGTCTTGAGTGGAAAAGGACATCAGCTGGCCTCCCGCACGGCGGCAGTGGTTTTGGCGATGGCCTGGCGGGTGATGGAAAACGCGCTGCGCGAGGCGAGGGCGTCAAAGTCGTGGGCGAAGTCGTCCATGTCGGCGGAGGCGAGTTTCAAGCGACGCAGGAAGAAGTTGTAAATCAGCACCGCCGGCACCGCGACCGCGATGCCGACACCGGTGGCGATCAAGGCGTGGCCGATGGGGCCGGCCACGGTTTCCAGGCTGGCCGAGCCGCTGGCGCCGATGCTTTGCAGGGCTTCCATGATTCCCCATACGGTGCCGAACAGGCCAATGAACGGCGCGGTGCTGCCGATACTGGCGAGAATCGCCTGACCGTTTTCCAGGGAGCGACGCTCCTTCTGGATCTGCTGGCGCAGGTTGCGTTCCAGGCGATCCGAACGGTTGATGGTGTGGGCCAGTTGCTGGGTGGTGCGCGGTGATTCATCCACCAGCAAGGCTTCGAAACCGCTGCTGGCGATCCGTGCCAGAGAACCGGGGTATTGGCTGGCGTGCTCAGCGGCGGTGAGCAGATCCGGCGCCCCCCAGAACGCTTTGCTGAACTGTTTGTTCTGGGATTTCTGCCGCAGATACTGCGCGGACTTGACCAGCAAAATTGCCCAACTGACCACGGAAAACAGCACCAGGCCCCAGAGCACGCCCGGGACAATCATCGAAGAGAGTGAATCGTTCATGGCTACACCTCGCTTGCATTAATCGGTTAGGAGTTCAGTTCGTTGCGCTGTTACTGCGGCAATTTGAAGTCGATGGTTTGGGTGGCGAAGCCGTCGATCGGGGTGTCGCCGCGTTTGGCCGGAATAAATTTCCAGGCCTTCACCGCCGCGACTGCCGCATCGTCTAGTTGCGGCTTGCCGCTGGATTTGGTCACCGTCACTGCCCCGGCGCGACCGTTGGCCAGCACCTGAATGCGCAGCACCACAGTGCCTTCCCAACTGCGACGCAAGGCCAGGGACGGGTATTCCGGTGGCGGGTTACCAAGGCTGGCCAGCCCGGAAACGGCCGCCGATTCTTTCACCGGGCCAGGCGCTGCGGCCGGCGCCGGTGGCGCACTTGGCGTCGATGGCGCGGCGGGTGCTGCCGGTTGTGCGGGGGCGGGCGGGGCTTTGGGCGGCTCGACCTTTTTCACCGGTTTAGGTTTTTCCACCGGTTTCGGTTTTTCGATCGGCTTGGGTTTCTCAACCGGTTTGGGGGGCGGCTTGACCGCGTCCTCATCCTCCACCGGCTGCTCGGGTTCCGGCGGCGGAGGCGGGGGCGGCGGTGGTTCCGGGGTGGGAGGCGCAGGTGGCGTCGGGCTGGTCAGCTCGACAGTCATTTCCGGAATCTCTGGCGGAGTCGGCAGTGGTTCGGCCTTGGCCTGCTGGAAAAACCACCAGGCACCGCCGTGTATCAGCGCCGACACCGCGACCAGCAACAGCACCTGTTGCTTGTTCAACCCACCGGGTTTCGAGGTGTTGCTTTTATAAGGACGACCGCTCGATACCGGCGGGATCGGATCATCCCGTAACGGCCCCGGCAGGGTCTTGTGCTTTACCGCATCGTTCATTAAAGCTCCCTCGGGTAGATGAAGGGCAATAAGGTGCCGTCCGAACATTGGCGCAATGTTCGAGTGTTTTATTTCAACTTTTTCAAGGGTGTGCGCAAACCGATAGTTGAACTATCCATGGAATTGGTTTGTGCAGGTTGCTGGCTCAGTGCCATCGACTTCGTGTGTTCATTCGCCTATCCCTGGATGATCTCTTATTGGGTAAGACTGCCTATGTAGCTCAGCTGTCTCATGAACGTTACATAGCAACCGCTGTGCCAAATATTGCTGTCGGGTTGGACGATTATTTCAACAGTGTTACGCATGTCGCATTTATATAAGTTTTGCGAAGTGACTCGCTTATTACTGACAAAGCCTGGCCGTTCACCTCTAAAAGCAGTGCTTTTTCAGGGGCGAGTGATGCCGCTCGCTCTGGTCCGACAATTAGCGGAGAAGAGCGGTTGCAGGCCTGTGCGTCGATGCACCCAATGGTGCGCGACGGTTTGATTTGGTGCGTGTCAGTGTTTTAGCGGGTCACAGGGGGTGTTCCTTGTTTTTGTGTAAATGAAATCGGTCGCGGCGAACAAAGTTAGTTAAACGCCCAAGAGCACTTTTGGTGCGTTTATTAAAACTAGCTGTTGCGCAGCACAGGTGTATGTAAATGGCTCTGGAAGTTATTGTCGGACAATGTCTGATTGTCGTTGGTTAACTTTCCGCGTATGTAATATTTAAAAAATAAATAGCACTGCCCTGTCGGTGAGTGCAGTCACCAACAAGGAGCGCTGTAAGGCTATTCAGGTAATAAAGTAATCGCGAAAGGTGCTGACAGGGCGGTACACAGTTACTGGGCAACGATTGGCCAGAGCAGGCCGTGGGGATATTTGAAGATTCACGCTGTGATTTCCTTATTGCCAGCCAGGATGCCCAAACTTTTGATTCGGCATCGCACCTTACAAGAACGCGGATAGCGTCCGATGTTTGCTCTTGGTGCGGGGTGGGCACCGTAAGCGCTGTTTTGCGAGGTTAGAGTTTCGCAAGCTGCAGGTGCATGGAAAACGCGTGCCAAAACGGATACAAAGCGCAGAATTTTTCTACAACGAAGGCCTAACCCCGTTTTGTAGCAGCTGTCGAGCCCCAGCGAGGCTGCGTTCGGCGGCGAAGCCGTCGCAAATCCTGCGCACGCGGTTTACCTGAAACACCGAGTCGCTTGATTTCACGACGGCTTCGCCGCCGAACGCAGCCTCGCTGGGGCTCGACAGCTGCTACACGGGGGTTATGGGGAGGCCGGGTGGTCTCGTTCGATCAGCGATAAATATTGTTCAAGCGTGCCGTTGTTCAACGGCTTGATCAGGATGTCCACGGTATGGGTCAGGCGGCCCATCTCGATCCCTTCGCGGGTTCTGACGTCAGCAAAACCGAGCCCACGCCAGAAGCGCCCGGCCTTCACGTTGCTTTGCACCACGCACAGGCGCAGCCAATCAGCGCCCTGGGCACGGGCCCAGGTTTCGAAGTCGTGATACAGCGTCTGCGCCAGACCGGAACCGTGAAGGTCATTGGCTATGATGTACAAACCGATGTGCCAGACCTTCGGCGCCAGCAAGTCCGAGACGAACTGCAACGCCGCCACCAACGGGCGACCATCGGCCTGATAGCCCAGCATCCAGTTTTTGCTGAAGCTCCACCCCGGTGGCAACTCTCCAAGCAGTTCTTCGTGCGCCTTGTCAGGGCCAGCGGGTTCGCCTTCCACGATCAGAAAGTAATCCGGATTGGCCTCGAAAAAACCTTGCAGGTGCGCGGCATCTTCGGTGGTCAGTTCGCGGGTGCTGATGCCCGTGAGGGAACAGACCGGAAGTGTCGACATCTTTCGCTCCTGACCTTTACGCGCGACGACGCACAAACTTGCGCCACAACCAGACCCACAACATCAACAGCGGGAAGGCCAGGATCAGGAACGGCAGCGCGTAACTGCCTTTCTCCAGTGCATCGACGGCGCCATCGGCCAGGTTGTCCAGCAAGTTGCTGAACGCCTGGCTCAGGTGCGACGAGCGACTGCTGGCGCCGGTTGGCTGGAACGACAGGGTGACGCGATTGGTGTCGATTCGGCGCTGATGTCCGGCGGCGACCTGGGCCAGGGCTTGCAGGTCGTTCTCGATGCCGGCCTGTTCTTTGCTCAGGGCGATCAAGTCAGTGACGCTGATGTCCCGGCGGCTCGCGAGTTGGTCCAGGCGTTGTTGCTGGGCCTTGAGGCGTTCCTGGCGGCGACGGGTGTCATCCACCGCATCAGCGAGGTCTTCGGCAGAGGTGACGCGCTGACCCATCTCACCGCCCTCGGCGGCCATGGCGACCAACGGCTCGACGCCGGCGGGGGCGATGCGCAAGGTGATTTCGGCGCGGCCGGCGCCTTGTTCGATGCGCAACACGTTACAGGCGCCGAAGCGCGCGGTTTCACAGGCTTCGCGGGTGGCCTGCAAGCGCGGCACGATTTGCGCTTGGGGCAGCAATAACTGCACATCATGCTCATAGGCGAGCATCGCGCCGCCACGTCCTTGTTCACCGGCTAGACTGGCCGATGATGACCGGTCGCTCGGCGAGCAGCCGCTCAGGGCCAGGCAGGCCAGTACAAACCAATAGACGCGAGGCATTGAGGCAGGTTTGCCATCCGGTTGGCGCATGTTCTTTCCTTGAAGTGTGCAGCGGAACGTCAACAGTGCGCCCCGCAATGGCGCATCTTACCTGCATCAATCGGCCAAATGGCAGGGAACATGCCGCCGTGGCCAATCGTCTACCGACTGACTGTTTGTTCGCCGGGAGGGCGCGACATGTATCAGCTTTACGGACATCCGAATTCCGGCGCGGCGGCGATCGAAGCGGCCCTTGAACTCTGTGCGATTCCTTATCGCTTCATCGACGTGGCCGCGTCTGCCGAGGCCGAGCGTGCGCTGGAAAAACTCAACCCGCTCAAGCAGATTCCGGCCCTGGAACTGCCCGACGGCAGCATTCTCACCGAAAGCGCGGCGATCCTGATTCACCTGGGGCTGACCTTTCCCTCGTCGGGCCTGCTGCCGGACGACCCGATAGAGCGGGATCAAGCCATTCGTGGCCTGGTCTACATCGTCAGCAATTGCTACTCGGCCATCGGCATCATCGACTACCCCGAGCGCTGGTTGCTCAAGGCGGATGAGGCGTCCAGGGAAAACCTGATGGCCGGCGCCCGCAAGCGTTTGCACTGGAGTTGGGAGGTGTTTGCCGATGAATTTTCCGGCGAGCTGTACCTGGGCGAAGAGACGCCGGGGGCGCTGGATGTGCTGGCAGCGGTGGTATCGCGCTGGGCCGGCAGCCGCGAGCATCTGCGCAATGCCCGACCCGGGTTTTATGCGTGGCTGACACGCATCGACCGGCATCCGACATTGGCACCGGTCTTCGCCCGGCATTGGCCAACCTGAGCACACCACAAACCAAATGTGGGAGCGGGCTTGCTCGCGAAGACGGTGTGTCAGTCACCACATGTATGACTGATATACCGCCTTCGCGAGCAAGCCCGCTCCCACAAGGGGATCTCGATTGTTCTGAAGTCACTCGCCGCGAATGTACTGCTCCAGCTGCCGAATCAATTCCGCCTGCTCGGCAATCGCTTCCTTCACAAGGTCGCCAATCGACAGCAAACCGATCAACTGGCCGTTTTCTACCACTGGCAAATGGCGCAGGCGCTTGTCCGACATGATGCCCATGCAGGTTTCGACAGTTTGATGGGTGTCCACGGTAATCACTTCCTGCACCATGATTTCACTGACCGGCGTGCCGACCGATGAGCGCCCCTTGAGCACCAGTTTGCGCGCATAGTCCCGCTCGCTGATGATGCCCACGACTCTGCCATCCTTGAGCACCGGCAGCGCACCGACGTTTTTCGCGGCCATGACCATCAGTGCTTCCAGCACCATTTGATGTGGCGCGATGGTATGGACTTCGTGGTTTTCGTTGGCCTTTAACTTGAGCAGTTGGGCGACGGTTTTCATGGCGGTTTCTCTGGTGTTGTCGTTGTCCTTGAAGAATCGTAGACGCAAGCGTTCAGGGCAAGGGAGAAAGCGGCAGATAACACGCAAAAAACGTCATTCGGCGGTTTTTATCGGATAAACCTCGCGAACCAGGTCGATAAACGCGCGCAGACCGGCGGGAACGTGGCGATTGGCCGGGTAATACAGGCACAGGCCGGGGTAGGGCGGCAGCCAGTCTTGCAGCACCGGAATCAGCCGGCCAGCGGCCAGATGCCCGGCAATCTAGTGTTCGCTGGTACAGGCCAGCCCAATGCCTTGAAGCGCGGCGTCGACGATCAGTTGATGGCTGTCGAGGGTCAGCGGGCCATTGACGTCGATGATCTGCTGATGCCCGCGCTTTTCGAATTCCCAGCGGTATAGCGCGCCACTGGCAAATCGCGTGCGAATGCAGTTGTGCCCGGCCAGGTCTGCCGGTGAACGCGGTTTGCCGTGGCGCGCGAAATAGTCGGGCGAACCGACCACCGCAAATTGCAGCGGCGGGCTACAAGGCACGGCGATCATGTCCAGCGGCACGCTGTCGGCCAGGCGGATACCGGCGTCGAAGCCGTCGGCGACGATGTCCACCAGTGCGGTGTCGGTGACGATGTCCAGGCGCATGTCCGGGTAACGCTTAAGGAATTCCACCACCACCGAGGTCATGATCATCTGCACCGCGCCTTCGGTGGCATTGATGCGCAAAGTGCCGCTCGGGGTGTCGCGAAACTGGTTCACCGCCTCCATCGCCGCCGAGATCTCGTGCAACGCCGGCCGCACCCGGGCCAGAAACTGCTCGCCGGCCTCCGACAGCGACACGCTGCGGGTGGTGCGATTGAACAGCCGCACGCCCATGCGCTGCTCCAGCGCGGCAATGGCATGGCTCATGGCCGAGGGCGACATGCCCAGTTCATCCGCAGCGCGGCGGAAACTGCGGTGGGTCGAAACGGCGACCACCGCGTTGAGTTCCAGCAAACCCATCTTTTGCATTGTGCTGATTCCTGCATCAGTTCATCCCATATTAGCCCGATTGTTTGAAGGATGGCTGGCGCTTACTTTGGCCCTGACTCACCACTAAACCCCTGTGGGAGCGGGCTTGCTCGCGAATGCGGTGTATCAGTCAATAAATGTGGCGACTGACCCACCGCATTCGCGAGCAAGCCCGCTCCCACAGGGGGTACTCCATCTAATCGGGAATTTTGCAATGACCCAGACTGTTTTGATCACCGGCGCTTCCACAGGCTTCGGCCAATCCGCCGCGCAATTGTTCGCAGCCCAGGGCTGGAACGTCATCGCCAGCATGCGCAACCCTTCCGCCGGCGCAGCACTGGCGACCCTCGACAACGTGCTGGTCACCCGCCTCGACGTCCAGGACCCGGCCAGCATCGACACCGCGATAGCGGCAGGGATCGAGCGTTTCGGCCAGATCGATGTGCTGGTCAACAACGCCGGTTTCGGTCTGTTCGGCGTGTTCGAAGGCACTTCCCGGGAGAAAATCCGCGAGCAGTTCGACGTCAATGTTTTCGGTGTGATGGACGTGACCCGGGCGCTCCTGCCGCATTTCCGCCAACGCCAGGCCGGTGTGATCATCAATGTCAGTTCCGGCGCCGGGGTGTTCGGCTTGCCAATGATTTCCGCCTACAACGCCAGCAAATTTGCGCTGGAAGGGTTTTCCGAATCGCTGTCCTATGAACTGGCGTCGCAGAACATCTCGGTGAAAATCGTCGAGCCGGGCGGGGTGGTCAGCACCGGGTTCGGTTCGCGCTCGGCCACTGAGGCCGCACAACTCACCACGCCGAAGGAATACGACGCGTTTGTCGACGCGGCGATGAAGGCTTTTGAAGGATTGCGCGGGGAACGCCTGGCCACTTCCGAGGACGTGGCGCAGGTGATTGTTGATGCGGCGAGTGACGGGACGGATCGCTTGCGCTACTTGGCGACGCAGGATATTGAGCCGTTGGTGAGGGCTCGGCGGGAAACGTCGGAGAGGGAATACATGGCGATGATGCGCGGGAAGTTTGCCACTCCAGACCAATAACCGGGCGGCTTTATGTAGCAGCTGCCGAGCCCGCGAGGCTGCGTTCGGCTGCGAAGCAGTCGTAAAATCAGGCTACTCGGTCTTCAGGTCAACCGCATGGGCGAGGACTTCGTCCTCGAACGCAGCCTCGCGGGCTCGGCAGCTGCTACAGGAGGTGTCATCGAAGGCATTGTCGTGAGCGCTATCCCCCGCGATCGCGCGTAGAATTGCGCCCTGAATCAGTTTCGAGGTTGCAGTGGTGGATTTACAGCAGGGCTTCGTCCTGACCCGGCATTGGCGCGATACCCCAGCCGGCACGGAAGTCGAGTTCTGGCTGGCGACCGATGCCGGTCCCCGGCGTATCCGCCTGCCTTATCAACCGTCGGTAGCGTTTATCCCGGCCGAGCAGCGCGAGCAGGCCGAAAGCGTGTTGCGCGGGGAAAAGAACGTCGAGTTGCGGCCCCTGGCTCTGCTGGACTTCGAACATCGCCCGGTGCTCGGCCTGTATTGCCAGCAGCACGGTCAATTGATGCGTCTGGAAACCGCGCTACGCAAGGCTGGCGTCGAGATGTTCGAGGGCGACGTGCGTCCGCCGGAACGCTACATGATGGAGCGTTTCATCACCGCGCCCGTGCAATTCGGCGGCACGCCGAACGCCGACGGCCTGCTGCTCGACGCGCAAATGAAACCCGCCCCCGGTTACCGGCCAAACCTGCGACTGGTGTCCCTCGACATCGAAACCACGGCTCAAGGCGAACTGTATTCCATCGCGCTGGAAGGCTGCGGCGAGCGGCAGGTGTACATGCTCGGTCCGCCCAACGGTGACGCCAGTGCCGTGGATTTCCAACTCGAATACTGCGATTCCCGAACCCTGCTGCTGAAAAAACTCAACGAGTGGTTCGCCCGACACGACCCCGACGCGATCATTGGCTGGAACGTCGTGCAGTTCGATCTACGGGTCCTGCACGAACACGCCCGACGCCTCGCCGTGCCACTGAAATTGGGGCGTGGTGGCGAAGAGATGCAGTGGCGCGAGCACGGCAGCCGTAACCATTATTTCGCAGCCGCCGCCGGGCGCCTGATCATCGACGGCATCGAATCCCTGCGTTCAGCGACCTGGAGCTTCCCGTCGTTCAGCCTGGAAAACGTCGCGCAAACCCTGCTCGGCGAAGGCAAGGCAATCAGCACGCCGTACCAGCGCATGGACGAAATCAACCGCATGTTCGCCGAGGACAAACCGGCGCTGGCCACCTACAACCTCAAGGACTGCGAACTGGTGACACGGATCTTCGCCAAGACCGAGTTGCTGACCTTCCTGCTGGAGCGAGCCAGCGTCACCGGATTGCCGGCGGATCGCAGCGGCGGCTCGGTGGCGGCGTTCACGCATTTGTATATGCCGCTGATGCACCGCCAGGGCTTCGTCGCACCGAACCTCGGCGGCAAGCCACCGCAGGCGAGCCCTGGTGGATTCGTGATGGATTCACAACCGGGCCTGTACGAGTCGGTGCTGGTGCTCGATTACAAAAGCCTTTATCCATCGATCATCCGCACCTTCCTGATTGACCCGGTCGGGCTGATCGAAGGCCTCAAACACCCCGACGACAACGAGTCGGTGCCAGGCTTTCGCGGCGCACGGTTTTCCCGCACAAAACATTGCCTGCCGGCCATCGTCGCCCGGGTCGCCGACGGCCGCGAAACCGCCAAGCGTGAACACAATGCGCCGCTGTCCCAGGCCCTGAAAATCATCATGAACGCCTTTTACGGTGTGCTCGGTTCCAGCGGTTGCCGGTTTTTCGATACGCGGCTGGCGTCATCGATCACCCTGCGCGGCCACGAGATCATGCTGCGCACCCGCCAGTTGATCGAAGCCCAGGGCCACGCGGTGATTTATGGCGATACCGACTCGACTTTCGTCTGGCTGCGTCGTGCTCACGGTCAGGAAGAGGCGGCGCAGATCGGCCGCGCCCTGGTGGATCACGTCAACCAATGGTGGCGCGAGCATGTGCAGCAGGAATATGGGCTGGAAAGTGCGCTGGAGTTGCAGTTCGAAACCCACTACAAACGCTTCCTGATGCCGACCATTCGCGGCGCCGAGGAGGGCAGCAAGAAGCGTTATGCCGGACTGGTCACCCGCGCCGATGGCACCGACGAAATGATCTACAAAGGCCTGGAAACCGTGCGTACCGATTGGTCGCTGCTGGCCCGGCAATTTCAGCAGGAGTTGTATTCGCGGATCTTCCATCGCCAGCCGTATCAGGACTATGTGCGCGATTACGTGCGCAAGACCCTGGCCGGGGAATTCGATGATCGCCTGGTCTATCGCAAGCGTCTGCGCCGCACCCTCGACGACTATGAGCGCAACGTACCGCCCCATGTGCGGGCGGCGCGGATGGCCGATGCCTACAACGATCAGCAGGGCCGGCCCCGGCAATACCAGAACGGTGGCTGGATCAGCTACGTGATTACCGTTTCCGGGCCGGAGCCGCTGGAAATCCGTAGCGCGCCGATCGATTACGACCACTACGTCACCCGGCAACTGCAACCGGTGGCCGATGCGATCCTGCCTTTTGTCGATGACGACTTTTCAACTCTGATTGGTGGGCAACTGGGCTTGTTTTAGGTCCAGCAGCGACAGCGTCCAGTCATCCTGTATGCCGTGGAAATAGTGGTCCAGCGCCTGATGGAACAGACTGCCGTCGGCGGCAACCTGGGCGAACAGGGTCATCGATGAGTGAAACTTGAGGTCATCGGGATGACCGAAAATCTCGGCGATCGAGCGGTTTCTCAGGTTCAGTACTAGCTGAGTGCAGGCGCGCAAACGTGGGCCCAATAGTGGGTGATTCAGGTACGCCGTCGCTTCGTCGGCGCAGCTGATGGCGAAGTGGCGGGACATTTCGCTGCCGCCGAGCCCGGCAATCTGCGGGAAGATAAACCACATCCAGTGCCGGCGCTTCTGGCCGGCGCGCAGTTCCTCCTGGACTCTGTCGAACACTGGGTCCTGTGCCTGGACAAAGCGTGGCAGATTGAACGCGTCGAGCGGATCGGTACTTCTCATTCCGAAGCCCTCTACAAGTCGCGATGGCTCAGACCATGGCCAATCGCTGCTTACGTTGTGGCGCGCGAAACGCTTGGTCCAGCGCCTCCAGATCCGTAGCCTCCAGCTGCAATTGCGCGGCTTGCGCATTGAGCGTCACGTGCTCGGGTCGGACCGCTTTAGGGATGGCGATGACACTGTCCTGACGCAGTATCCATGCCAGTGCTACCTGAGCCGGTGTCACCTCGTGACGGGTGGCCACCTGCTTGAGCGTCGAGTTGACCAGCATATGCCCACCTTGACCGATGGGACAGTAGGCCATGACCGGCATTTGCTGTTGCTGGCACCAGGGCAGCAGGTCGAATTCGATGCCGCGTTCTTCCAGGTTATACAGCACTTGATTGGTGGCGCAGGCCGGTGTGGCCAGTTCCTGCAGGTCATCGACGTCGAAATTGGACACGCCCCAACGACCGATCTTGCCCTCTGCGCGCAGGCGTTCGAAGGCTTCGACGGTTTCTTCCAGGGGATATTGGCCACGCCAGTGCAGCAGGTACAAATCGATGTGATCGGTGTTCAAGCGCCGCAGGCTGCGCTCGCAGGCCTGGGGGATGCCTTTGCGGCTGGCGTTGTGCGGGTAGACCTTGCTGACCAGGAAGACCTGATCGCGCAGACCGGCGATGGCTTCACCCACCACCTCTTCGGCACCACCCTCGGCATACATTTCGGCGCTGTCGATCAGGGTCATGCCCAACTCAATGCCCTGACGCAGGGCCGCGACTTCATTACGGTGCGCCGAGCGATCCTCACCCATGCGCCAAGTGCCCTGGCCGATGATCGGTACCTGAACGCCAGCCAGTTCAAGGGTCCGCATAAAACCTCCTTTCTTCAACGCGATCGATACTACTGTGGGCAGCAGAATAGCGTTTGGGTTCCCCAGTGGGGGCGAGCCAGAAATTTGGATACGACGCGATCCCTTGTGGGAGCGGGCTTGCTCGCGAATGCGGCCTTCCAGTCAATAGAGATGTCGCCTGACACTCCGCTATCGCGAGCAAGCTCGCTCCCACAGTGGTTTTGTGTGGAACCAGGAATTTGCATACGACGTGAACCCTTGTGGGAGCGGGCTTGCTCGCGAATGCGGCCTTCCAGTCAATAGAGATGTCGCCTGACACTCCGCTATCGCGAGCAAGCTCGCTCCCACAGTGGTTTTGTGTGGAATCGGGGATTTGTATACGACGCGATCCCTTGTGGGAGCGAGCTTGCTCGCGATGGCGGCCTTCCAGTCAGGAGAGATATCGACTGACACACCGTCTTCGCGAGCAAGCCCGCTCCCACAAGGATTGCGGTAATGCACGGATACGCGGTTTCACACAAAACAACTGTAGGAGCGAAGCTTGCTCGCGAAAGCGGTGGGTCAGCCAATACAGATGTCGACTGAACCACCGCCTTCGCGAGCAAGCCCGCTCCCACAGGGTTTTGCGTCTACCGGCGTTACTCGGCGGAGAACTTGAACACTGTGTGTTGGGTGTACGCCTTGCCCGGATCAAGGCGCGTTGAAGGGAAGTTCGGCTGGTTCGGCGAGTCCGGGTAATGCTGGGTTTCCAGGGTAAACGCGCCCCAGTGCGAGTAAACCTTGCCGCCCTTGCCCTTGACCGTGCCGTCGAGGAAGTTGCTGGTATAGAACTGCACACCCGGCTCGCTGGTGTAGAGCTGCAAGCGGCGGCCGGTCTGCGGATCGCTGACATCGGCGGCGAGTTTTTTCACGTCACCCTTGGCGTCCAGTGCCCAGTTGAAGTCGAAACCACCCTGTTTCGGCTCGGCGAATTTCAGCTGTGGGTGGTCGGCCTTGATGCTTTTACCGATGGCGGTGGGTTGGGTGAAGTCCATCGGCGTGCCGGTCACTGGCGCCAGTTCACCGGTGGGAATCAGTGTGCCGTCGATCGGCGTGTAATGGCTGGCGTGTAAAGTGGCGAGCTGTTTCAACACGTCGCCATTACCCGCGCCGGCCAGGTTGAAATAACTGTGGTTGGTCAGGTTCAGCACCGTGGGTTTGTCGGTGCTGGCCTTGTACTCGATGCGCAGTTCGTTGTTCTCGGTGAGGCTATAAGTCACCTCGGTTTTCATGTTGCCGGGGAAGCCCATTTCGCCATCCTTCGACAGGTAGGTCAGAGTCACGCCCACCGAGTCCTTGCCTTTGCTCGGTTCGGCTTTCCACACGTGCTTGTCGAAACCCTGGGCGCCGCCGTGCAGCGAATTAGGGCCGTCGTTTTTCGGCACTTGATAGCGTTTGCCATCCAGTTCAAACGCACCACCGGCCAGGCGATTGCCGAAGCGGCCGATGGTCGCGCCGAAGTACGCAGTGCCGGCCTGATAACCCTGAACGTCATCGAAACCGAGGACGATGTCGTCGACCTTGCCGTTCTTGTCCGGCACCTTCAGCGATTGCAACGTGGCGCCGTAGGTAATGACCGTGGCTTGCAGGCCATGGCTGTTGCGCAGGATGTATTGCTCGACGGGCGTGCCGTCATTGGTCTTGCCGAAAGCTTTGTGTTCGCTGGACAGGCCAGCGGCGTGGGCGGGAAGGGTGGCGATCATCAGGGACAGTCCGAGGCCGGAGAGCAGGTAGCGGGATTGAAGCATGGTTGATCTTCCTTTTTGTTGTTTTGATCAGTAGTCATACTAAATATCGACTGGAAGGAAATTTATAGCTGATTAATCGATTAATTCCACTATAAAGTCCGACTAAATGCTTACCGTAGAAAAACCGGTGATCGGTCCGGCGCTCTCGACACTGCACTTTTTTGGATTAACCGGCTCTATCCATGGCCAGGCTGCGGCGACTCCCGCCGCACAGGAATGTGTCAGCCCGAGAACCCATGGCTCGAGTGTTACCCCGCCTCCAAACCCGAATTCGCCTGCTGTTGTGCTTGTCGCTGCTCTTCGCCAGCGGTTGCAGCCAACAGCAGGGCAGTGACGTCATCAGCCAGTTTCGCGAAGGCAAACCCCAGGAATTCCTTCAGACCAGCGTTGATCGCATGGCCACGTTGTCGATGCACGACAACCTGGAAAGCCTCTATCTGCTGATGAGCAAGCTCTACCTGCGCAACCCCCAGGAGCTGAAGAAATCCGGCTTCCTCGACGCCCGCACCGCCGAAAAGCAAGTGCGCGAGGCCATCGAAATGCAGCAACCGCTGCCGACCCTCGGCGGCAAAAAAGACCTGGCAGCGTTGAGCTATGCCATGAGCCCGGAGTTTCTGGGGGATCGGGTCGGCGCCTTCATCTATGCCATCGGCAGCATGCTGGTCACCGCCCACGGCAATCGGCTGGAGTTCTACATGACCGATGCTATCAACCCGGTGTTCGTCAGCAACGCCGCGCGCAACATCGAAAAAGCCACGTGGATCCTCAGCCAGCGGCAAAACAAGAACGGCGAGCCGTTGCTGTTCTCCAACGAAATATCGGAGGAGGGCAGCAACCTGAGTTTCGCGGTGGAGTTCGGCAAGATCGTGGCGCGCCTGGATTTGCTGACGCAGATGCTCGATGAGCGCTATCGGCGGATCGGTTTGAATTATGCGCAGAGCCTGTTGTTCCTGAATTTCCTGCCCGTCCAGTAACGCGCATCGAATGTGCACACATCACTGTGGGAGCGGGCTTGCTCGCGAAGGCGGTGTGTCAGTCACCCCATGCATTGACTGACACGCCGCCTTCGCGAGCAAGCCCGCTCCCACAAGGGGAATGTGGTGTGTCAGGGGGGGATCGAGGAATAACGATAGACCGTATCGATATAAGTGGTTATAAGAAAAATCGCTATGCTGCGGGCCAGTTTTTTCATGCGTTTTTTGTGGGCGTGTTAATGGATTTCGGTAATTTCGGGTTAGTCGTTGCAGGCTTGGTGGTGGGCTTTATCGTCGGGATGACCGGCGTGGGCGGCGGATCGCTGATGACGCCGATCCTGTTGTGGTTCGGCGTCAACCCGGCGACTGCGGTGGGCACGGACCTGCTGTACGCGGCCATTACCAAATCCAGCGGCGTGCTGGTGCATCGCAAGAACAAGAACATCGATTGGGCGATCACCGGTTGGCTGACCCTCGGCAGCGTGCCGGCCGTGGCCATGACGCTGTGGTTCCTGAGCAGCCTGCACACCGCGCCCGAGGCGATGAACGCCATCATCAAACAAGCCCTGGGCTTCGTGCTGTTTGCCACGGCCCTGGCAATTTTCTTCAAGAAGCGCCTGCTCGACTTCGCGCACAAACGCGCCGGCGGCAACTACAACCCCAGCGGCACGCGTTTGAACGTAATGACAGTTATTACCGGTCTGGTGCTCGGCACCATGGTCGCCCTGACTTCCATCGGTGCCGGCGCGCTGGGCACCGTCGCACTGTTTATCCTCTATCCGCTGCTGCCGACCCGCCGCCTCGTCGGTACGGAAATCGCCCACGCCGTGCCGCTGACCCTGGTCGCCGGCCTTGGCCATGCAAGCATGGGCAACATGGATTGGCATGTGCTGGGTTTCCTGCTGATTGGTTCGCTGCCGGGGATCTGGCTGGGCAGCCACCTGACCGGACGCATCTCCGACGAACTGCTGCGGCCTTGCCTGGCGACGATGCTGGTGTTGATCGGTTACAAACTCGCGTTTTGATTCCCCCAATCTGACTGATTCAATCCTGACCTGTGGGAGCGGGCTTGCTCGCGAAGGCGGTGGGTCAGTCACCAGATGTACTGACTGACAGACCGCCTTCGCGAGCAAGCCCGCTCCCACAGGGGGATTGTGGTGTTCAGTCGTTCGTACAGTCCCGCAAACAAACCACTTCTCGCCCTCTATAGATGCTACGGTGAAGAGCCACCCTTTCATTCCTTCGCGAATGACCTGTCGGCATTCCCTGATGATCGACAAGCAAGAGGTGACATGTGCACGGGTTAATCGACGTGGCTGAGCGTCAAATCCACACAGCCGGGTATTGCCTCGACGCCTTGTCGTGACCGTCCCGCCCAAGAGCCTGCCGCTGATTCTCAGTGAGCTGCGCATCGCGACCACCCAGCAACATCAACTGCTGGAAAAACGCATTCCTTTTTTTACCTCCGACCAAGCGCTCTACACCCGCTTGATCGAAGCGTATTACGGCTTTTATCGGCCACTGGAAGCAATGTTGTTCCAGATGGCGATGACCATTCCCGATCTGGATTGGCTGATTCGCAGCAAAACCCCATCCCTGGAAGCCGACCTGTACGCGTTAGGCCTGGATGCGGAAGCCATCAAGGCGATTCCCCTGTGCCGGTTCGGCCTGCAAATCCGCTCGGCGGCGGATGTGCTGGGCGTGTTGTACGTGCTTGAGGGCGCGACACTGGGCGGGCAATCCATGCGCAACGGTTTGTACGCGCGCCTGGGTATCGATGAACACCAGGGTGGTCGCTTTTTCGCGGTGTACGGTACCTCGACCCTGGTGATGTGGCGAGGTTTTCTGGCGTGCCTGTATGAGGTGCGCGAACCGGCCGAACGGGCGCAATCGGTGGTGGCCGCCGAGGCAACCTTCAAGGCCTTCGAGAACTGGCTTGAACGTTGCGGGGTGCTGCAATGAACCGGCTGAGCGCCGAGCAACTCGACGCCGCGCTCGCTCAGTGTGCCAATGAGCCGATCCGCATTCCGGGTTCGATCCAGCCTCACGGCGTGTTGCTGACCCTGAGCGAGCCGGATTTGATCATCGGCCAGATCAGTAGCAACTGTGCGGCGATGTTCGGGCATTCGGTCGAGGCGTTGTTGCAACAACCGTTGTCGACGCTGATCGGCGCGATGGCGATGGAGCAAGTCCGCGAGGCATTGCTGCCGGCGGAACTGGAAGACGCCAATCCGTTGGTGCTTGAGATTGGCGGCCAACGCTTCAATGGCTCGCTCAGCCGTCATGACGCCGTGATCATTCTAGAGCTGGAACCGTGGCGGGAAGCCGTCCAGGACAACACTGTCATTCTGCTGCGCGCCTTGCGCCGGATGCAGGCGGCCGCCACATTGCAGGACCTGTACACCGTCAGTGTCGAAGAGATCCGCCACCTGACCGGCTTCGACCGCGTGATGATTTACCGCTTCGAACCGGCCGGTCATGGCCAGGTGATCGGCGAAGCATTGGGCGGCCAGTTGCCGGGTTATCTCGGCCAGTGTTTTCCCGCCTCGGACATTCCGCCCCAGGCCCGGGAGCTGTATCGCCTGAACTGGATCCGGGTGATTCCCGATGCACGCTATGTGCCGGTGCCGATCCTGCCGGTGCTGCGTCCCGACACCGGACAGTCGCTGGACTTGGGCTTCTCGATGTTGCGCAGCGTGTCGCCGGTGCACTGCCAGTACCTCGACAACATGGGCGTGCGCGCTTCCATGAGCCTGTCGCTGCTGGAACAGGATCGGCTCTGGGGCCTGATCACCTGCGCGCATCACCAGCCGCTGCTGGTCAGCCATCCGGTGCGCACCATGTGCGCCGCGATTGCCCAGTTGCTCAGCGTGCAGATCACTGCGCTGCAAACCCGCGACCTGCAGACTGAACGCGAGCAGAAGTCGCTGCTGATCAATCAACTGACTGCGGCGATGCGCGAGGCGAAGCACGATGTGCTGGACGGTCTGGCCAATCATCCGCAACAACTGTTGAGCCTGACCGGGGCCAGTGGTGTGGCGCTGTTGATCGAGGATCGCTTGCAGCTGATCGGCCAATGCCCGACGGAGGAACAAGTGCGCGCGTTGTACCTGTGGGTGCGTGAGCAATGCCTCGACAGCGGCGAGTTGCTGATGACCGATCATCTGCAAAGCCTGCACGGCGTCAGCGCCACTTACAGCGATGTCGCCAGCGGTCTGCTGGCGTTCGTACTGCCCAAACCGGTGGACAACGCGGTGATCTGGTTTGGCGCGCAACTACGTTCGAGCATGAAATGGAGCGGCAATCCCGACGAGCATTTCGTCGCTGGCACTGACGCCAGCCAACGCTTGCAACCGCGCAAATCTTTCGAGGTGTGGGAGCAACAGGTTGAGGGCAGGGCACGACCGTGGAGTGCCGCCGATGCCTACGCCGCCCTGCAATTGCGTCGCGGTGCCATCGAAGACGACCTGGCTCGCCAGGTGCGCCGCGAACATGAAGCGGTTCGGGTGCGCGATGAACTGGTGGCGGTGGTGTCCCATGACCTGCGCAACCCGATGACGATCATCATCATGCAATGCGGAATGATGCAGCGCCTGGTGTCCCGGGAAGAAGGCAAGCACACGTTACGCATGAGTGCCGCGCTGGGCACCATGGAAGAAGCCACCGAGCGCATGAACGCACTGATCGCCGATTTGCTCGACAAGTCGAAACTGGACGCCGGGCAATACCCGTTGGACTGCAAGCCGCTGGATGTTGTCGAGTTGCTTGAGCAAGCGTGCGGGTTGCTGGTGACCCTGACCGCGCACAAGGGCATCGAGCTCAACTGCACCAGCGCCGCCGGCATGAGCATCGACGCCGACCCGCAGCGGCTGTTCCAGGTGTTGTCGAACCTGCTGGGCAACGCCATTAAATTCACCCCGGTCGGCGGGCGCATCGACCTTAAAGCCTGGCGGGCGGACGACAAGGTGATGATTTCGGTAAGCGACAATGGCGGCGGTATCCACGCCGTGCAGTTGCCGCATATCTTCGAGCGCTACTGGTCGGTGCGCGAAGGCAACCCCAACGGCAGCGGTCTGGGGTTGTACATCTGCCGCAGTATCGTCCAGGCCCATGGCGGCGAGTTGTGGGCGGAAAGTGAGCCGGGTGTCGGCAGCGTGTTTACCTTTTCTCTGCCGGCAATCGCTTAGGGCCGGGTCATGATCTCCAGCAGATGCCCGTCCGGGTCATCGAAATACACGCGCCGCCCACCGCCATAGGCGTTGATCTCATTCGGCCGCTGCTTGCCCGGGTCGGCCCACCACGGTTGCTTGCGCGCTTGCAGACGGGCGAAGGCCTGGTCGAAATCGTCGTCGCCGATCAGGAACGCATAGTGTTGGGAGGCGATCGGCGGGTCGTTGTCGTAGAAGTCCAGCGACACATCGTTGTCGAGCTTGACGATCAACATCGGCCCGAACGGCTCGGGGCTCGGCAGACCGAGAATCTCGGCGAGATAATGGGCCGAGACCTGCTTGTCGCGGCACCAGACGATGGTGTGGTTAAGCTGAGCGCTCATTGAGAGGTCCTCATGGCGGATCAATCAAGATTAGCCCAGGAGGACCAAATCACCGCAATCCCCTGTGGGAGCGGGCTTGCTCGCGAAAGCGGTGGTTCAGTCAATATCCATGTCGCCTGACACGACGCCTTCGCGAGCAAGCCCGCTCCCACAGGGGGTTATGCATTCGCTTGAAAGACTCATCAGCTGTTGCGCAATGCCGCCCCTGACCTAAGCTTTGGCCTAAGCGAAACATATTCGTGGATCGTCACCCGGAACGATCGACGCGATGCGCAATCATTAGAGCGTGGATATCAAAAGGAGATGCGCATGCTCATCAGGTCTTTGACCCTGACAACCTTGCTGGCGCTTGCCGGCCCCTTGCTCGCCGCTGACGGCGATTCACCTCTGGATATCGACAAGGGCAGGGCCCGACCGTTGATCGTGATCACGTCCAGTACGATCGACCCGGTGTGGCTGGGCCTGAAAAAGTCGTTCGACGATCCGGCCAACAAGCAGGGCGTCGCCCAGCGCAATATCAAGGTCTACAGCGTGCTCAACATGTCCGGCCAACTCGACGGCAAGGACATGGGGCAGCAAGACACCATGGCGCTGATCCGTTCGCTGAAACTCGGCGCGGGTGCATTGCCCAAAGTCATCTTGCTGGGCAAGGACGGCGAGAAGAAACTCGAAAGTTCGGGGGATGAATCCAAGGCGGTCGATCTGAAGAAAATCTTCGACACCATTGACGCCCTGCCACCGGAAGAGAAGGAAATCGCAGCGCCAACTCCGCCACCAGCGGCTACGGAACCGGCAGCGACACCTGCAAAAGGTGCCAAGGGCACAAAACCGGGTAAACCAGCCAAGCCTGCCAAACCACCTGAAATGCCGGATGACTAAACAATCGAATCCCTGAACACGCATTCCCTGTGGGAGCGGGCTTGCTCGCGAAGGCGGTGTGTCAGTCAATATGCATGTCGACTGACACTCTGCTTTCGCGAGCAAGCCCGCTCCCACACTCGATCTCCAGTGGACACAGCATTCGAGGCCAACCCAAATTCCCTGTAGGAGCGAAGCTTGCTCGCGAAGATGGCGATACATTCAATATCCATGTTGACTGACACACCGTCTTCGCGAGCAGGCTCGCTCCCACAGGTTTTGTGACGGTCCGGTCAGGCGATGGTGTCCACAACTCCGCCGTCTACCCGCAGCGCCGCGCCGGTCGTGGCCGATGCCTGGGGCGATACCACATACACCACCAGATTCGCCACTTCCTCCATGCTCGCCGCCCGCTGGATGATCGACGTTGGGCGGTTGGCCATGACAAAGTCCGCCGCGACTTTCTCGATCGGTTCGCCAGACTTTTGCTGCTCATCCTTGAGCATGTCTTGCAGCCCCTCGGACAACGTCGGCCCCGGCAGCACCGCATTCACCGTGACTCCGGTGCCGGCCATGCGCTTGGCCAGGCCACGGGAAATCGACAGGTTGGAGGTCTTGGTAAAACCGTAATGAATCATGTCCGCCGGAATGTTCAGCGCCGACTCGGACGAGATGAACACCACCCGACCCCAGCCGTTTTTGGCCATGCCTTCAAGGTAGGCACGGGACAGCCGCACGCCGGACATGACGTTCACTTCGAAGAACTTTTCCCAGACCTCGTCTTCAGTTTCGAAGAAATCCTGCGGACCGTAGATCCCGACGTTATTCACCAGGATATCGACTTGGGGCAGGGCCGCGACCATGGCTTTGCAGCCTTGCGCGGTGCCGGCATCGGCGGCGATCCCGCGTACATTGGCAGAGGGCAGCAAGTGTTTGAGCTGGGTGACGGCAGCGTCTACTGCGTCCTGCTTGCGGCCGTTGAGCACCACCTCGGCGCCGGACAGGGCCAGGCCTTTGGCGATGGCGAAACCGATGCCTTGGGTCGAGCCGGTGACGAGGGCAGTTTTGCCGGATAGATCGATGTTCATAGGGGATCACTCTCTTGAAGGGGGAGGTAAGAGGGATGACTGCGCGGGTCTTAGCCTAGTTCAAGACATTGCTTCGGCCACAGGATGGTGCGGTGCTGATAAAGCGATTGTCAGCGCCTTCGCTTCACGCCAGTCTGGTGGCCGCTGATTGTTACCAAGGCCTTTCACTCCCATGACAGAAAAAACCGCCGACAGACACTCCACCCGAGCCGCCGCTGTATTGGCCCTGTGTTTACCCGGCGACGTGTTGTTGTACTTGCTCTTGCCAATGCAGCCGCAGGCGTTTGGTATCAGTCTGGCCGAGGCGGGGATTTTGCTGGCGGCGAATCGGCTGGTGCGGATTTTCGGTTATCGCTATGTCATGGAGTTTTACACCCGCCGGGGCGATCGCCCGGCATTGCTGCTGGCCACCGGGACTGCGGCGTTATGTGCATTGGGCTACGCGACGTTGTCGGGGTTTTGGTGGTTGTTGGTGTTGCGCCTCGGCTGGGGTTTGTCCTATGCGGCGCTGAATTTGTCCACGCAGGTGATGGCGACCGCCGAGCCCTCGGGTGCTGCGCGACGCACCGGGCGCTCGCGGGCGTTGATCGCGGCGGGGCCGATGCTGGCGTTGCCGTTGGGGGCGCTGTTGAGCGTGGCGTATGGGCCGCGGGTGATTTTCTTGCTGATGTTCGCGACGTCATTGATCGCGATGTGGTTGGCGCTGGGCATGCCATCGGCAGCGCATCCGATGTCGGCGTCGACACGGCGTTTCAAGCGCCCGGACAGTGTGGCGATGTGGTCGTTTATCGAAGGGCTGACCCTCGACGGACTGTTCATCATCGGGCTCTCGCTGTTGGCGGATCATCTTCTGGAGGGCAACGCGGTGGTGGTCGCCGGGATGCTGCTGGCGTTGCGTTACGTCTCGGAACTGTTGCTCAGCCCGTTGGGTGGTATCGCAGCGCAGCGCTGGGGCGCGACACGAATGTTGATCGTGTTTTCGCTGATGACGTCGATGGCGCTGATCGGGTTTGGCTTCCATTGGCTGATCGTCGGCGGGGCGTTGGTGCTGATTCTGCGGGCGTTGCAATTGCCGTTGGTGGTGACGGTCATTGCGCAACGTCATCCGGACAGCGGCCGTGTCCGGGCGCTGGCGGGGAACGCGGTCTGGCGTGATATCGGCGCGGGTTTGGGGCCATTGCTGGCCGGGTTTCTGCTGCCGGTGGCGCCTTCGGAGTGGGTGTATACGGGGGCGGCGTTGTGCCTGGCGGTGAGTGCGTTGGCGTGTCTGGAGCGGAAGAAGACACAAGCCAACCCATAACCCTTGTGGGAGCGGGCTTGCTCGCGAAGGCGGTGTGTCAGGCAATAAAAACGTCGACTGATACACCGCTTTCGCGAGCAAGCCCGCTCCCACAGGGGGTTATGGTGTGGCGGGTTACTTGGCTAACGCACTCAATATCTGATGCGCCGCTTTGATCCGCTCCGGGATCGGGTAGTTTTTGTTGGCCAGGATCACGATGCCGATGTCCTTGGCGGGCACGAACGCAACGTAAGCCCCGAAACCTCCAGTAGAGCCGGTTTTGTTGATCAGCACACTTTCCGGCTCAGGCTGCGGCGGGGTCAGCCATTGGACTTTGTGCGCCTCCATGGCCATGGGCGTGGAGTTGCCGCCCAGCAACTTGTCGAGGCTGATCGGGTAGCTGTAGCGTTCCCAGCCCAGGCCTTGAGTCATGTCGCCGACCGTGTAGTAACCGGTGTGAGTCGTTGCGATGGCCTGCTGCAAAGGCTTTTCCAGTGAGGCCGGTTTCAGGTTCGCCTGAACATAACGAATCATGTCCGCCGTACTGGTTTTCACGCCGTAGGCCTCGGAGTCCAGCGCCCCCGGATCGACCCGTACAGGCTTGTCATTCTTGTCGTAGCCTTGGGCGTAAACGCTCATCTGATCCGGCGGCACCCGAAGGAAGGTGTGTGTCAGCCCGAGTTTGGGCAGCAAGGTATTTGTCATCGCCTCATCAAATGGCACGCCCAGGTTATGCGCGGCCAGATACCCGAATAATCCGATGCTTGGGTTCGAATATTGTCGATGCGTGCCCGCCGCATACACTGGTTTCCACTGCTTGAAATAGCCGAGCATCTTGTCCGCGTGATCCGCTTCATCAGGGAATTGCAGCGGCAACCCGCCCGCCGTGTAGGTGCCCAGTTGCAGCACGCTGACGTTATCGAATGCACTGCCGCGCAAGTCAGGCAAGACCTGGCTGGCCTTGTCGCTCAAGGACAGTTTGCCGGTTGCGATGGCATAGGCGCCGAGGGTCGCGGTGAAGGTTTTGCTCACCGAGCCGATTTCGAACAGGGTGTTTTCCGTCACTGCTTGGACGCTTTCCTTGGACGCAACGCCGTAGTTAAAGTAATGCGGCTTGCCATTGACGGTGACGGCCACGGCCATCCCGGGAACGCCCTGGGTTTGCAGGATGGGTTTGATAGCGGCGTCGACCGTGCTCTGAATCTGTTGGTCGGTCTGAGCCTGGGCCAGGCACGGGCCAGCACCGAGTAATGCAACGCAAGCGCCTAAAACAGTCAGTCTGGCCATGTTGGTTTTGTTAGTCATTGTTTCTATTCCCTGCGAATGGAGGGCGCTACCCGGTAGACTGCCCGCTGAACGGCGAGGCAAATTTAGGCAGTCTGTCGTTGATCGACAACCGATGATATTTCGCACGAGCCATTAGAAAAATTTGGGAGTAGGCATGATCCGGCCGCAATTACCGCTTAACGCACTGCGCGCCTTTGAAGCGTCGGCGCGGCATCTGAGCTTCACCCGGGCGGCGGTGGAGCTGTGCGTCACGCAAGCGGCGGTCAGCCATCAGGTCAAAGGCCTTGAGGCTCAGCTTAACGTAACCCTGTTCAAACGCTTGCCCCGTGGGCTGATGTTGACCAGTGAGGGCGAAACCCTGTTGCCGGTGCTGCGCGAAGCTTTCGACCGAATCGCCGAAACCCTGGAGCGGCTCGAGGGCGGGCATTATCGCGAAGTATTGGCGGTGGGCGCCGTGGGAACGTTCGCAGTGGGGTGGCTGTTGCCGCGTCTGGCGGACTTCCAGGCGAAATATCCGTTCATAGATTTGCGCCTGTCGACCAACAACAATCGAGTGGACGTGGCGGCTGAAGGGCTGGATTACGCGATTCGTTTTGGCGCCGGGGCGTGGCACGGGATTGAGGCGGTGAGGCTGATTGAAGCGCCGCTGTCGGTGCTGTGCGTGCCCGAGATTGCCCGGCAACTGCGCGAACCGACCGATGTGCTGGGGCAAACCTTGCTGCGTTCCTACCGCTCGGATGAATGGCCGGACTGGTTTCAGGCGTCAGGTCTTTCGACCCACGTCGCGCCGCCGCAAAGCATCGTTTTCGACTCGTCGCTGGCGATGATGGAAGCGGCGATGCAAGGCGCTGGCGTGGCGTTGGCGCCGCCGCTGATGTTTGCGCGGCAACTGGCGGCGGGTGCGATCGAGCAGCCGTTCGCCATTCACATCACCACGGGGAGTTACTGGTTGACGCGGTTGCAGTCGCGACCGGAAACGGCGGCGATGGCGGCGTTCAAGGCGTGGCTGCTGCAGATAATTCACGGTTAACCACAACACCTGTGGGAGCGAGCTTGCTCGCGATGAGGTCGGCACATCCAATATTGATGTCGACGGATACGCCGCCTTCGCGAGCAAGCCCGCTCCCACAGGGGGATTTTTGGTGCTCCGGGATCAGCGCACCAGGCACGGCCGCTTGTTATCGAATTTCCACCCCGGAATCAGAAACTGCATCGCCACGCTGTCATCCCGCGCGCCCAGCCCCATGCCTTTGTACAGCTCATGTGCCTTGGCCAACTGATCCATATCCAGCTCAACCCCCAGCCCCGGCTTCTTCGGCACTTGCACACAACCGCCGACAATTTGCAGCGGCGCCTTGGTCAGGCGCTGGCCGTCCTGCCAGATCCAATGGGTGTCGATAGCGGTGATTTCACCCGGCGCCGCCGCTGCAACGTGGGTGAACATGGCCAGGGAAATGTCGAAGTGGTTATTGGAATGCGAGCCCCAGGTCAGGCCCCACTCGTGGCACATCTGCGCCACCCGAACCGAGCCCTGCATGGTCCAGAAGTGCGGGTCGGCTAGCGGGATATCCACCGATTGCAGCTGGATCGCGTGGCCCATTTCCCGCCAGTCGGTGGCGATCATGTTGGTCGCGGTTTTCAGCCCTGTGGCACGGCGGAATTCAGCCATCACTTCACGGCCCGAGTAACCGTTTTCCGCACCGCACGGGTCTTCGGCGTAAGCCAGCACGCTGTGTTGATCGCGGCACAGGCGGATCGCTTCTTTGAGTGACCACGCTCCATTCGGGTCGAGGGTGATGCGCGCGTCAGGGAAGCGTTCGGCGAGGGCGGTGACCGCTTCGATTTCTTCATCGCCACTGAGCACGCCGCCCTTGAGTTTGAAGTCCTTGAAACCGTAGCGCGCGTGGGCTGCTTCGGCGAGGCGCACCACCGCGTCGGCGGTCATGGCTTTTTCGTGACGCACACGGAACCAGTCGTTGTCGGCGTCCGGTTCGCTGCGGTAGGCCAGATCGGTCTGATTACGATCCCCGACATAAAACAGATAGCCGAGCATTTTCACTTCATCACGCTGCTGGCCTTCGCCGAGCAGGGCTGCCACCGGTACGTCCAGGTGCTGGCCGAGCAGATCGAGGAGGGCGGCTTCCAGGCCAGTCACCGCGTGAATGGTGATGCGCAGGTCGAAGGTCTGCAAACCACGGCCACCGGCATCGCGGTCGGCGAAGGTCTGGCGCACCTGATTGAGGATCTTCTGGTAGGTGCCAATCGGGCTGCCGACCACCAGCGAGCGTGCATCTTCCAGAGTCTGGCGAATGCGCTCGCCGCCCGGTACTTCACCGACCCCGGTGTGCCCGGCGTTGTCGGTAAGGATGACGATATTGCGCGTGAAAAACGGCCCATGGGCGCCGCTCAGGTTGAGCAGCATGCCGTCATGGCCAGCCACCGGAACCACTTGCATGCTGGTGATGATCGGTGCTTTTGCAGTGTTGTGTGCGTTCATTGTCATGTCCTTCAAAGCAGAAATTCAGGCGTGGCTGGAAGCGGGTTTGCCGACGGCAGCGGCGGGCGCGGTTTTCGGTGTGTTGCGGGCGGCGAACACAATGATCGCGGCGATGATCGAGGTCGCGGCTAAACCGTAGAGCCCGCCCTGGATCGAACCGGTGTGTTCTTCCAGCAGGCCGAACGTGGTCGGCGCAACGAAGCCGCCGAGGTTACCCACCGAGTTGATCAGCGCGATTACCCCCGCAGCGATCCGCGCATCCAGGTACGCCTGGGGAATCGGCCAGAACAGCGACGACGCCGATTTGAAACCCAGTGCCGCAAAGCAGATCGCGACAAAGGCGAAGATCGGCCCGCCAGTCGTGGACATGAACATCCCGGCCGCCGCAATCAATAGCGCAGCGGCGACCCAGGCTTGCTGGTGTTTCCATTTGGCCGAGAACGCAGCGAAGGCGTACATGCCGACAATCGACAGCAACCACGGGATCGAGTTGAACAAGCCGACCTGAATGTCGCTGAGGTCGCCCATCTTCTTGATGATGCTCGGCAGCCAGAAGGTCGCGGCGTAAATGGTCAGTTGAATGAAGAAGTAGATCAGGCAGAACAGGATGATCTGGCGATCCTTGAGCAGTTTGCCCAGCGACGGTTTGATCGGCGTCGCGGCTTCGCGAGCGAGTTGTTCGTCGTCGATGGCCTTGACCAGCGCGTCTTGCTCATCGCGGCTCAGCCATTTGGCGTCGTGTGGTTTGGAGTCGAGCCAGAACCAGACGAACACGCACAACCCGACCGAGAACATCCCTTCAATGAAGTACATCCACTGCCAGCCGTGCAGGCCCAGACCGTTAATTTGCAGCAGCAAACCGGACAACGGGCCGGAGATCAGCGATGCAATCGCCGAGCCGCTGAGGAAGATCGCAATCGCCTTGCCGCGCTCAACCCCTGGCAACCAACGGGTGAAGTAGTAGATCACCCCGGGAAAGAACCCGGCTTCGGCCACGCCCAGCAGAAAACGCAGGATGTAGAAGTGGGTTTCGTTCTGGATGAATGCCATGCCGGCAGCGACCAGGCCCCAGGTCAGCATGATGCGGGTCAGCCAGATACGCGCGCCGACTTTTTGCAGGAGCATGTTGGAGGGGACTTCGAACAGGGCGTAACCGATGAAGAACAGGCCGGCACCGAGGCCGTAGGCGGCAGCGCCGATGCCCAAGTCCTGCTCCATGTGGGCGCGGACGAAGCCGATGTTCACGCGATCGATGTAATTAACGATGAACATGATCACGAACAGCGGCAGGACATGGCGTTTGACTTTCGAGATGGCGGACTTGAGGACCGAATCGGTGCCGTCGTTCATCCCGGATATGGATGTATTCACTTGCGTTTCTCCCACTGATTATTTTTATGCGGGGTGTGACTGGGTGTTGCGATGTTGATAGACATCATACAACTAGGTTTTTTCGTTTCGCAAGCGTCTTTGTCCAACAAAATATGGATGTTTTGGTTGGTTGTTATTCTTTTTGAGCGTTTGTCTGGGCTGGATTTGAGTGTTTTTGGCGTTTTTGTTGAGTGTTGTCATACAAGTTGAGCGCTGTTTTATCGAGCGCTCAGTGCTACGATCCCGTTAGCCCTGCTTTTCGGATAACCGCCATGCAAGAAGACCTCGACGCACCTGCCCGCAAGCGCAGCCATAACCTGGCCCATGACTTGGTGGCGAAGCTGACTCAGAGCATTCTGCTCGGCCAGATGTTGCCGGGGGACAAGCTGCCGTCGGAAAACACCATCGTTCAGGAACACGGGGTCAGTCGCACGGTAGTGCGCGAGGCGATCTCGAAGTTACAGGCCTCGGGGTTGGTGGAAACCCGGCACGGCATCGGCACCTTTGTCATTGAGCGCGTGGCGGAGCAAGGGCTGCGGCTGAACGTCGACACCGCGCTGGGAGTGCGCAGCATTCTGGAGTTGCGCATGGGCCTGGAAACCCAGGCGGCGGCACTGGCAGCGGTGCGCCGTACCGATCAGCAACTAGGGCAGATGCGTGAAGCGCTGGATGACTATCAGCGCCTGCTGGCCAACAACGACAGTTGCGTGGAGGCCGATAAACGCTTCCACCTGTTGATCGCCGAAGCCACCGGCAATGTGTGTTTCACCGAAATCATGCAGCACCTGGGCAGCGCGATGATCCCCCGGACCCGCGTGAATGCCGCCGAGCGCGGCGCCACGGATCTGAGCAAGCTCGGGCAACTGGCCAATCAGGAACACGAGGCGATCCTCAACGCCATCAAGCGCCAGGACGCGGACGCAGCGCGCGCGGCGATGTGGCTGCACCTGACCAACAGCCGCGACCGGTTTCTGGCCCAGGGCTGACAGCCGTTGGTCTACTCGATAGCACGCCTTTCATGCGCCCGCTTCCAAACTGTACGGCCCAGATTAACTGGACCTCATCAGTGAGGTGCATCATGGCTAACGATTCAATGTTCCAGGGCGGAACACCCAACACCGACCCAACCAGATCCATGCCCGGCACAGACGAGCCAACGCTGGATCAGGATGCACCGTCTGGCGTAGACCCTTCCCGGGATCCGGCCTTGAGCGACGCTGATCGCCCTGAAGACTGGAAAGACCCGACCGCCGACGAAGACGTGCCGACGGCGGATGAAGAGACGCCGCTGTCCGATGACATGCGATAAAACAAACCCGGCCATTGCGCCGGGTTTTTTGTATTCGCCGATCCAGATGGGAAAGATCAGTGTGGGAGCTCCATGTGGGAGCGGGCTTGCTCGCGAAGGCGGAGTGTCAGTCAACGCAGATGTTGAATGTGAGTCAGTCTTCGCGAGCAAGCCCGCTCCCACGGGGGAACCTCAGTGTCATTGCGATCAGTGTGGGAGCGAGCCTGCTCGCGAAGGCGTCAGCAGCCCCAGCACCCTCCGCTCCAGATTCAACGCCAGCACACTGATCAACACCACCATCGCCCCAACGATCACCATCAACGCCGGCCGCTCGCCCAGCGCTATCGACGCAATCCCCATCGCCGTCGGCGGCACCAGATACAACGTCATCGCCGCCCGGCTCAAATCCACATGCGCCAGCACAAACGCCCAGGCCAGATAGGCGAGGGCACTCGGTAAAACCCCCAGACCGATCACCGCCATCTGCACTGCAATCGGTGCGCGTACAACCTGATCCACCAACCCCGGCAGATACACCAGCAACAGCAGCGTCCCGGACCAGACCGTGTAGCAAGTCAGGGTCAAACCGTCATAACGCCCGGTGTGATGTTTCTGCAGGGCGAAGTAAAAACTCCAGGACACCGCCGCCAAAAGGATCAACAAGCCGTGCGCATCAATACTGCCCAGGCCTTTATCGCCGGCCACCACAATCACCACTCCGATCAAACCCAGCAACACACATCCCCAGCGCCAGACGCTCACGCGATCCTTGAACACAAACCGCGCCAGCAAGGTGCTGAACAACGGCGTCGATTGCGCCAGCACACTGGACGCGCCGGCGCTGACCCCTTGCTGGCCGAAATTCAGCAGCACGTGGTGCAGGCTCACGGCAAAGAAACCGAGGGCAATCAGGAACGGCAGGTCGCGCAGTTTCGGCAGGCTGATGCCTTTGAGCGCCGCGATCACCGCCATAAACACCGACGCCACCAGAAACCGCAGCAACGCCAGATGGCCAGGGTCGTAGGCCTGCAAACCGATATGAATGCCGGTCGGTGAATAACCCCAGCACGCCACGACGAATGCCATGGCCAGGATGATCTTGAGGGTAGGGGACAGTGACAGCATGGTCGGGCACCTGTGGGTTGATGCCACCAGTATCAGAAGCCGGATCATTCGCCGCAACTGACTTATACTGCGCCAATACATCACTTTTGGTGAGCAATATGGAACTGGCGCAGATTCGCATGTTCAAGACCGTTGCCGACGTCGGCAGCATCGCCCGGGCGGCGGAGCTGTTGCACTGCGTGCCGTCGAATATCACCGCACGGATCAAGGCGCTGGAGGCCGAGTTGGGGGTGGCGCTGTTCCTGCGCGAGGGTCGAGGGCTGCGGATCAGTCCGTCGGGGCAAACCTTTCTGGCCTACGCCTCGAAAATCCTCGCGCTGACGGCGGAGGCCAAGCGCGCGCTGGACCCGTCCGCCGATCCCTCCGGACCGTTGCGCATCGGCGCCATCGAATCCTCGGCCACTGGTCGCTTGCCGCGCTTGCTGGCCAAGTTTCACAAGCGTTATCCCGGCGTGGCTTTGGAACTGACTACCGGCACCTGGAGCCAACTGCTCGACGACACCGCCAATCATCGCCTCGACGGCGCGATCGTTGCGGTGGATGTCGAGCGCTCGCAGCTCAAGCGCACTCCGATGTACCGCGAAGAGTTGCTGCTGATTGCATCAACATCGTTGGGGCCGGTGCGCGATATCACCGATTTGCAGGACAAAACCGTGTTCATGTGGCCCCAGGGTTGTCCGTATCGGGCGGCGCTGGAACATTGGTTATTGCGCCAGGGGCACGCGCTGCCGATTGTCAGCCTGGCCAGTTACGGGGCGATTGTCGGTTGCGTCAGCGCCGGGGCCGGGGTGGCGCTGGTGCCCAAAGGGATATTCGATCAGTACGCCAAGGGCGCGGGTTGCGCCGGGTATGAGTTCCCGGAGCTGACGGCGGTGGAGAACTTGTTCTACTGGCATGAAAACGCCGGGGTGCACCCGGCGCGGGAGGCGTTTGTGGGGATGTTGCGCGAGGAATTCGCCTGACCCCTGAACTCTGACCCTGTGGGAGCGGGCTTGTGTGGCGAGGGAGCTTGCTCCCGCTGGGTCGCGAAGCGGCCCCAAAAGCGTTGCGACTGCTGCGCAGCCGAGCGGGAGCAAGCTCCCTCGCCACACAAGCCCGCTCCCACAGGGAATTTGTGTTGTTTGGAAGATCTCAGCGTTCGCCGACATCGCGCATCAACAACCCAAACTGCAAATCCACCGCATCCGGAATCGGCAGGTACACCGTGTGCCCATCCCCCGGCGCCACTTCGATCGGCTGGCCTTTGCTGTTCTGCAGCTCATGCAGATCAAAGTGAAAGTTGCCCTTGGGCGTCATCAGTTCCATGTGATCGCCCAAGCTAAAGCGGTTTTTCACCTTCACTTCCGCCAGTCGATCCCGCCGTTCGCCGGTCAACTCACCGACAAACTGCTGGCGTTCCGAAACCGAGCTGCCGTTCTGGTAATTCTGATACTCGTCATGCACATGCCGCCGCAGAAAACCCTCGGTGTAGCCGCGCTGGGCCAGGGATTCCAGATCGGTCATCAAGCTGCGGTCGAAGTCGCGCCCGGCCACCGCATCGTCGATGGCCCGGCGATACACCTGGGTGGTGCGGGCGCAATAGAAGTGGGATTTGGTCCGGCCTTCGATCTTCAGTGAGTGCACGCCCATTTGCGTCAGGCGTTCGACGTGCTGCACGGCACGCAGGTCCTTGGCGTTCATGATGTAGGTGCCGTGTTCGTCCTCGAAGGCTGGCATCAACTCGTCCGGGCGATTGGCTTCCTGCAACAGGAACACTTGGTCGGTCGGCGCGCCGATGCCGAGGGTCGGTTGAAACTGCTGGACGATTTCGCCGAGCTGATTTTCGGTGGCCTCCGTCGCCGAGTACTTCCAGCGGCAAGCGTTGGTGCAACTGCCCTGGTTCGCGTCGCGCTTGTTCATGTAGCCCGACAGCAGGCAGCGACCGGAGTAGGCCATGCACAGCGCGCCGTGGACAAACACTTCGAGCTCCATGGCCGGCACTTGCTGGCGGATTTCGGCGATTTCTTCCAGGGACAGTTCGCGGGACAGGATGATCCGGCTCAAGCCCTGTTGCTGCCAGAACTCGACACTTGCCCAGTTCACCGTGTTGGCCTGCACCGACAGGTGAATCGGCATCTGCGGGTAGTGGCTGCGCACCAGCATGATCAGGCCGGGGTCGGACATGATCAGCGCGTCCGGCGCCATGCCGATCACCGGTTCCAGGTCTTTCAAGAAGGTCTTGAGCTTGGCGTTGTGCGGCGCGATGTTGATCACCACGTAGAAGCGCTTGCCTTGTTGCTGGGCCTCGCGAATGCCGAGGGCCAGGTTGGCGTGGTCGAATTCGTTATTGCGCACCCGCAGGCTGTAGCGCGGCTGCCCGGCGTACACCGCATCGGCGCCGTAGGCGAAGGCATAACGCATGTTTTTCAGGGTGCCGGCGGGGGCGAGCAGTTCGGGAGCGATGAGGGGCATGGAGAGGTCGACCACAAAAGCCCGGCAGGGTAAGCGGCTTGTCCACGGGGTTTATTGATCTGGATCTATGCTTGATGAACAAACGGATGGCACTCGCGCGAACCGTGGCGGACTAAGCATCAGGAGACGAGTTTCGCGCTCCTTTTTGCGCACTGACATGGATCGGACATGAAAGAAACCACGCTACAAAAAAGATCGCTGCTCGTCTTGCTGCTCGCGGTCACCCTCGCGTTTATCGGGATCCTATTGCCGTTTTACGGCGCGGTGTTCTGGGCCGTTATCCTTGGCATCGTTTTCGCGCCACTGCAGCGGCGACTGCAGATGAGATTCGGCTGGCCGCGCAACCTGACATCGCTGTGCACCTTGGGCATCTGTCTGGTGATCGCGATTTTGCCGGTGATCATCATCAGCGTGTTGCTGGTTCAGGAGGGCGCGTCGCTGTATAGCCGCATCGAAAGCGGCGAGTTGGACATCGCGGCGTATGTGGCGCAGTTCAAGCACGGCTTGCCGCCGTATTTCCAGCATTTGCTCGATCGGTTTGGCGTCGGCGAGTTGAAAGGCTTGCAGGACAAGATCGTCAAGGGCGCGATGCAGGGCAGTCAGTTTGTGGCTGCGCAGGTCGTCACGTTTGGCCAGGGCACCTTCGAGTTCATCGTCAGCTTCTTCATCATGCTGTACCTGCTGTTTTTCTTTCTGCGGGACGGCGCCGAGCTGGCGCGTAAAGTCCGCACCGCGGTGCCGTTGCAGGAACACCAGAAGCGCCGCTTGCAGCTCAAGTTCAACCGCGTGGTGCGGGCCACCGTCAAAGGCAACCTGCTGGTGGCGATCACGCAAGGCGCGTTGGGCGGTTTGATTTTCTGGTTCCTGGATATCCCGAGTGCGTTGCTCTGGGCGGTGTTGATGGCGTTTCTGTCGCTGTTGCCAGCGGTGGGGGCGGGGATTGTCTGGGCGCCGGTGGCGCTGTACTTCCTGCTCAGCGGGGCGATCTGGCAGGGCGTAGTGCTGGGGTTGTTCGGGGTGTTCGTTATTGGCCTGGTGGACAACGTGCTGCGTCCGATCCTGGTGGGTAAGGACACAAAAATGCCCGACTACATGATCCTGATCTCGACCCTGGGCGGCATGGCCGTCTTCGGTCTCAATGGTTTTGTAATCGGGCCGTTGATCGCTGCACTGTTCATGTCGAGCTGGGCGATTTTCGTCGAAACCAAGCCGCGGGTTCAGCTGCCTTAGGCAATGAGCAGGACGGTGCCCATTTTTTGCGACAGCGCCTGGGCGGCGGGAAGCGAGGTGAGCGGACCGCTGACAGGTTCGCCGTCGCGCATCAGATACCAACAGGCGAGCAATCCCATCTCTCTGAGTGATGCGGGAACGGCGCTGCCGACAACGGACATAATCTGAACCTGGGACATCATAAGTACCTCCATCAATCTATGGAGCCACCTTACGGACCGCGCGGTTCAACGGACAATCAACGTTTTCGATAGTGGTCATTGATGCCAACGAGGGGTGGCGATCAATCCACGACCAGATCGAGCATGTGCACGACTTCCTGCTCATTGAGCAGGCCTTTGCGCACCAGGTTTTCGGCCAGCAGCGAGAGAAACTTGGCGTTGCGATGGCCTTCCAGGTGCTTGAGTTCGGTCAGTGTGTTGTACACCTTGCTGGAAGTGCACAAGCCGACATTGCGGTGCGGGTTTTGCGTGGGCATGAGGTCGTCCTTGTTTTTATCAACCTGTTGTTTACGGACAGATCCCAGCTTGCGGACCTGACATGACATAAATATGACCGTTTTCCCCAAAGTGGGGGAAGGGCGGTCCAATCAATCTTGCCTACTTTACCTGCCGATACTGTCCCGACAGCGACCTTTACAAGATTTATCCAGACCTCGCCCGACTGACGGGCATAAAAAAGGCCCCGCTGTTAAGGCGGGGCCTGATGAACCTGTTACCAGCGTGGGCCACCATAGTAACCATGGGGAGGGCCGTAGTAACCGCGTGGCGGGCCATAATAAACCGGCGCCGGGCGGTAGTAGACCGGTTGCTGCACGTACACCGGGGCCGGTTGGTAATAAACCGGTGGCGGCGGTTGTTGCACGTAGACCGGTTGTGGCTGAACGTAAACCGGCGCCTGTTCTACATAAACCGGCCGATTGGCGTTGATGAGGGCCGAGCCGACGATGGCCGAACCAACGATCGCGCCAAACACCGCTGGACCTTGCCAACCGCCACCGCCATGGGCTTCTGCCTGCCCTGCGACAGCCAGTACACCAATCAACAAGGCTACTGTGGGGATTTTACGGATCATGATAATTCCTCGGTTCTTCGACCCGGCGCTTGAATCTGCAATAGACCCAAGGATTGTCGCGGGGATACTTCTAAGACAGCGCTTTTTTGAAAAACTGCACAGCCGTTAGGTAAATTTTGTGTAAGGTCTGTACCGGCTTCCTTACGCTGCTGCAAAGCCGTGTGCGGACAGACCTAATGATCGAACAGAACAGGATGGAATGGCTAATCCCGTCTATCTGAAAGTGCAATCGAAGGAGATATTTCATGCAGATGAACCCCAACAACGATACCCAGCTGTGCATGTCCCTGTCTGGACGCCCCGGGAACTTTGGCCTGCGATTTCACAATCATCTGTACGAACAACTGGGGCTGAATTTTTACTACAAAGCATTCAGCAGTAAAGACCTGACCGGCGCGGTCGGTGGGATTCGTGCCCTGGGCATTCGCGGTTGTGGCGTGTCGATGCCATTCAAGGAAGCCTGCATCGCGCTGGTCGATGAACTGGACGCGTCCGCTGCCGCCATCCAGTCGATCAACACCATCGTCAATACCGACGGCCATCTCAAGGCCTACAACACGGATTACATCGCTATCGCGCAGTTGCTGGAAACCCATCAAGTGCCGAAGGAATCGACCTTTGCCCTGCGCGGCAGCGGCGGCATGGCGAAGGCTGTAGCCAGTGCTTTGCGCGATGGCGGTTACGAAAACGGCGTGATCGTGGCCCGCAACGAACGCGCCGGGCGGGCGCTGGCCGAATCCCTGGGTTATGAGTGGCAAGCAGAACTGGGGACTCGACGCCCGCAGATGTTGATCAACGTCACACCCATCGGCATGACCGGCGGGCCGGAGGCTGATCAACTGGCATTCGACGCTGACGTGATCAAGTCGGCCAAGACTGTCTTCGATGTGGTGGCGATCCCCTCGGAAACACCGCTGATCGTGCGCGGCAGGGCCGAAGGCAAGCGCGTGATCACCGGGCTGGAAGTGATTGCGATCCAGGCACTGGAGCAGTTTGTGCTTTATACCGGCGTGCGGCCGACGGATGAGCAGTTTCAGGCGGCAGTGGCGTTTGCGCGGAGTTGATCGCTTCACAAAATCCCTGTGGGAGCGGGCTTGCTCGCGAAAGCGGTGTATCAGTCACCATCAATGCTGAATGACACCCCGCCTTCGCGAGCAAGCCCGCTCCCACATTTGATTTGTGTTGTCAGGTTATTCCAGGCGCGCCAGGCGTTCTTCCAGCGCCGCAATCCGCGCTTCCAGCTCTTCGATCCGTTCCACCGACACGCCGCCAGTCCCACGTTCCGCTGGGTTCTGCCGGGCTGCAAGGATCACTTCGATATCCGCCGGATCGCCCAGCGCATGCATGTAGCGGTCTTCCCGCTGCCCCGCCTGACGCGGAATCAGCAGCGCCAGCCCCCGCGCAATCAAGCGCTCCAGCTGATGCACCACCTGCTCGGTATCTTCGAATTCATGCATGCGGCCGCTGCGGGTCAGCAGTTCATTGACGGTTTGCGGGCCGCGCAGAAACAGCAGCCCGGTCAGAATCACCTGGGCCGGCACCAGCTCCAGCGCCTTGTCCACCTTGTGTTCCCAGCGATCGGCGCGACTGCCCATCACCAGTTTGGTGAAGCCGCGACCTTCGAGGGCGCGCAGGCTCTGGCCGACCTGGCCCTGGGTCAGGTTCATCACCGGTTCGCGGCTGGTTTTCTGGTTGCAGGCAATCACCAGCGCATTAAGGGTCAGCGGATAGGTTTCCGGGCTGGTGGCCTGTTTCTCGATCAAGGAACCCAGAATGCGGATTTCCGTGCTGTTGAGGCGCGGCTCGTCGAAGGTCGTCTCTTGCTCAGTGCTCATTCGCGCTTTTCCCTTTGCTGTCGATGCGTGCAGTCGAAGCCGACTAGCCTAATCCTTGCGAAACAAAAGGCAAGCCGCCCGGTCATCAAGCATGGCTATAATCGCTCCACGTTTTTACACCCGCCACAACACGAGACTGCCATGACTATTTCTTTGTACGCCGCTTCCGTCCCGGTTTTCCAACAACTGCTCAACGCCCTGAGCGATGTGCTGAACAAGGCTGAAGCCCACGCTACCGCCAAAAACATCGACCCGAACGCTTTCCTGCAAGCCCGTCTGTACCCGGACATGTTCCCGCTGGTGCGCCAAGTGCAGATCGCCGTTGATTTCGCCAAGGGCGTTTCTTCGCGTCTGGCCGAAGTAGAAGTGCCGAAGTACGAAGACACCGAAACCACCTTCGCCGAGCTGCAAGCGCTGATTACCAAGGTCCTGGCCTACATCGGCGAGATCAAGCCTGAGCAGATCGACGGCAAGGAAGGCATCGAGATCGTTACTCGTCCAGGCACGCCGAAAGAGAAGCGCTTCAGCGGCCAGGCTTACCTGCTGAGCTACGGCTTGCCGCAGTTCTTCTTCCACGTCACCACCGCTTATGCGTTGCTGCGTCACAACGGTGTGGAAGTGGGCAAGCGCGATTACATGGGCGCGTTCTAAACCGTCCAGGCAATAAAAAGCCCCCGCAGCCTAAGGTTGCGGGGGCTTTTTCATGGGCAAGCATTTTTCAATTACACCGCAGATCCTGTGGGAGCGGGCTTGCTCGCGAAGGCGGCGGTACATTCAACATCAATGTGCCTGACACACCGCCTTCGCGAGCAAGCCCGCTCCCACAGGGGGAGGCGTGTTATGCCAGGCTTTTCCGTTCTTCACCCAAGCACGCGGCGGCGGTAAACAACACATCGGTGGACGAATTCAACGCTGTCTCCGCCGAATCCTGCAACACGCCAATAATGAAGCCCACCGCCACCACTTGCATCGCAATCTCGCTCGGGATGCCGAACAGGCTGCACGCCAGCGGAATCAGCAACAACGAACCGCCCGCCACACCCGAAGCGCCACACGCGCAAATCGCCGCCACCACGCTGAGCAAAATCGCTGTCGGAATATCCACGGCAATCCCCAGTGTATGCACGGCAGCCAGGGTCAACACGGTGATGGTGATCGCCGCGCCCGCCATGTTGATGGTCGCACCGAGCGGAATCGACACCGAATAAGTGTCTTCATGCAGGCCCAAGCGCTTGCTCAATTCCAGGTTGACCGGAATGTTCGCCGCCGAACTGCGGGTGAAGAATGCGGTGATCCCGCTTTCCCGCAGGCACATCAGCACCAGCGGATACGGGTTGCGACGCAGTTTCCAGAACACGATGACCGGGTTCATCACCAGCGCCACGAACAGCATGCAACCCAGCAACACCGCCAGCAGGTGCGCATAGCCGATCAACGCACCGAAGCCCGAGGTGGCGAGGGTTGAAGCCACCAGCCCGAAAATCCCCAGCGGCGCAAAGCGGATCACCAGGCGCACGATCAAGGTCACGCCATTCGACAAGTCACCGAGCACTTCGCGGGTGGTGTCGCCGGCATGCCGAATCGCAACGCCCATGCCGATCGCCCACGCCAGAATGCCGATGAAGTTGGCGTTCATCAGCGCACTGACCGGGTTGTCGACCACGCTCAACAGCAAACTTTGCAACACTTCACCGATGCCGCCCGGCGCGGTCACTGCGACATCCTGGGTCGACAACACCAGGCTCGACGGGAACAACGTGCTGGCCACCACCGCGACCACGGCCGCAGCAAAGGTGCCCAGCAGATACAGGAACAGGATCGGCCGGATATGCGTTTCCTGACCGTGCTTATGGTTGGCGATGGACGCCATCACCAGCACGAACACCAGGATTGGCGCGACGGCTTTCAGGGCCGCGACAAACACTTTGCCAATGAACGCGGTGGACTTCGCCACGTCAGGCGCAAACAAGGCCAGGGCAATGCCGGCGATCAGGCCGATGACGATTTGCGTCACCAGGCTGGTGCGTTTCAAGCGGTGCAACAGGGACGGGGATGAAGCGCTCATAACGGTATCTCTGATTTTTTTAGGTGCAGGGTTCCGCGCATCACGCAGCAAAAAGCAGGGCAGGCCACATGGAGGAACCGAGAGGTATCGCGACATCAATGCCAACAACTGGCCGATGAATAGGGTGTACGAATCGCAGGGCGCGGACTTTATCACAGGGTCGTCCCGATCCTTCAGACCTGTGACGATCTGCCGCCCGGGTGTTCCACGCGATATGCAGGTTCGTGCAACCCGGTTTGGAAACACTCTGTTAAGCTTCGCCCCCTTCATTTTCAAGTTCTGCCAGCGGGCCTCCGGGCTATCGCTGCTGTCGGCGTTTTCTGGAGTTCTGCATGCTGTTGCTGCCCATTCTTCTGTTGTCTGCCGCCGGTTTCACGGTGCTGACCACGGAATTCATCATCGTTGGCCTGCTGCCGGCGATTGCCCGGGACCTTGAGGTCACGATTCCCCAGGCCGGCCTGCTGGTGACGCTGTTCGCGTTTACCGTGGCCGCGTTTGGTCCGTTCCTCACCGCATATTTCGCCCGCTTCGAGCGGCGCAAGCTGTTTATCTCGGTACTGATCATGTTTGGCGTGGCCAACACCGTCGCGGCGCTGGCGCCGAATATCTGGGTCATGGCCGCCGCACGGTTGATTCCGGCGTTAGGGTTGCCGGTGTTCTGGGCCTTGGCCAGTGAGACGGCGGTGGACATCGTCGGGCCGGACCATGCCGGACGGGCGATTTCCAAGATCGGGTTCGGGATTGTGTGCGCGATGGTGTTTGGCATTCCGGTCGGCACGCTGATTTCCGATGCGTTCGGCTGGCGCAGTGCTTTCGGCATTCTGGCGGTGATCGCGTTTGCCAAGGCGTTGCTGCTGTATATCTATTTGCCGAGAACGATCCTGCATAAGCAGCAGGCGAGCTTTCGTTCCCAGTTCAAGATCCTGCGCAGCCCGTTGATGATCGGACATGTGCTGTTGTCGATCCTGGTGTTTACCGGCATGTTCACGGCTTATACCTACCTGGCGGACATTCTTGAACGCCTGGCCGGTTTCGACGGCACGTTGGTCGGCTGGTGCCTGATGGGCTTTGGTGCGGTGGGGTTGTTTGGCAACTGGTGGGGCGGCCGTGCTGTGGATCGTCATCCATTGATCGCATCGATGATGTTCTGCGCGTTCCTGATCGCCGGCCTGATTGCACTGGTGCCGAACATCCAGTCGCCGCTCGGTCTGGCGGCGGCGATGGGCATTTGGGGGATCACTCAGGCAGCCTTGTTTTTGGTAAGCCATGTACGCTTGATGAAAGCTGCGCCTGAGGCGCCGGCGTTTGCCGCGTCGCTGAACATCGCCGGGGCCAACCTCGGGATCGGCCTGGGTGCGATGGTGGGCGGTCGCGTGATCAATGCCTTTGGCCTTGGTGGCCTGGGTTTCGCGGCGGCTGCATTCATCCTCGCTTCGATCCTGCTGGCCATGGCGCTGATGACCATGGCGCCGCGTGAGCCGGTCACAGTTCAGTAAACAGCTCGCGTCGGGCACCTTCGGTAATGGCGACAATGCCGGGGTGCTTGACCTTGCGCTCCACTGAAATGGCATAGAACGACTCGGTGACCGCGTCGGTCTGGCCGATCAACTCCACGCCGTATTGGCGTTTCACCTCGTCGGCAATCACGCTCGGGCCAATGAAAATCCCGCTGCCGGATTGGCCGAACGCCTGCATCAATGCACTGTCATCGAACTCCCCGACGATGCGCGGCTGAATCTGCTGTTCGGCAAACCAGCGTTGCAAACGACTGCGCACCACGGTTTCCGGCCCGGGAATCAGCAACGGTGCGCCATGCAGACTGCGCGGGAAGTCCTGACCGAACTGCTCCGCCAATTGTTTTGTCGCAAAAAAACTGATCCCGCACTCGCCGAGCTTTTGGCTGTAGCCCTTGATGTCCAGGTGCGACGGCATCGGGCTGTCGGAAATCACCAGGTCCAGGCGCTGGATTGCCAGGTCGGCGAGCAACCGTTCGAGTTTGTCCTCGCGACAGGTGATGCGCAGCGGCTCGCTCAATTCCATGGTTGGCGCGATCAGGCGATAGACGATGGATTTGGGCACCACGTCCGCCACGCCGACCCGGAATAGAATCTGCTGCTCATTGGGCTGGGCGCGGAGCATCAACTCCAGTTCGCCACCGAGTTGGAACATCTGCTCGGCGTAGGGCAGGGTCTGGCGCCCGGCCTCAGTGAGTTCCAGATTGCGCCCGACCCGGCGGAACAGCTCGATGCCGTAGGTTTGTTCCAGCAGGGAAATCTGCCCGCTGATGGTTTGCGGCGTCAGGTTCAGTTGCTCGCAGGCGCGCACGATGCTGCCGGTCTTAGCCACGACCCAGAAATAATGCAGCTGTCGGTAGTTGAGCATTGGAAGAACCCCTGTTCATATAACCCCCGTAGGAGCTGTCGAGTGAAACGAGGCTGCGATCCTTTGATTTTTGAAGATCAAAAGATCGCAGCCTCGTTTCACTCGACAGCTCCTACGGGGAGGTGCGCGGTTGATATTGGGTTTGGTCTGGATTCGTAATGGCCGAAGTATAACCGCTAAAAATACGAATTTTCCTGAAGTGTTTGCCTCTCTAGAATGCCTCGCTATCGACGGGGTGCCTTTTCGCATCGGTCCGTTCTATCGAGGAAAGCCCAATGAAAACTATCGCTACGGCGCTGTTAATCACGTCTTTACTGGTATTGGCCGGTTGCGACCAGGCCGAAAAGAGCGCCCAGCAACTGATGGGCAAGGCGGCCGAGACTGCCAAGCAGGCGATCGACGACACCCATAAAGCAGCCGAACAGGCGATCAGCGATGCCACTGGCGGCCTGATCAGCAAGAAAGAACAACCGGCCGAAGATAAAGCGAAAAGCCAATCTTCGTCCCAGGAAATCTAAACCGTCTCAAGCGAGTCAGGACTGACCCATGGAATACCTTGTAGAACTAGCCGCCAGCCCCACCGCCTGGATTGCCCTGGCCACGTTGATCATCATGGAAATCGTGCTCGGCATCGATAACCTGATCTTCATTTCGATCCTGACCAATAAACTGCCGGAGCAGCATCGGCAGAAAGCGCGTCGTATCGGTATCGGCATGGCGCTGATCATGCGTCTGGCGCTGTTGAGCACCATCGCGTTTATCGTTCAGTTGACCGAGCCGGTAATCGATATTCTCGGCCATGCCTTCTCCTGGAAGGACATGATCCTGATCGCCGGTGGCCTGTTCCTGTTGTGGAAGGCGACCACCGAAATCCATCACAGCATGGACCCGGCGCCGGGAGATCCGAAGTCGGCGACTTCGGGGGTTACCCTGGGCTTTGCCGCCGCGATCGGGCAGATCCTGATGCTCGACATGGTGTTTTCCATCGACAGCATCATTACCGCTGTCGGCATGACCGAGCATTTGCCGATCATGATCATCGCGGTGGTGGTGTCGGTACTGGTTATGTTGCTGGCCGCTGATCCACTGGCCAAGTTCATCAACGAAAACCCGACCGTGGTGATGCTGGCCCTGGGCTTCTTGATCATGATCGGCATGACGCTGATCGCCGAAGGCTTCGGCGCCCACGTACCGAAAGGCTACATCTACGCTGCCATGGCGTTCTCGGCAACGATCGAGGGGTTGAACATGATGTCCCGGCGGGCCAAGCAGAAGCGCATCGCTGCTGAAGCTTAACCGGCGCTGAAACAAAACGGCCGCCTGCACTCGAAAGAGTCCAGGCGGCCGTTTTTTATTTGCGGGCCGAAAAAGGTCGGTCAGTGAGCGGTGGCGGGGCGGGTTACCGGTTGATCGGTTTTCGCCTCGGGCAGCGACTGCACCGGGTGGTGATGGTGCCGGCGGGTGATACGCAGGACTCCCCACAACATGGCGGCGGCCACGGCCAGCCAGCCGGAAATCAGCATTACGATTGTCATTGTCAGGCTCATCGGCGCCTCCTCTTTGCCCTGCATCGGGCACACGCTCTCTGCAAATGACAGTCTAGTCGCTGCTGTGTTTCAGGCTATTGACCAAAGGTCGCCTGTTACCAACCGGTTCGCTCTATCGAATGCAAACAACTGCCGGTTTAGGCTATACCGCTGTCTCGCGGCATCCTATGATCAGTGGCCAAGCCGGGGGCACGATTGCCTGGCGTCTGAACAAGAGAGTGATGATGGTGCGGGTATTTTCTCGAATTCGAACGGCTGCGTTGGTGGCGAGTTGCGTTGCGACGTTGGCCGGTTGCGCCGGCAGTGTGGCGCCGGAGGTTCAGCGACTGCCGGAGCGCGTTGAACTCAGCGGTACGTTCTACCGGGGTCAGGCCAATCAAAGCGGGCCACAGGTGTTGGCCAGCATGCTGTCCCAGCAGGGCGTGGTGATTACGCCCGGCCTGCTGGAAAAACCCCTGCGCTTGCCAGGCGCCGAGGCGCAGTTGCAGCAAAACATGCAGAACCTGGCCCGTGAATACGGCATGGTGGTCTATCCGCTCGACAGCAATCTGCCGGCGTTGTTGACCCAGGTGGCGGCCGGTTATCCGGTGATGTTGCGCTTCACCGAGGGTTCGGCGTTCTGGGCCGAGCCGCGCTACGCGATCCTCGCCGGGTACAACCGGCAAAAGCAGACGGTGCTGTTGCGTTCCGGGATGAACCGTCGGTTGTTGATGAGCTTCGGTTCGTTTGAGTCGTCGTTCAAGGATGCCGGCGGTTGGGCTGTGTTGATCCAGAAGCCGAACCAGATTCCGGCCAAGGTCGACGAACAGCGCTGGTTAAAGGCAGCAAGCGATCTGGGCCAGGCCGGCCAGGAGCAGGCAGCTGCGCGGGCGACCAAGGCGTTGAAGGCTCAGTAACTGTTTTCCCCGTAGACGCTCCGTTCGTCATCTCCCGGGCACCGTCGCGTGCCCCAGGCCTCTGATGAGTAGGGCCCGGATTTCTCCGGGTCAGACCCAAGGAGGCGTCCATGGCACATTCCAAGACTTCAGATGGCCCGCATTCGTCCGAGCATTCGTCCGGCGATGATTTGGGCTTCGATCCTGATTCGCCCGACCTTGCCGACCCACAGGTCGATCCTGTCGGTCCTGCCAAGGCACCCCTGGATATCGAGCCGGGTGAGGATGACAAGAAACCGGCGAAGCCCTACGACCCGCTGGGCGATCTCAAACCCTGATGCGCAATGAGGTGGCTTATGTCTACCGATTCGAGTTTTGACGACAAACGTCCGGACAGCGTGCCGACCACACCCGAGGACGACATCGATCCGGTGCTGGACCCGGACAGCCCGCTGCGCGATCCACTGGCGCGCCCGATGGTGGTGCCGGAGGAACATCCGCACGGCTGGAAAGATCCGAGTGCCGGTGACGGTATTCCAGATGACGACCAGATGCCGTTGCCCAACGATTAATTCATTTGGTCACAATGTAAAAAGCCCCGACTGATCGGGGCTTTTTGCATTTTGTTGACGACTTATTTCGAGGCTTCAACCACGCCGCTCTGACGCTGCTTCAGGTTCTTCGCGGCTTTGTACTGCAAGGCCACCGACGGCGCAGTGGTGCTCTTGCCGGTTTCGACCCAACTGCGAATCCGGGTGGCGTCGGCAAAGTGCGTGTACTTGCCGAATGCATCGAGAATCACCAAAGCCACCGGGCGATTGCCCATGCTGGTCACCAGCACCAGGCAGTGGCCGGCTTCGTTAGTGAAACCCGTCTTGGTGATTTTGATATCCCAATTGGGCTTGTTCACCAAATGATCGGTGTTGTGAAAGCCCAAGGTGTAGTTGGGTTTGCGGAACGCGACAGTGGTTTCCTTGGTGGTGGTCAGTTCAGTCAGCAGCGGGTATTTGTGCGCGGCGATCAGCAACTTGCTCAGGTCGCGGGCCGTGGACACGTTGCGCGGGGAAAGCCCGGTCGGTTCAACGAAATGCGTGTTGCTCATGCCCAGCGCCTTGGCCTTGGCGTTCATGGCTGCGATGAACGCGACATAACCGCCCGGGTAGTGGTGGGCGAGGGTGGCGGCAGCACGGTTTTCCGAGGACATCAGTGCGATCAGCAGCATTTTCTTGCGCGGCAGTTCGCTGTTGAGCTTGACCCGGGAGAACACGCCTTTCATTTCCGGCGTGTGGCTGATGTCGACGTTGATGTATTCATCCATGTTCTGGTGCGCTTCAACCACCACCAGGCCGGTCATCAATTTACTGACCGACGCGATAGGCACGACCACGTCCGGATTGTTGGCATAAATAACTTTGTTGGTCTGCAAATCCATCAACAAAGCGCTGCCGGAAGCGATCTTCAGTTGTGACGCGTCTCGCGGTGCCGCAGTGGTTTCCGCGGCATGGGTCATTGGCGTGATAACAGTCCCTGTAAATGCAAAAAATAGACTCAGGATGGAAAGACGGATTTTCACGCGGGCGAACTCATTAGGGTGGATATGCCGTTTTGTTACGGGCTGTTTCTTAAAAACGACGCATTCTAGGAGTATGAGCTACGAAAGCGCTAGGCGCCCGTATGACGAGCGCTTTATATGAAGAAAATTTAATGTTTTTGGTGCTGGATTCAATCGTCTTTATGCGCCTTTCTTGCGGCCCGGTTTGCGTTTGATCAGAGGCACCAGCATGGCGACGTTCTGTTGATAGCGTTGGTACCGTTCCCCGAACAACGCCACCAGATCTTTCTCTTCAAGATAAGCCCCGATCAGGATGTAGATCGTGTTGAGCAGCGCAAACATAAGATGGCCGACGGTCATGTCAGGCGTCGCCCAGAACACTATTAGAAACCCGAGATACAACGGGTGGCGGACCAGCTTGTAGAGCAAAGGCGTTTTGAACGTGGGGCTGTCGGGTCTGGCAGAGCGCCAGGCGCTGAGTGCCTGGGTGATGCCGAGCAATTCGAAATGGCTGATCAGGAAGGTTGAAAGCACCACCACAAGGCAGCCGAGCCAGAACACCGCCATAAGCAATCCGTGGCCCCATGTGGATGTCACGCTCCAGATGGGCGTTGCGATCGGTTGCCACAACCAGAAGAGCAGGATGAGCACCAGGCACGTCGACAAGACATAGGTCGCGCGCTCGATGGGCGCGGGGATGTGGGTGGTCCACCAGCGTTTGAAAGGCTGGCGTGCCATGCCGCTGTGCTGGACGGCAAACAGCGTAATCAGCAAGGCGTCGACGATAACGGCCAACGGCCAACTCAAACCCTGTCCCGAGTTAATGTCTTTGGGCACACCGAGACCGGAAAGAAAACCGATCAGGTAAAGCGCGGTGAGCAGGAACAGCAGGTAACTGCAGAGGCTATACAGCAGGCCCGCCAATTTGCCCGCGAGGGAACTCAGGTGATTTTCGGGTGTGGAATTCGGCTTCATGGACGACTCCTGGCGAAGGTGCCATTGGTATCCGGTTGCCCTGCTGGCGTCTGAAGGACGTTGTTCTTGTTTGTGTATTTTATTCTGAAGGTTCGCGGGCGGTTTGTCCTGACCTCAAAAACAACAAAGCCCCGCAATAGCGGGGCTCTGTTTGTACAGCCAGCCAGTGAACTCAGCCGTGCAGGGTTTCCGCTGCGTACAGGGTGTTTTCCAGCAGGCAGGCGCGGGTCATCGGACCAACGCCGCCCGGGACTGGAGTGATCCAGCCGGCGCGGGGCAGGGCGGTTTCATAGATCACATCGCCGACCAGCTTGCCATCTTCCTGACGGTTGATGCCGACGTCGATCACGATCGCGCCTTCCTTGATCCACTCGCCCTTGACCAAGCCCGGCTTGCCGGCGGCCACAACCACCAGATCGGCACGACCAACGTGGCCGGCCAGATCCTTGGTGAAGCGGTGGGTCACGGTGACGGTGCAGCCGGCCAGCAGCAATTCCATCGCCATCGGGCGGCCAACAATGTTGGAGGCGCCGACAATCACTGCGTCCATCCCGTAGAGATCAGCCCCGGTGCTTTCCAGCAGGGTCATGATGCCTTTCGGGGTGCAAGGGCGCAGCAGGGGAATGCGCTGTGCCAGGCGCCCGACGTTATAAGGGTGGAAACCGTCGACGTCTTTATCCGGACGAATGCGCTCCAGCAATTTGGAGGCGTCCAGGTGAGCTGGCAAAGGCAGCTGAAGCAGAACGCCGTCAATAGACGGGTCGTCGTTCAGGCGATCGATCAGATCGGTCAGCGCTTCTTGAGTGGTTTCAGAAGGCAGGTCGTAGGCTTGCGACAGGAAGCCGACCTCTTCACAGTCTTTACGCTTGTGCGAGACATAAACCTGAGAGGCAGGATCGCTGCCGACCAGGATCACCGCGAGACCGGGCGTGCGCAGACCTTGCTGGCGACGCTCGGCAACTCGTTTGGCGATCTGCTGGCGCAGGCTGGCGGCGATTGACTTGCCGTCGATTAGTTGTGCAGTCATTGCGCGTGATTAACCATCGAGAGGGGAAAAAAAGAGGGCGCATTCTCGCATGTCAGGCGGCAGGGGCAAAGGCGCTTGGTCTGCAAATTCCTCTAAGCCCTTTAATTAAATGAATTTTTTTTAAAAAGGATTTGACGGCCTCTGGGGCGCTCTATACTATTCGTCGCACTTGTCGGGCACAGCCTAGCACTGGATGAGAAGGTCAAGCGGGATTACGGTTCTGCGAGACTGGAAGCACTTAGTTTGTAGTCCTCCAAGAGTACAGATTAATAAGGCGCCCGTAGCTCAGCTGGATAGAGCATCCGCCTTCTAAGCGGATGGTCGCAGGTTCGAGTCCTGCCGGGTGCGCCATTAGGCAGCTTTGGCACAAGTAGCGCAATATGGTGGGCGTAGCTCAGTTGGTAGAGCACGGGATTGTGACTCCCGTTGTCGAGGGTTCGATCCCCTTCGTCCACCCCATATTTCGAAAGGCGCCAGATTAACAGTCTGGCGCCTTTGCTTTAACAGCTTCAAACGCGGATGTGGTGGAATTGGTAGACACACTGGATTTAGGTTCCAGCGCCGCAAGGTGTAAGAGTTCGAGTCTCTTCATCCGCACCAAATAAAGCTTCGCTCAGGCCGGTTGGCCTGATTGGGGTTTAGCAAGGGAAGTTTTTGGTTTCTTTGCACTGCAATATGGTGGGCGTAGCTCAGTTGGTAGAGCACGGGATTGTGACTCCCGTTGTCGAGGGTTCGATCCCCTTCGTCCACCCCATATTTCGAAAGGCGCCAGATTTAACAGTCTGGCGCCTTTTTTGTTTTAGCGGTTCGAGTGTTCAGCGACTGCATGTCCTGGGTCGCAGCGGTGGGGTGTTTCGTCGTATTTTTGTTTCTCGATGATGCCACGCCGCCCGCCGGCCTTGCTTGCAAGACCGGTTGTCAGGGAGATGATTGGCAGCTTCTTCTATATATAGAAGAGGTGGTGCAGAGCCCTGGCTTGATTGGCTGTATTTGCTAACAGGGCGAGGCACAACCGTTTGTCCCTCGCCTATAAATTGCCTGCTGCTTTTTTACCCGTTTTCAGTAGGGTGACTTCTTGAGTTTGACCCACTAGAATGCATGCCCTTGATTCTGGGGTCGGAAACGGCCGGCTAACGTCTGTGCAACGAGGAATATCCATGCAAGTTTCTGTTGAAAATACTTCTGCTCTTGAGCGCCGCATGAGCATCACCGTGCCGGCTGAGCGCATCGAGACTCAGGTCAACAAGCGTCTGCAGCAGACCGCCCAAAAGGCCAAGATTGCTGGCTTCCGTCCAGGCAAAGTGCCGATGAGTGAAATCAAGCGCCGTTTCGGTGCTGATGCACGTCAGGAAGCTGTTGGCGACGTGATCCAGTCCTCCTTCTACGAAGCTGTCGTTGAGCAGAAGCTGAACCCGGCTGGCGCTCCTTCGATCGAGCCTAAGTCGATCGAAGCTGGCAAAGATCTGGAATACGTCGCTATTTTCGAAGTGTTCCCGGAGTTCACTGTAGCCGGTTTCGACGGTATCACCGTTGAGCGCCTGAGCGCTGACGTGGCTGACGCTGATCTGGACAAGATGCTGGACGTGCTGCGCAAGCAGAACACCCGTTTTGAAGTGGCTGAACGCGCTGCCCAGAACGAAGACCAACTGAACATCGATTTCGTTGGCAAGGTTGACGGTGAAGTGTTCGCTGGCGGTTCCGCCAAAGGTACTCAGCTGGTTCTGGGTTCCGGCCGCATGATCCCTGGTTTCGAAGACGGTCTGGTTGGCGCTAAAGCCGGCGAAGAACGCGTTCTGAACCTGACCTTCCCAGAGGACTACCAGAACCTCGACCTCGCGGGCAAAACCGCTGAGTTCACCGTGACTGTGAACACTGTTTCCGAGCCAAAACTGCCAGAGCTGAACGAAGAGTTCTTCGCTCAATTCGGCATCAAGGAAACCGGTCTGGAAGGCTTCCGCACCGAAGTTCGCAAGAACATGGAGCGTGAACTGCGTCAGGCGATCAAATCCAAGGTCAAGAATCAGGTAATGGACGGTCTGCTGACCACCAACCCGATCGAAGTGCCAAAGGCACTGCTGTCCAACGAAGTTGACCGTCTGCGCGTGCAGGCTGTTCAACAGTTTGGCGGCAACATCAAGCCTGACCAACTGCCGGCCGAGCTGTTCGAAGAACAAGCCAAGCGCCGCGTTGTACTGGGTCTGATCGTGGCTGAAGTGGTCAAGCAATTCGACCTCAAGCCTGACGAAGCCCGCGTTCGCGAAATGATTCAGGAAATGGCTTCGGCCTACCAAGAGCCTGAGCAGGTTGTGTCCTGGTACTACAAGAACGACCAGCAACTGAACGAAGTTCGTTCGGTTGTGCTGGAAGAACAAGTTGTGGATACTGTTCTGCAGAAAGCTAGCGTGACCGACAAGTCGGTCTCTTACGAAGAAGCAGTCAAGCCGGTAGAAGCTCCACAAGCCGACTGATCGTTTCTGTAGTAGGAAGTAATCACCATAAGCCAGCCTTCGTGCTGGCTTATGCGTATTCAAGACATAACTATTTGGGAGTGACTGCAGAGCATGTTCCGTAATTCGTATATTCAGCAGAACTCTGATATCCAGGCCGCAGGCGGCCTGGTCCCGATGGTTGTCGAGCAGTCCGCTCGTGGCGAGCGCGCCTACGACATCTATTCGCGCCTTCTCAAGGAGCGAGTGATCTTTCTGGTTGGCCCGGTAGAGGACTACATGGCTAACCTGATTTGTGCGCAACTGCTGTTCCTTGAAGCGGAAAACCCGGACAAGGACATCCATCTTTATATCAACTCCCCGGGCGGTTCGGTGACAGCAGGCATGTCGATCTACGACACCATGCAGTTCATCAAACCCAACGTATCGACCACCTGTATCGGCCAGGCGTGCAGCATGGGCGCTTTCCTGCTGACGGCCGGTGCCCCTGGCAAGCGTTTCTGCCTGCCGAACTCGCGTGTGATGATTCACCAGCCATTGGGCGGTTTCCAGGGCCAGGCGTCGGATATCGAAATCCATGCCAAGGAAATCCTCTTCATTCGTGAGCGTCTCAACACGCTGATGGCCAAGCACAGCGGGCACACTCTTGAAGAAATCGAGCGCGACACCAACCGCGATAACTTCATGAGCGCAGAAGCCGCGCGTGAATACGGCTTGATCGATGAAGTGATCAGCCAGCGCCCCGCTTAAATTAAGCAGCTCAAAATAGGCTTGGTCGGCTGCTCCGATCACTAGCGGGCTTGAAAAAGCCCGCAATAGCCTTCATCTTGTGTTGCAAGCCTATCGGATTTGGATCGAACGAATGACTGACACCCGCAACGGCGAGGACAACGGCAAGCTGCTCTATTGCTCCTTCTGTGGCAAAAGCCAGCATGAAGTGCGCAAATTGATTGCCGGTCCCTCGGTCTTTATTTGCGACGAGTGCGTCGACCTGTGCAATGACATCATCCGTGAGGAGGTGCAGGAAGCCCAGGCCGAGAGCAGCGCGCATAAATTGCCATCGCCTAAAGAAATCAGCGGCATCCTTGATCAGTACGTGATTGGTCAGGAACGTGCGAAAAAGGTTCTGGCCGTAGCGGTATACAACCACTACAAGCGTCTGAACCAGCGTGACAAAAAGAATGACGACGTCGAACTCGGCAAAAGCAACATCTTGCTGATCGGCCCCACAGGCTCGGGTAAAACCCTGCTTGCCGAAACACTGGCCCGCTTGCTGAACGTTCCGTTCACCATCGCCGACGCAACCACCCTCACCGAGGCAGGTTACGTAGGTGAAGATGTCGAGAACATCATTCAGAAGCTGCTGCAGAAGTGCGATTACGACGTAGAAAAAGCCCAGATGGGCATTGTCTACATCGATGAGATCGACAAGATCTCGCGCAAGTCTGACAACCCGTCGATCACCCGGGACGTTTCCGGTGAAGGCGTGCAGCAGGCCCTGCTCAAATTGATCGAAGGCACGGTCGCTTCCGTTCCCCCGCAAGGTGGTCGCAAGCATCCGCAGCAGGAATTCCTTCAGGTCGACACCCGTAACATCCTGTTCATCTGCGGTGGCGCTTTCTCCGGTCTGGAAAAAGTTATTCAAAACCGTTCCACCAAAGGTGGCATCGGTTTCAACGCAGAAGTACGCAGCAAGGAAGAAGGCAAGAAAGTTGGTGAATCCCTGCGTGAAGTCGAGCCTGACGATCTGGTCAAGTTCGGTCTGATCCCGGAATTCGTCGGTCGTCTGCCGGTCCTCGCTACGCTGGACGAGCTTGATGAAGCTGCGTTGATGCAGATTCTCACCGAGCCGAAAAATGCTCTGACCAAGCAGTACGCCAAGCTGTTCGAGATGGAAGGCGTGGACCTGGAATTCCGGGCCGACGCACTGAAATCGGTCGCTAAACGTGCCCTGGAACGTAAAACCGGTGCCCGTGGTCTGCGCTCGATTCTCGAAGGTGTATTGCTCGACACTATGTATGAAATCCCCTCGCAGTCCGAGGTGAGCAAAGTAGTGATCGATGAAAGCGTTATCGAAGGCAAGTCCAAGCCACTGTATATCTACGAAAACAGTGAGCCGACAGCCAAGGCCGCGCCAGACGCTTAAGCGTCACGCTGCTGGAACAAAGAAGGGGCCTTCGGGCCCCTTTTCTTTTAAAGCGTTTTTAACACCCTCTTTGCGCTTGTTTTTTTTGAAAGCAGCCCCCATCTTGGTTTCAAGCTTACTTCCATCTGTTTACGGCCTTATGGCCGCCGTAGAGGCGAAATCATGAAGACAACCATCGAATTGCCTCTCCTGCCATTGCGTGATGTCGTGGTTTATCCGCACATGGTTATCCCGCTGTTCGTGGGGCGCGAGAAATCCATCGAAGCCCTCGAGGCAGCGATGACGGGCGACAAGCAGATCCTTCTGCTGGCTCAGAGAAACCCTGCTGACGACGATCCCGGTGAAGAAGCACTCTATCGCGTAGGTACCATCGCAACCGTTCTGCAACTGCTCAAGCTGCCTGACGGCACCGTCAAGGTTCTGGTCGAAGGCGAGCAGCGGGGCGCCGTGGAGCGCTTCAGCGAAGTCGACGGCCACCTGCGTGCCGAAGTGTCGCTGATCGACGAAGTCGACGCGCCTGAGCGCGAGTCGGAAGTTTTCGTTCGTAGTCTGCTGGCTCAGTTCGAACAATATGTGCAGCTGGGCAAGAAAGTCCCGGCTGAAGTCCTGTCGTCGCTCAACAGCATCGACGAACCAGGTCGTCTGGTCGACACCATGGCCGCGCACATGGCCCTGAAGATCGAGCAGAAGCAGGAAATTCTCGAAATCATCGATTTGTCGGCCCGGGTCGAGCACGTCCTGGCGCTGCTGGATGCCGAGATCGATCTGCTGCAAGTCGAAAAACGCATTCGCGGTCGCGTCAAAAAACAAATGGAGCGCAGTCAGCGCGAGTACTACCTGAATGAGCAGATGAAGGCCATTCAGAAAGAGCTCGGCGACAGCGAGGAAGGCCACAACGAAATCGAAGAGCTGAAAAAGCGCATCGATGCCGCTGGCCTGCCGAAAGATGCCCTGGCCAAGGCTCAGGGCGAACTGAACAAGCTGAAACAAATGTCGCCAATGTCCGCGGAAGCGACGGTGGTGCGTTCGTACATCGACTGGCTGGTTCAGGTGCCGTGGAAGGCTCAGAGTAAAGTGCGTCTGGACCTTGCCCGTGCCGAAGATATTCTCGACGCCGACCACTATGGTCTGGACGAAGTCAAAGAACGCATCCTCGAATACCTCGCCGTGCAAAAGCGCGTGAAGAAGATTCGTGGTCCGGTGCTGTGCCTGGTCGGTCCTCCTGGGGTGGGTAAAACTTCCCTGGCGGAGTCGATTGCTCACGCCACCAACCGCAAATTCGTACGTATGGCCCTCGGTGGCGTGCGCGATGAAGCGGAAATTCGTGGTCATCGCCGTACTTACATCGGTTCGATGCCAGGAAGATTGATTCAAAAGATGACAAAGGTGGGCGTTCGCAACCCGCTGTTCCTGCTCGATGAAATCGACAAAATGGGCAGCGACATGCGTGGTGACCCGGCGTCGGCGTTGCTGGAAGTGCTCGATCCAGAGCAGAACCACAACTTCAACGATCACTATCTGGAAGTCGACTACGACCTGTCCGATGTGATGTTCCTTTGCACCTCCAACTCCATGAACATCCCGCCGGCGCTGCTGGACCGGATGGAAGTGATTCGTCTGCCGGGCTACACCGAAGACGAGAAGATCAACATCGCCGTCAAATACCTCTCGCCGAAGCAGATTGCTGCCAACGGCTTGAAGAAAGGCGAGCTGGAATTCGACGCCGAAGCGATCCGCGACATCATCCGCTACTACACCCGCGAAGCCGGTGTACGGGGGCTTGAGCGCCAGATTGCCAAGGTTTGCCGCAAGACGGTCAAAGAGCACGCACTGGAAAAACGCTTCTCGGTGAAGGTCACCGCAGACATGCTGGAACACTTCCTGGGTGTGCGCAAATTCCGTTACGGCCTGGCTGAATCCCAGGATCAGATCGGTCAGGTGACCGGCCTGGCGTGGACTCAGGTGGGCGGAGAATTGCTGACCATCGAAGCCGCTGTCGTACCGGGCAAAGGCCAGTTGATCAAGACCGGTTCGCTGGGGGATGTGATGGTCGAATCGATCACCGCCGCCCTGACCGTGGTCCGTAGCCGTGCCAAGAGCCTGGGGATCCCCCTGGACTTCCACGAGAAGCGCGACACGCACATCCATATGCCGGAAGGGGCGACCCCGAAGGACGGCCCTAGCGCTGGTGTAGGCATGTGCACGGCCCTGGTGTCAGCATTGACCGGGATTCCTGTACGCGCAGACGTAGCCATGACTGGCGAAATCACCCTGCGTGGCCAGGTGCTGGCGATCGGTGGTTTGAAGGAAAAACTGCTGGCGGCTCACCGTGGCGGGATCAAGACTGTGATCATTCCTGAAGAGAACGTACGCGATCTGAAGGAAATTCCTGACAATATTAAGCAAGATCTGCAGATTAAACCGGTTAAATGGATTGACGAGGTCCTGCAAATTGCGCTGCAATACGCGCCGGAGCCCTTGCCGGATGTGGCTCCGGAGATAGTTGCAAAGGATGAAAAACGCGAGTCTGACTCTAAGGAAAGAATTAGCACGCATTAGTACGCATTTGCCTGGGGGGCTTCCTTGACAGTTTTTTAGAGCCCTTGTTATAAAGCGGCTCTTAAGTGTCTGTAGGCCATTCAGCACTCGTTTTTGCTTTCACCAAAAAACTTAGAATCATACTCAAATAGATATAAGGGGACTTAGAGTGAACAAGTCGGAACTGATTGATGCTATCGCTGCATCCGCTGATATCCCGAAAGCTGCTGCTGGCCGTGCGCTGGACGCTGTAATCGAATCCGTCACTGGCGCTCTCAAGGCTGGCGACTCTGTTGTTCTGGTTGGTTTCGGTACGTTCTCCGTGACTGATCGTCCAGCTCGCATCGGTCGTAACCCACAGACTGGTAAGACACTGGAAATCGCAGCTGCTAAAAAACCAGGTTTCAAAGCCGGTAAAGCACTGAAAGAAGCTGTCAACTAAGTTTGATTCAGGTTTTTGCCTATCCGGGTCGGGGTCATGCCTGACCTGGCAGCGGAGCGGTAGTCCAGCCAACAAGTCGTTGATCTGAGACACCGAGGGTCGCAAGTTCGAACCCTCGGTCCGCTCCGCCAGTTACGAGAAGGCGCATCCCCGGATGCGCCTTTCTTCTATCCGGATTCTACCCACGCTCCACGGTTGCCTAATTTTGAAGTTCAACCGTTTCTGGGGGACGCATGCTGCAGAATATCAGGGACAATTCACAAGGCTGGATTGCCAAGACCATTATCGGGGTCATCGTTGCACTGATGGCTTTGACCGGTTTCGACGCCATTTTCAAGGCCACGACGCACAGCAATGATGCGGCCAAGGTCAACGGCGAAGAAATCAGCCAGAACGAGCTGAGCCAGGCCGTCGATATGCAACGCCGTCAGCTGATGCAACAGCTGGGCAAGGATTTCGATGCCTCTTTGCTTGACGAAAAAATGTTGCGCGAATCGGCCCTCAAAGGCCTGATCGATCGCAAACTGCTGCTGCAAGGCGCAGAAAAATCGAAATTCGCTTTCTCCGAAGCCGCTTTGGACCAGGTGATCCTGCAGACGCCTGAATTCCAGGTTGACGGCAAGTTCAGCCCTGAGCGTTTCGACCAGGTGATCCGTCAGCTGGGCTACAGCCGTATGCAATTCCGCCAGATGCTGGCTCAGGAAATGCTGATCGGCCAGCTGCGTGCTGGCTTGGCCGGCAGCGGTTTTGTCACCGATGCACAGGTTCTGGCCTTCGCCCGTCTGGAAAAACAGACCCGCGATTTCGCGACCCTGAACATCAAGGCTGACCCGGCGGCAGTGAAACTGACCGACGATGAGGTCAAGGCTTACTACGACGAGCACGCCAAGGAATTCATGACGCCGGATCAGGTGGTCATCGATTACCTGGAATTGAAGAAGTCTTCCTTCTTTGATCAGGTCACCGTCAAGGACGAAGACCTGCAAGAGGCTTATCAGAAAGAAACCGCCAACCTGGCTGAACAACGCCGGGCTGCGCATATTCTGATCGAAGTGAACGACAAGGTGACCGAGGCGCAAGCCAAGGCCAAGATCGAAGAAGTGCAAGCGCGCCTGGCCAAAGGCGAGAAGTTCGAGGCGCTGGCCAAGGAATTCTCCCAGGATCCGGGTTCGGCGAACAATGGCGGTGACCTCGGTTACGCCGGTCCTGGCGTCTACGATCCAGCGTTTGAAAAAGCCCTGTATTCGTTGACCAAGGATCAAGTGTCGGAGCCAATCCGCACTGACTTCGGTTTCCACCTGATCAAGCTGTTGGGTGTTGAAGCGCCGGAAGTTCCGACGTTTGCCAGCCTCAAGGCCAAGCTGACCCGTGAGGCGAAAACCCAGCAGGTCGAGCAGCGTTTCGTCGAGGCGACCAAGCAACTGGAAGACTCGTCGTTCGAAGCGTCCGATCTGGCTCAGCCAGCACAAGACTTGAAGCTGACCGTCCACACTTCCGCGCCGTTCGGCCGTGAGGGTGGCGAAGGTGTTGCGGCCAACCGTGCCGTGGTCACTGCCGCGTTCAGTCCTGAAGTGCTGGATGAAGGTGCCAACAGCACCGCCATCGAGCTCGATCCGGAAACCGTGATCGTGTTGCGCGCCAAGGAGCACTTGAAGCCTTCGCAGTTGCCGCTCGAAAGCGTTGCCGCCAGCATCCGTACGCAGTTGGCCAAGGAACACGCCAGTGCTGCCGCCAAGACCAAGGCTGATGAGTTGATCGCTAGCCTGCGCGATGGCAAGACACCGCTGGACAAGGCGATTGACGGCCAGAACTGGAAAGTTGCTGCTGCCGCCACTCGTGCGCAGGAAGGGGTTGACCCAACCGTGCTGCAAGCGTTGTTCCGCATGCCTAAGCCTGCCGCCAAGGACAAGCCGACATTCAGCAGCGTGACCCTGGCCGATGGTAGCCTGGTGATCGTGCGCCTGAACGGTGTGAACGAAGCCGCGGCACCGACCGATGAAGAGAAGGCTCAATACCGTCGCTTCCTCGCGTCGCGCATTGGCCAGCAAGACTTTGCGGCCTACCGCAAGCAGCTGGAAGGCGAGGCTGAGATCAAGCGTTATTAATCGCTGATTGAGTTTCGCGCTACACAAGAACCCCGGTCGAAAGGCCGGGGTTTTTTGTGGGAGAAGCAAAATACTGCCCCGATTCATCGGGAATTCACGAAGATGTGCGACTTTTCCCACATATAACGGTCAACACACCTGTAACCGTTTTAAGACACTAATCGATGCGCACCTAAGCATCGATCTGTTGCACAATACGCCCCGGACCGTTTTCTCTCAGGATGTTCAATGTTTAGATCAATTCCCATGCGTGTTGTAGGGCTGGCACTGGTGCTGGCCGTCGCTGCCGGTTGTTCGTCGAAAAAAGCCGCCATCTATGAGCATGAGAACTTCGACGACTCCGGGACATTTTCTCGCAGCTACCCGGTAACCGATGCCCAGACCTGTGAAGCCGCGCGTCGTGCGTTACTCAGCCAGGGCTACATCATCACCAGCAGCGATCCGAAACTGGTCAGCGGACACAAGAGCTTCCAGCAAACCGGCGAGACCCACATGGAGATCAGCTTCAGTGTGGTCTGTGCCGATGATGGCTCCGAAGGGCACCACGCGACCATGTTTGCCAACGCCTTGCAGGATCGCTACGCGCTGAAGAAGACCAACAACTCCGCCAGCCTCGGGGTCGGCGTGTTGGGTTCGGTGTCGATGCCGATCGGCTCGTCCGATGACTCGATGGTCAAGGTCGCCAGCGAAACCGTGTCCTCGGCCAAGTTCTACGAACGTTTCTTTACCCTGGTTGAGTTGTTCCTGCCGCCGGAAGCGAAGAAAGCGGCGCACATCGTCGAGAAGCCGAAAACCGACCTGGGGGTGCCTGAAGCCAAGGCTGCGCCGGCAGCACTGGCGCCAACGCCAGCACCTGCCGCAGAACCTGCAGCGGCTCCGACACCTGCTGAAACAGCTCCGGCACCTGCTGAAGCGGCACCTGTCAGCTCGGAGCCAGTTGCTCCTCCACCGGAAGCTGCACCGATCGCTCCTGCTCAAACGTCCGAACCAGCTCCAGCCACCGAGACCATCACGCCGCCGTCGCATCCAGATAACATGCCACCGCCAAGCGAACCGATCCCGGCCCAGTAAAAGATCCAGGCGTTACGGGACGTGTCAGAAGGCACGCATCCCGTAACGGCCATCAAGCCTGATACACGTTAAACCAGGTCGTTTTCCTACGGCCTGTATCGAAAAAATCCTGTGATAAATTCCTGACCACCTGCTACGTTTTATTCAGTAGCGGCAGAGTGTCGTGTGAACGTCATTTTTCTTTCATGCGGGCACTTTATGCTCAAGGCGCTGGTCATTTGATCAGGCCATTTTTAATGAGTGAAAGGGGGAACATCACAATGGACGATTATCAAGAAGAGTTGCTCGAGTATTCGGCGTTTGAACTGGATCCGTTGGAACCAGCCGAAGACGCTACCGAGCTTTAAGGCTTCACGCGGATTGGCGATGACTGCGGCGGTATTCGCCGGGTGTCTGGCCGTTCCAACGCTTGAAGGCGCGTTGAAAGGCTTCGGCTGAGGCAAAGCCCAGCAGATAGGCGATTTCCCCGAACGCCAGTTCGGTATCGCGAATGTAGGTCATGGCCAGGTCGCGGCGAGTGTCGTTGAGAATTGCACGAAATTGCGTGCCTTCCTCGGCGAGTTTGCGACGCAGGGTCCAGGTTGGCAGCTTCAGGCGTGCCGCCACTTCTTCCAGGTCGGGTTCCCGGCCGCCATTGAGCAACGGCCCCAGCAACTGAGTGACCCGTTCACGCAGGCTGCGGGTGCGTGTCAGCTGTTCGAGTTCCCGTTCACACAATTGCAGCAGGTGCTTCCAGGTGCTCGGGCAGTGCTGCGGATTGCGCTGGGCGAGGCTGGCCAGGCTCAGGCGCAGTTGGTTGTGTTCGGCGCCAAACTGGATCGGGCAATCGAACCCGTTGTAGGCGTCTCTGTAGTGCGGTTCGTCGAACTCGATCTCGATGCGTTCGGCGCGCAGCGGGGCGGGGCTCAGGCTGGATAATTGCTGCAACCAGCCGGCGATGATCGAGTCCACCACAAAGCGGTTGTAAGCGTTGTAAGGGCTGATGGAATAGAACCGCAGCCACGCGCCCTTGGCGTCTTCGTGAAAACTCGACTGGCCGCGATAGTTGGAACCGTACAAGGCTTCGAAGCGGATCAGGCAACGCGCCGCTTCCCGTACCGTCGGCGCCTGAGCGGCGGTGACGCCAGCCAGACCGGCCTGACTCAAGCGACTGAGCTGACCCATGCGCAAGCCCAGCGCCGGTTCGCCGGTCAGTTGAATCGCGCCGTGGCCCAGGCGCATGTAGCGCGGGATCGACAGTCGCGCGCAGGCTTCACCGAGGCGGGCGGCGTCGAGGCCGTACTGGTCGAGCAAGGGCTGAGGATCGGCGCCATGGCTGCGCACGGCATCGGCCAGGCTGTGAACGAAGCCCACCGACAAATCCCCGAGGCGCATCGGCTGCGGCTTCATGGTTTACAGCCAGAGATTCAGCAAGCGTGCGCCACGGGTATCGCCGTCGGCAGAGTGCTGACCATTGCTGCTGAGAAAACTCTGCCCGGCGCTGCCCTTGTCCCAGAACTGCCCGCGCAGGAACACGCTCATGCCGGCAATCGCCTGGCTGCTGGGCGGCTGGGCAATCAGCGTCAGGCGATGCCAAGCCTGGCCTTCGCTGAGTTCACCGGCCTTGAGGCTGACGGAGCCGGGCGTGGACGCGCCTTTATAACCGCGCCACGGTTTGTCCCATGTGCCGTGCCCGACCACGAATGCAGGGACTGCCACCAGTTGCGCGCCCTGTTCGTCGAGTTTGCGGTAGTTGTCCGGGTACCAGCTGTCGCTGCCGATCAGGATCCCCAGGCGCCCAGCCGGGGTGTCGATCACGTTGACGGTGTGCTCGGTGTTGGCGGCGAGAGTGTCCTGTTCATCGAAGATCGGGTGCATCTGGCGTTGCGGCTGGCCGATCGGCAAACCGTCGCGACCGAACACCACGCTGCTGTTATACAACGCACCGCGACCGATTTTCAGGTTGCCGTCGATGACGCTGGGCTCAGGCAACACGATTGAGCCGGCCACCAGTGTGACGTGAAATTCTTTCGCCAAACCGCCGAACAGTGCCTGGTAATCCTTGGCCATGCTCTTGGCCTTCATGCGCAGGTGGGCGTCATCCAGACGATTGGTGCCCGTGGCGCCGATAAGGGCGCGGACGAACTGCAACGGATTGCTCGCCGCCAGCCAGTTCATCGCTTCCTTGAGCGTGCTGGCCTGGTACAGCTCATCTTTCTCGCCGCTGACCATCAGCCAGGTGCCGACATGTTCAGGCAGCACGACAATGGTTTTTTCGTTCAGCAGGCCCTGGTCTTGCGCCTTTTGCAAATAGGCCGCGAGCTTGCGGTGCAGGCGCTCGGGGCTTTGGTAGTCGGTGGGGAACAGCTCGGGCTGGATGCCCAGCAGGTTGCCGCGATCGGCCGGGGTGCCTTGATCGACCGCCAGATTGATCCGCAGGTCCGACAGGTAATGACCCACCGGACGGTCTGCGGCCCACATCGCGTAGGTCGTAAGAGCGGCGACCAGCGCCATGGAAAAGGTCAGGTACAGAAGTTTGCGCATGGGAAAGCAGTCAACAGCCGTGTGCAGGATTCGTTGACTAGGGTAGGGCGCCCGTTGGCGCTTGCCAAGGGGCGCTGCGCATTTGGATCAATAAGTTGTCAGTTTGGGTCATTGAGTGACAGCGGTGCGACTCTTAGTCTGTGGCACATGACAGATGGGGGCCAAAGAGCTCCTGCACTTTTTCCGTGATCGCTCGATGTGGAGTTACCGATGGCCGCCGCTCATTACCCGCACCTGTTGGCCCCGCTGGACCTGGGTTTTACCACGCTGCGCAACCGCACCCTGATGGGCTCGATGCACACCGGCCTGGAAGAAAAGCCCGGCGGTTTCGAGCGCATGGCGGCGTACTTTGCCGAACGTGCCCGGGGCGGCGTTGGCCTGATGGTCACTGGCGGTATCGGCCCGAACGATGAGGGCGGTGTGTATTCCGGCGCGGCCAAGCTGACCACCGAGGACGAAGCGCTCAAGCATCAGATCGTCACCCGCGCGGTACACGAGGCGGGCGGCAAGATCTGCATGCAGATTCTCCACGCTGGTCGTTATGCCTACAGCCCGAAACAGGTGGCTCCGAGCGCGATCCAGGCGCCGATTAACCCGTTCAAGCCTAAAGAACTAGACGAGGAAGGCATCGAGAAGCAGATCAGCGATTTCGTCACCTGTTCGGTGCTGGCGCAAACCGCCGAGTACGACGGCGTCGAGATCATGGGTTCCGAAGGTTATTTCATTAACCAATTCCTCGCGGCCCACACCAACCACCGCACCGACCGTTGGGGCGGCAGCTACGAAAACCGCATGCGCCTGCCGGTGGAAATCGTCCGTCGTGTCCGCGAAGCGGTGGGTCCGAACTTCATCATTATTTTCCGTCTGTCGATGCTCGACCTGGTTGAAGGCGGCAGCAGTTGGGAAGAAATCGTCACCCTGGCCAAAGCCATCGAGCAGGCGGGCGCGACGATCATCAACACCGGCATCGGCTGGCACGAAGCGCGGATTCCGACCATCGCCACCAAAGTGCCGCGTGCGGCGTTCAGTAAAGTGACGGCCAAACTGCGCGGTTCGGTGAGCATTCCGCTGATCACCACTAACCGCATCAACACCCCGGAAATCGCCGAGCAGATTCTGGCTGAAGGCGATGCCGACATGGTCTCGATGGCGCGGCCTTTCCTCGCCGATGCGGATTTCGTCAACAAGGCCGCCGCTGGCCGTGCCGATGAAATCAACACCTGCATCGGCTGCAACCAGGCCTGCCTCGACCACACCTTCGGCGGCAAGTTGACCAGTTGCCTGGTCAACCCGCGTGCCTGCCATGAAACCGAGCTCAACTATCTGCCGGTGCAACAGATCAAGAAAATCGCCGTGGTTGGCGCCGGGCCTGCTGGCCTGTCGGCTGCCACCGTGGCCGCCGAGCGCGGGCATTCGGTGACGTTGTTCGATTCGGCCAGCGAAATCGGCGGCCAGTTCAACATCGCCAAGCGTGTGCCGGGCAAGGAAGAATTCTTCGAAACCCTGCGCTACTTCAACCGCAAGTTGCAGACCACCAACGTCGAGGTCTGCCTGAACACCCGCGTTGATGTGGCGCAATTGGTGGCCGGCGGTTACGACGAGATCATCCTCGCCACCGGCATCGCGCCGCGCACTCCGGCGATTCCGGGTGTCGAGAACGCCAAGGTGCTGAGCTACCTGGACGTGATCCTGGAGCGCAAACCCGTGGGCAAACGCGTAGCGGTGATCGGCGCTGGCGGTATCGGTTTCGACGTCTCGGAGTTCCTAGTTCACGAAGGCGTGGCCACCAGCCTGGACCGCGCGGCGTTCTGGAAAGAATGGGGCATCGACACGCACCTTGAGGCTCGCGGCGGCGTGGCCGGGATCAAGGCGCAGGTCCATGCACCGGCTCGTGAAGTGTTCCTGCTGCAACGCAAGACCTCCAAGGTCGGCGACGGCCTGGGCAAAACCACCGGGTGGATTCACCGCACCGGTCTGAAGAATAAAAAAGTGCAGATGCTCAACAGCGTCGAATACCTGAAGATCGACGACGAAGGCCTGCACATCCGCATCGGCGAAACCGGCGAGCCGCAAGTGCTGGCGGTGGACAACATTGTGATCTGCGCCGGGCAGGACCCGCTGCGTGAGTTGCAGGATGGTCTGGTCGCGGCCGGGCAGAACGTGCATTTGATCGGCGGTGCGGACGTGGCGGCGGAGCTGGATGCGAAGCGCGCGATCAACCAAGGGTCGCGGTTGGCTGCTGAGTTGTAACAGGCAGGTTAATTCTGCCAATGGCCATCGCGAGCAAGCTCGCTCCCACACTGGATCTATGTTGCGCTGAAGATCAAATGTGGGAGCGAGCTTGCTCGCGATGGCTGCTAATGAGCGACTAGAATACCGGCTCTATCCCCAGAGCCGGCCTCAATGCTACTCCCTCCGAACGACTGGCTCCCCCAAGCCCCGCTGCAATCCCTGCACCTGGACTGGCTCACCGCCGCCGACCTCCAGCTCGCGATTCTGCGCCTGGACCTGATCGATCCACTGATCAGCGGCAACAAGTGGTTCAAACTCATCGAACACCTCAACGCCGCCGACCGGGCCGGTGCCGATGGCATCATCAGTCTCGGCGGTGCTCACTCCAATCATCTGCACGCCTTGGCTGCTGCGGGTAAGCGGCTGGGCTTCAAAACTGTCGGCCTGCTACGCGGTCATCCACAGGACACCCCGACCGTGCAGGATTTGCACGACTTCGGCATGCAGCTGCATTGGCTCGGTTACGCCGGATATCGCGCGCGGCATGAACTGGATTTCTGGCAACCCTGGCAGTCGCAGTACCCGACGCTGCAAGCGGTGCCGGAAGGGGGCTGCGGTTTGCGTGGCGCTCAGGGCTGCATGCAACTGAAGGATCTGGTCCGTGCGCAATTGCAGGGATTGGGCTGGAATGACTATGACGGTTGGTGGCTGGCCTGTGGGACCGGCACCACTCTCGCGGGACTGGTGCTAGCCGAGGCGGGCGCGCATTCGGTTTACGGCGCGTTGTCCGTGCCGGACGATCATGGTGTCGCGCAGCAGGTTGAAGCGATTGTGCGCGAGGGCGGGCTGTCGGACCCGGCGTATGAACTGGTCGACGCCAGTCTCGGCGGGTTTGCCAAGGTTGATCCGCTGTTGCTTGAGTTTATCGAACAGACTGAACAGGCCAGCGGTATTCCGCTTGAACCGTTGTACACCGGCAAGGCGTTGCTGGGGCTCAAGCAGCAAGTCGAAGCGGGGAGATTCCCCAAGAGTACGCGGCTGATCTTCATCCACACCGGCGGCCTGCAAGGCCGCCGCGGCTTCAACTGACAACAGAGATCCCCTGTGGGAGCGAGCAAGCCCGCTCCCACAAGGGGTTTTGTGTTGGCTTCAGGTATTGCGACGGACCCGCTTCGGCATCATCCGCAACAGCGTGTTATCCCCCACCACGTAATGGTGATAAAGCCCGGCCACCGCGTGCAGGCCGATCAGCCAATAGCCGATGGTGCCGCCGAGTTCATGCCAGCCCTGTATCCGTTTTGCCAGCACCTTGTCTTCAGAGACCAGCAACGGCAGGTCAAAACCATAAAACATCACCTGATGCCCCTTGGCGCTGGTCACCAGCCAGCCAAGCATCGGCATGGCGATCATGAACAGGTACAACGCCCAGTGCATCAACTTGGCCAAGGTGGTTTGCCAATGCGGCGAAGCCGGGAAGATCTGCGGCGCCGGGCCCAGGCTGCGGGCGAACAGACGCAGCCACACCAGCACAAACACCGTCAGGCCCAACATGAAGTGCGATTCGGTGATCAGCGTGCGACCACCACTGCCTTTGGGAAAGATCCCGCGAAATTCGATGCAGGCGTAAACCAGGATCAGCAGCACCAGCATCAGCCAATGCAATGTGATCGACACCGTGCTGTAACGTGAGTCGGAATTCTTCCAGGGCATACGGGGCTCTCCACAGGTCAATGCTCGAAGTGCCGTTCTTGTGCGGCGCTGTGCTTTAACTGTAAGCCTGTTTTGCCGGATTTGCCTTCCTGACGCTCTGGATCAGGTGAAAGAAACCGCGTAGGAGCGTGGCTTGCCCGCGAAGGCGTCCGGACAGTCAACATGGATGTCGGCTGGTCGGACGCTTTCGCGAGCAAGCCTCGCTCCTACAGGGGGGCGGTGAATCAGTGGGACTGAGGCATCTCGCCGTTGGCCAGGCGCTGGTTGATATCGGCGATCACCTCGGGCAAATCGGTGATCGTGTCGATCATGTAGTGCGGGCGCGAGCCTTCGAACATCGCGTGAATGCGCTTGCGCTCGCTGGCCAGTTCTTCACTGCCCAAGGCCTGATAACCCGCGTAATCCAGGCCCAGCGCATTGCCGGAGCAGATCAGCGCCACGGTCCACATGCCCGCGCGGCGACCTTCAAGAATGCCCGGCACGGTGTCGTCGATCTTCACGCAGGCCGCGACATCGTCGATGCCCAGGGCGATCACGTTGGCCAAGGCCTGGGCCGGCCATGGGCGACCATTCGGCACCTCGTCGGTGGCGACCACGTGGTCGGCGACGTAGCCGTTGGTGGCGGCCAGTTCCACCACCTTGTCCATCACCTGTTTCGGGTAACCGGAGCAGGAACCGATCTTGATCCCTTGCTGGCGCAAGTTGGCGATGGTTTCCAGCGCGCCGGGGATCAGCGCCGAGTGCTCCGCGATTTTCTCGATTTGCAGCGGCATGAAGCGTTTGTAGATGGCGGTGACATCATCGTCGGTCGGCGTGCGGCCGAACGCCTTGCGATAACGCTCGGCAACCTGCGGCTGATCGCACAGGGTGCGGATGTGGTCCCACTTGCCCATGCCCATCGGCCCGCGGGCTTCTTCGATGGAAACCTGGACGTCGAATTCGGCAAAGGCTTCGACAAAAATCTGAGTGGGGGCGAACGAGCCGAAATCGACCACGGTGCCGGCCCAGTCGAGGATGGCGGCCTGGAGTTTGGTTGGGTTTGCGTAGTTCATGTCTCAAATCCTGTAGTTGGGAAATGGTGATCTGTAGCAGCTGCCGAGCCTGCGAGGCTGCGTTCGGCTGCGAAGCAGTCGTGAATCCTGGCGACGCGGTCCACCTGAAACACCGAGGTGGATGGTTTTACGACTGCTGCGCAGCCGAACGCAGCCTCGCAGGCTCGGCAGCTGCTACGGGGGTTGTGGTTCAGATGTTGAGGACTTCCATTTCGCGCAACACCTCGGCAATCGCCGCCACTGCCGCGTGCATCTCGGCCTGGTTGACGTGGCCGATGCAGCCGACGCGGAAGGTTTCGACCTGGGTCAATTTGCCGGGGTAGAGGATGAAACCCTTGGCCTTGACCCGTTCGTAGAATTCCTTGAACTGATAGCGCGGGTCTTTCGGTGCGTGGAAGGTGACGATGATCGGCGCCTGGATCGCGGCGGGCAGGAAGCTGCGCAAACCCAGCTCGGCCATGTCATCCAGCAGCACCCGGCAGTTGTCGGCGTAGCGCTGATGCCGCGCCGGCAAGCCACCTTCTTCGTTGTATTGCAGCAGGGCTTCGTGCAGCGCCGCGACCACGTGGGTCGGCGGAGTGAAGCGCCATTGGCCGGTCTTGGCCATGTAGGTGTGCTGGTCGAACAAGTCCATCGCCAGCGAATGCGAGTTGCCAGCGGCATTCGCCAGCGACTCTTTGCGAGCGAAGACAAAACCCATCCCCGGCACGCCTTCCAGGCATTTGCCCGAAGCGGCGATCAGCGCATCGAACGGCACCTGTTGCGCGTCGATGGGCAGGGCGCCGAAGGAACTCATGGCATCGATGATCAGGCGTTTGCCGTGTTGCGCTATGACCTGGGCGATTTCCGGCAGCGGGTTGAGGATGCCGGTGCTGGTTTCGCAGTGAATCAGCGCGATGTGGGTGATGCTCGGGTCAGCCCGCAACAGGCGATCCACATCGGCAGCGGTGGTCGGTTCGTCTTCGGCGGTTTCGAAGGTGCTGAACGAGCGGCCGAGCACTTCGCAGATCTTCGCCAGGCGCTTGCCGTAGGCGCCGTTGATCAGCACCAGGACTTTGCCGTCGCGAGGCACCAGTGTGCCGATCGCTGCTTCGACGGCGAAAGTGCCGCTGCCTTGCAGGGGCACGCAGTGGTGGCTGTCGGCGCCGTTGATGATTGCCAGCAGTTGTTCGCAAAGGCTGGCGGTCAGTTGGTTGAAGCGGTCATCCCATGAACCCCAGTCGACCATCATCGCCTGGCGGGTGCGGGCCGAAGTCGTCAACGGGCCGGGGGTGAGCAGGATGGGTTCGGCAGTACTCATTCACGTGTCCTCGCAATCGATGGGATGAAGCTACGGGGCTTAAATTGCAATTTGCCGTCGTATCAATCAAATTGTTTGTTGTTATGCCAGCCATCAGTGAGGGTTATTCATGAACCTGTTCCAGCTCCGTGCCTTCGACGCGGTGGCCCGTGAGGGCAGCTTCACCCGGGCCGCCGCTCGGTTGTTCATCAGCCAACCGGCGGTCACCGGGCACATCAAGGCGCTGGAGGAGCACTATCAGATCACCCTGTTGCGCCGCACCGCGCGGCGGGTGGAACTGACGGAAGAGGGCACCAAACTGGCCGCGATCACTCGGGCGATGTTTGGCCTGGCCGAAGAGGCGCAGGTGATGCTGGAGGCCAATCGACAACTGCTGACCGGGCGCCTGGAAGTGGCGGCGGACGGGCCGCACATGGTCATGCCGATGCTCGCCAGTTTGCGCGCGCGTTATCCGGGGATCACCGTGAACCTGCGTTTGGGCAATGCTCAGGAAACCTTGGCAGCGTTGCTTTCCGAGCACGCGGACGTCGCGGTGCTGACCGAGGTCGAGCCACGCAAAGGCCTGCATCTGCAAGCGCTGAGCGAATCACGGATTTGCGCACTGGTGCCGGCCGGGCATCCGTGGGCGCAGCGGTCGAAGGATGTGCGGATCAAGGAACTGGATCAGGTGATCATGGTGTTGCGTGAGCCGAGTTCGATTACCCGACGCACGTTTGATGAGGCGTGCAGCCAGGCGAAAGTCAGTCCACGGGTGTTGCTGGAACTGGACAGTCGTGAGGCGGTGACTGAAGCCGTAGCCGCAGAACTGGGGGTTGGCGTGGTGTCGTCGGTGGAAGTCAGCCATGACCCGCGGGTGGTGGCGGTGCCGATTATTGGCGATGGGTTGGTAAATCGGCACATGATCGGGTGCATGGAACGGCGGCGGGAATTGCGCTTGATACAGGCGTTTTTCGATTTGGCGCCGGACAGGTAGACCGAGGTGCGGCCTTCGCGAGCAAGCCCGCTCCCACAGGGATTTATGCCAGACACACATTTGGTGTACGACACAAAACCTGTGGGAGCGAGGCTTGCCCGCGAAGGGGCCAGACCTGCCTACACCAGACTCTCACGCACCATCTCCAGAAACGTCGCCACCACTCGCCGCGAACTCTGCTCGCGCAAGCACACCAGCGTCTCCGTCAGGCGCCGCTTGCAGTCGGTAATCGGCAGCGCGCAAACCCTGGAATCCGCACCAAACTCCGCCGCCGAAACCACGCCAACCCCAATCCCCACCACCACGGCTTCACGCGCCGCTTCCCGACCCTCAACCTGAATCGCCGGCCGAATCCGAAACCCGGCGCCGGCCATTTCTTCTTCCAGGGTCTGACGCGTCACCGAACCAATCTCCCGCAGCACCAACGGCGTGTCATCCAGGTCCGCCAGGCAGATGGATTCGCGATCCGCCCACGGATGACTCCGCGAAACGAACGCCACCATCGGGTCATTGCGCAGCGGCAACGAGATCAAGCGCTCGTCGCTGACCTCCCGCCCGAGCAACGCCAGATCAGCCTGATAGTTGAACAGCCGAAACAGCGATTCATCGGTGTTGCCGGTTTCGATCTTCACGCTGATCCCGGGGTAGCGCTCACAAAACCGCGCGATCTGCGGCAGCACGTGCACCGGCGCATCGACGGCGAGGATCAGGCTGCCGGTTTGCAGCGCCCGGGAGTCCTGCAACAACTCCTGAGCTTCGGCCTCGATAACGAACAAACGCTGGGTAATGCTTAACAAGCGTTCGCCCAAATCCGTCAGGCGCACCGAGCGTTTGTTGCGGTGAAACAGCAACACACCGAAGCGTTCTTCGAGTTTGCGCACCTGGTCGGAAATCGCCGGTTGCGTGAGGAATAACCGCTCGGCGGCTTTGGTAAAGCTTCCGTGAACGGCCACGGCGTGGAAGGCTTTGAGCTGGGCGTGGGACACCGACATCGAAACCTCCAGTAACAAGCTGAACTTATATTGGAAATACGATAAATCGATTTCACTTATTAATCAGTAATTGTTTTTATCGGCCTCAGCCCCGGTGACTGGTCAGTCGAACGGCATCGGGTGCCATGAGCCTGCGCGTGCAACGGCAGGACTCATCTGACCGGTATCGCCTCAGGGAAGCAGCGGTATCGCAGTGCTCAACAATAAAAAAACAGGCGTTATTTCTCAATTTCTGCCGGCACACTCACACCCTGAGGTCAGAACCACCATGAACAAGCACATCGGCACCATCAAGCGTTGGCGCGTGCAGATCTTCGCCATCACCTGGCTCGCTTACGCCGCTTTCTACTTCACCCGCAAAGCTTTTTCAGTGGCCAAACTGGGGATCGCCGAAGACCCCACCTTCATGCTCGACAAAATGGCCATGGCCAACCTCGACGCGATCTACCTGGCGGCCTACGCCATCGGCCAATTCACCTGGGGCATCCTCGCCGACCGCTTTGGCCCAAGGGTTGTGGTGCTTGGCGGTTTGCTGATTTCTGCAGCGGCAGCCTTGGTGATGGGCAGTTTCGCCACGTTGCCGATCTTCGCCACTTGCATGCTGATTCAAGGTTTGGCGCAGTCCACCGGATGGTCGGGGCTGTGCAAAAACATCGGCAGTTTCTTTCCCGCCGAACAGCGCGGGCGGGTACTTGGATTGTGGAGTTCCTGCTATGCGTTTGGCGGGCTGGTCGCGTCGCCGTTCGCCGGTTGGTGGGCGTATACGCTGATCGGTACATGGCACGCAGCATTCATTTCCAGTGCGGCGGTGGTTGGGCTGGTCGCCGTGCTGTTTTTTATTTTCCAGCGCAACAAACCGGAAGACGTCGGCTTGCCCGCCGTGGAGCCGGAACCGGAGTTGAGCGCCGAAGAAACCTACGCGCAAAGCAAGATCAGCGTGTTGGAACCGCTGAAGGAAATCCTGCGCAACCGCACGGTGCTGGTTCTCGGGCTCTCGTACTTCCTGTTGAAACCGGCGCGCTACGCCATTCTGCTGTGGGGGCCGGTGATCGTCTTCGAGCAAATGCCCTCCGTGGGCAAGGTCGGCGCGGCGATTATTCCGACTTCGTTTGAACTGGCCGGGCTGCTCGGGCCGATCCTGCTCGGGCTGGCCTCGGACAAACTGTTCGGCGCCCGGCGCATGCCGGCCTGCGTGATCAGCCTGTTGGCGCTGACGGTTTCCCTGGCGCTGTTCATGGGCGCCTTGCACACCGGCAGCGTGATGCTGGTGGTGGCGTTGTTGTTCGTGATGGGCCTGACCTTGTACGGCCCGGACTCGATGATCAGCGGCGCGGCGGCGATTGATTTCGGCACCGCCAAGGCCGGCGCCACGGCGGCGGGTTTTGTGAACGGTTGCGGCTCGGTCGGGGCGATTCTCGGCGGCTTGCTGCCGGGCTACTTCGACTCGGTCACCGTGTTCATCATCTTCGCCGGTTGCGCGATGTTCTCGGCCTTCGTGCTGATCCCGCACTGGAACAGCCGCCCGGCTGGCCTGAGTCTCGATTGCGCCTTCGTGCCCAACCAACCGATGACCATCAAACCCCTGCGTACCTGAGGAAACCCCCATGAGACCTTTCTGGCTGGACCAAGCGCTGGCGGCCGAGTCCTGCGCGCCGTGCGAGCCACTGGCGGGCGACACCCGCGCCGACGTGTGCATTGTCGGCGGCGGCTACACCGGACTGTGGACCGCGATCATGCTCAAGGAGCAAAACCCCGAACTCGATGTGTTGCTGATCGAGGCCGACATCTGCGGTGCCGGCGCCAGTGGGCGCAACGGTGGATGTGCGCTGTCGTGGTCGGCCAAGTATTTCACGCTGGAGCGTTTGTTCGGCGTCGAGGAAGCAGTGCGGCTAGTCAAGGAGTCGGAACGCAGCATCTACGCGATCGGCACCTTCTGCGAACAGTATGGAGTGGATGCCGATTACCGCCTCGACGGCACGCTCTACACCGCGACCAACCGCGCGCAATGCGGCTCAACCGACGCGGTGATCGCGGCGCTGGAGCGCAACGGCATCAACTCGTTCACGCAACGGCCGGTGGCGGATGTGCAGCGCATGGCCGGTTCCAGCAAACACCTGGAAGGCTGGTTCTCTCCGGCGGCGGCCAGTGTACAACCGGGCAAACTGGTGCGTGGCTTGCGCCGGGTGGCGTTGCAACTCGGTGTGCGGATTCATGAGAACACCGCCATGACAGGACTGGAGGAGGGCAAACCAGCCGGGATTCAAACCCCGAACGGCACGGTCCGCGCGGATCGGGTGGTGCTGGCGATGAACGCCTGGATGGCCCGGGCGTTTCCGCAGTTCGAGCGCAGCGTGGCGATTGTTTCCAGTGACATGCTGATCACCGAGCCGCGCCCGGAACTGCTGAATCAAATCGGTTTGACCAGCGGCGTCACGGTGCTCGATTCGCGGATTTTCGTGCACTACTACCACAACACCCCGGACGGCCGGATCATGCTCGGCAAGGGCGGCAACACCTTTGCCTACGGCGGGCGGATGCTGCCGGTGTTCGATCAACCGTCACCGTATGCCGGGTTGTTGCGCAACAGCCTGACGGACTTCTTTCCGGCGTTTGCCGAGGTCAAGGTCGAGGCCACCTGGAACGGACCTTCGGATCGCTCGGTCACCGGGTTGCCGTTCTTCGGCCAGATGAGCACCAGCGGTAATGTGTTTTATGGCTTCGGCTACTCCGGCAGCGGGGTCGGGCCGTGTCATATGGGCGGGCAGATTCTCGCCTCGATGGTGCAAGGCCTCGACAACCCGTGGACCCGTTCGCCGCTGGTCAACGGGCCGCTGGGTTACTTCCCGCCGGAGCCGATTCGTTATCTCGGTTCGTTGATGGTGCGCAACGCGATTCGCCGCAAGGAACGCGCCGAGGACCATGGGCGCCGGCCACGGCATCTGGACGTGCGCCTGGCGAAATTCGCGGCGGCGGCGGGGAAGGCTGATAAAGGATGAGTCGACACAAAACCTGTGGCGAGGGAGCTTGCTCCCGCTTGAGTGCGCAGCACTCACAAAATCTGCATTGGATGCGAAGGTTTTGGGGCCGCTTCGCAGCCCAGCGGGAGCAAGCTCCCTCGCCACAGTGGTTTGGTGTTTGATCAATCGGGTCAGGGCGTATCAGGGCGATTGACCAGCCAATCAAACAACAGGCGTGTATCGCCGCGTGGTGTTGGCGAATGCGCCGGTGGTGAGTTTTGAATGTTTGAAACAGCACAAATAACCGGACGATCCGGGTCGCTGTCGAGAAAACTGATGAACACCTCACTGCCGGCCGTGGGCAACCCGGACGCGGCCACGGCCACGGGCAGCCAGATACCGTCAGCGTCGTGCGCATCTGAGCCCGGCCACAGGCTGACCTGGATCCGGCCCAGTTTATCGAGCATCGCCGCCTGCCCCGGCTCGCCCAGCACCCGCGCGAGTTGATAGCCGGGGATGCTCGGCCTGGGTTGCTTGAGCGCGGGTCGGAATACGGTTGACCAGGGAATCGCGCTGAACCGGTTGCCATAGCTAAACGATTCAAACGGCTCATCCGCAAGGATCGAGGGTTGCTGTCCCTGATGCTGTATTTCGGTAAGCAGCCATTGATCGTTGAAACTCGACACCGGGTGGTGCTCCACCTGCACGATCCGTCCGCTGAGCAAACCGGGTTGGTCGCTTTGGCCGTGGACCTGCCGATGCTGGCAACGCAGCCGCTCCAGGGATCGACGACTGCGTTGATCGCGGTGCAATGGCCCGGTCGCGAGTCGGGTGTTGCTTGCCGGTTTGTCGGTCAGCGGATGATTCGCTGCGCCAAAACTGGCAGCGGCTGAGCTTCTGTCCTGGGCCTGAGTTTGCGGGAGGATCTGCGGAGAATCATGGCGCTGGAACAGTTCGTGGATCGCCGCAAACGCCGGTTCGTCGAGGGGATTGTCATGGAAGGGCGTCAGCACCGGCTCCTGCGGGAAGCTCAAACTGTCATCGGCCAGCACCAGCACATGCCCGTCGCGGCGATGTTCGAAGTGATAGTGGATGCCTTCTTCTTCGCAGAGCCGATGCAACAGGGCCAGGTCGCTTTCTTCGTACTGAATGCAAAAGGGCCGGACCGGATAGTGCCCGGTGGCCAGTTCAAAACGGTAGCTGTGTTCGGGCAGGGCGTGTTCCTCAAATAATTGCCGCAGGATCGCCGGCACGCTGAGGCGATGAAACACCCGGCGGGCAGATTGTTGTTCGAGGTTTTGCAGATGCGGCACCAGTTCCAGTCGGTAGCCGATCCGGTGCAGACCGCGATGCTCGCGACTGGCGCTGTGGAGAATGCCGTGAAAGCCCTGGTCGTCGCCCAGGCTCAGAAAGGCGGGTTGTTGCAGCAGCCGCTCGAGGTTCATGGCCGGCGCCAGGCCGATGACTTTGATCTCGAATCGATAGGGCTGGTTAAGGCCCTCACGGCCACTGAACTGCAGCACCTGCAAACTCAAATCAGCTTCGACCAGGGTCAGGGTAAAGGGACTTTCCTTGTCGTTGTGCATCGAGTGCGCTTCTGCCGTTAAATACGAGGCGCTGAGGGTACGGAACCACAGCCCTGAATAGTCAGCGCAAACACACTTTTCAGAATCGCCCTACGAGCTCTGTTGAAGAAGTCGACGTCACGTCGGTAAACAGGATGGATTTTTTGGTCGATTGCCAACTTTAGGCCGTATAAACTTGGCGCCATGCGTCGGCCAATAGATGTCTCGGCGCCACAGATCAAGAGAGTGAGTAATGGGCGCACAGTGGAAGGTTAAACACAAAGAAGCGGCATCCAACGCCAAGGGCAAGATCTTCGGCAAACTGGTGAAAGAAATCACCATTGCTGCGCGTAACGGCGCCGATACCGCCACTAACGCACACCTGCGTCTGGTGGTCGAGCAAGCCAAGAAAGCCTCGATGCCCAAGGAAACCCTGGATCGCGCGATCAAGAAAGGCGCGGGCCTGTTGGGCGAAACCGTGCAATACCATCGCGTGACCTACGAAGGCTTCGCCCCGCACCAGGTGCCGCTGATCGTTGAATGCGTGACCGACAACATCAACCGCACCGTGGCGGAAATTCGCGTGGCCTTCCGCAAGGGCCAATTGGGCGCTTCCGGTTCGGTGGCCTGGGACTTCAACCACGTCGGCATGATCGAGGCGTCCGCGGACAGCCCTGACGCCGACCCGGAAATGGCCGCCATCGAAGCCGGCGCCCAGGATTTCGAGCCAGGGGAAGAAGAGGGCACGACCCTGTTCCTGACCGAACCAACGGACCTCGACGCGGTACAGAAAGCTTTGCCAGAGCAAGGTTTTACCGTGTTGTCGGCTAAATTGGGCTACCAGCCGAAGAACCCGGTCAGCGGGTTGAGCGATGAGCAAATGGCTGAAGTCGAAGCGTTCCTGGAAGGCCTCGATAACCATGATGACGTGCAGGACATGTTTGTCGGGTTGGCGGGTTAAGCATTTGCAACTTTGACGGCTTTGTTGTTTGACAGGCCGTCTTCGCGAGCAAGCCCGCTCCCACAGGGGATTTGTGTCGTACACAATATGTGTGACCAATACAAATCCCCTGTGGGAGCGGGCTTGCTCGCGAATGACCGCGCAGCGGTCACCGGTTATTCAGTTCCCGCACAATTTCGCTGAAACCGGGCCGCGCCAGCACATCAGCCTGACAGCAACGCCGCTGCAGATCCTCCAGCGCCACCCGATCCGCATCGCTCAACCCCGATTCAATCCGCTCCAGCAATTCCCCCAACAACACCCCGAACGCCCTGACTTCAATGCGTTGCAACGCACGGGTTTCAACCGTATCCGTCGTGGCATGAAACGACGCCCCGCCAAAGTCGCCCAGCAAACAATCCCCGTGCTCGTTCCACAAAATATTGTGGGCGTAGAGGTCGCCATGGGTGATGCCTTGCTGGTGCAAATGCTCGGCCGCTGACGCAATGCCACGGGCCATGCGCAGAGCCACGGCGGCGGTGAAACGGGTGTCCTCGGCGTAGACGTCACGGCTGCAGGAATCCAGGCTCGGCAGCCCGGCGAGGTTGCGATAGCTCGGGTCGATCAGTTGCATCACGAGTCCGGCCTGGGCTTGCGGATGTTCGACGATGCGCCCTTCGACGCGGATCAGATTGGGATGCAGCCCGGCAGTGATGCACGCGTTCATTTCATGCAGTGGTGAACCATCGCTGGTCATCTCGCCTTTATAGAGCTTCACCGCGACTTGGGTGGCCGGCTGCTGCGTACGTTCCCAAGTGGCGCGATGGATCACGCCGGAAGCGCCTTCGCCAAGTTTTTGTTCCAGATGCAGCGCTGACCACGGGATGCTCGGTGTGGCATCGAGGGCGGTGGCATCGGCTTCGGTTTCCAGCGGGTTACCGGCGTAGGCCAGCCAGGTCAGCGCCGGCAGAGCCAGCAGCCACTCGGGCAGTTCGGTAAAACGGTTGGCCGAGAGACGCAGCAGCTCCAGCCGATGGAGCTGCTTCAGGCTCTCGGGCAAGTGCTGCAACTGATTGCCGGACAGCATCAATTTTTGCATCAGCGGTCGCTCACCCAACTCGGTCGGCAGTTCGCTGATGCAGTTGTCGGTCAGGATCAGCCAGCGCAATAGCGGCGGCAGGGCGGCGCCTGGCACCCGTTCGATGCGGTTGGCGCGAAAGCCGATCATGCTCAACGCCGCGCATTGGCCCAGGCAGGCGGGTAGCTCGGTGAACTGATTGTCCGAGCAGAACACAATGCGCAAACGGGTCAGGCGGTGCAGATCGTCCGGCAGGCTGCTCAGGGCATTGCCGCTGAGGTTGAGAATCTCCAGCGAATCCGCCAGGTCGAAGATTTCACGGGGAAACTCCGTGAGGCCGCAGGCCAGGTCCAGCCGAGTGATGCCTGCCAGCTCGCCGGCCCGCAGTTGTGCAAGGGTATTCATGAACGGGTTCGCTATTGATCGGGGAGAAGGACGCGGGGTCCTGAGAATGGGCTGCATGATAGCGGGAAGTTGTGGTGTCGGTCAGGCCGCCTTCGCGAGCAAGCCCGCTCCCACAGGGGGAACGCAATCCAAATGTGGGAGCGGGCTTGCTCGCGAAGAGGCCGGCAGCCGCCCCGAAAGACTATCGGTCAAACCGATTCCCGAACTTCCACCAACTGCCCCAGCCGACTCCGCGTCCGCGCCAGATCAATGGCATCCCCGCCCAGGGTTTCGCGCAACGAATTCTGCCCCAGCAACACCAGATGCTTGTCCTGATCGTACAAAACGTCGATCAGGTTGATAAATCGCTGCTGCGCCGCAATCGAACAACCGGCCAGGCTCGGCAATTCATCAATAATCCAGTGATCGAAGCGCCGGCACAGTTCCAGGTAATCCATCACCGCCGTGGGGTGATCGCACAAGTCGCTGAAGGTAAAACCGACGGTGCGTCCTTCGCAGAAGCGCGCTGGCAGATGCCGGGTGCCGACGGGCAATGCGATGGGGGCAGCGCGTTCAGGCAGGTTCAACGCCTGACGTTGAAGGCTGGTCGCTGGCCAGACGTATTGGCCTTGGGTAAACATCTGATGGTTATGGCTTCGCGCCTGGCTTCTATAGTCATGCGGGCCGCCGACTTCCATGACTTGCATGCGCGTGTTGATCAGGTCGATCACCGGTTTGAAACGCGCGTGGTAGAGCGGGTTGGGCAGCAAGCCTTCCGGTGGGTAATTGGAGGTGACCAGCAGCAGGATGCCCCGGCGGAACAGGGCTTTGAACAGACGTGTGATCAACATCGCATCGCCGATGTCGTGGACGTGAAACTCGTCGAAGCACAACACCCGGCAATCCTGCAGCAGCTCATCCAGCGTCGTCGCCAGCGCATCAGGCTGCTCGCGATACTTGAACATGCCCTGATGCAACAGCAAAAAAAATTCATGAAAGTGCAGGCGCTGTTTTTGCGCGAGGGGGATGGCCTGGAAAAAACCGTCCAGCAGCCAACTCTTGCCGCGCCCGACAGCCCCGTGCAGGTACAGGCCGGGCAGGGTTTTCGCCGACGTTCCCAACAGCGTCGTCGCATGCTGGGCCATGCAGTCGATCACCCGCTGCTGGCTGTGGCTTAGGGTGTAGCCCTGAGCGAGCGCCTTGTGCTGGAAGTAATCGTGGATGACGCGATGGCTGGCCGGGAGCGCAACAGCCTTGCCGAACAACCGGCGCAATGCGGGCCAGCGCGGTGTGAGTCGCGAACGGATTGGCGGTCGAATGGCCACGATATTGTCACCCCCGGGTTCTTCAGGTCGGCTCACCGAGCTGCGGCGGCGTAGTGTAACCAGATGGGGAATCGCCCTACCACTTGTGTTGGCATGCAGGTGGCGCAGTGAGACAGGATTCTGCGGTGTGTACAGCTTATTTGCCGGTGGTGTTTCGGCGTTTTTCTAACAAATCGATACAAATACCCTGTTTTTTGATGGATCCAATCCGCCCGGCAAACTGGCGAAATCCCGTTGCGTTGCTACCCTGATTTTCAGGAGTCACTCCTCACAAGGAACGGGGCCGTGAACGGACGTTGGTTTTTGGCAATCCTGGGCATGATGCTCGTCACGCAGGCATGGGCCGCAGAACTTCAGGTGCAAGTGCGCGTCGATGTGCAGCGTGGCTGCCAATTGGTCGGGCAACAACGCAGTGCCGGCGTCGAGCAACTGGGCGTGCTGGATTTTGGCAGCACCGCGCGGCTGGATGATCCCGGCGGCCCGTTGAGTGCAGCGCTGATGAGCGAACGCCTGCCGCGCCTGGAATGCAATCCCGACACCCCTTATCAATTACGCGTCGATGGCGGCCAGCACGGTGGCGTCGGCGATGTGCGCTACATGGCGGGTTCCGCCGAACACAGCAAACCCATTCCTTATCGGCTCTATCAGGACCCCGCGCGGTTGATCCCGCTGGCGGTGAACGTCCCGATCAGCGGCCGCGTGCCGGACAGCGGTTCCGTGGATTTACCCTTGTATGCCCGTATCGAACGACTGGCGGAGATTCCCCGTGTCAGCCGTTATTCAGACCTGGTGAAAGTAACGGTCACCTGGTAGCAGCAACTGTGTAACTGCCCCCGACGGATTCGGGTGGCGCAGGGAAGGGGACGCTCCTCGTTGAGCGTCCGGGTTTCGGAGTCCTGAGGGAATTGGGATTGGCACGATGACAAGCAGACACTGGATGGTTATCACCGTGGGCGCACTGCTATTGCTCGCCGAAGACGCCCAAGCGGCGGTCAGCGGGCAGATCAATGCGCGGCTGACCCTCATCGCCGGGTGTGAAGTGACCAATGGCGTCAGCCCGGTCAGTGATGTCGGCAGCCTGGATTTCGGCCAGCAGGGCCCGACCTGGACCAACCCGATCAAAGCCAGCCTCAACGACAACACGGCGGGCAAACTCAACGTCGCCTGCAACCCCTCGGTCACCGGGTTCACCGTCACCATTGACGGCGGCGCCCATGGCGACGGCACCACTCGGCGCCTGAGCAACGGCAGCCAGACCCTCTCCTATCACTTGTTCCTCGATGCCTCCGGCAGCCAGAGCTACAGCATCGGCCAACAACACAATTTCGCTGTCACCAGCACCGGCCAGATACCGATCCCGGTGTTTGGCGCGGTGGTGGCGAATACCCGCGCGGTACCGGCCGGTGTCTATACCGACACCCTCACGGTGACGCTCGATTGGTAAACCCGTAGAGGACGGACACCATGCACATGCTCGTATCAAGGATAGGTTTGTCATTGCTCGGCCTGACGCTGGCATCCAGCGCCGTTGCGGCCACCACGGTCACCGGCCAGATCACCTCCAGCCTGACCCTGATCAGCAGCTGTCAGGTCAACGGAGCCGGCGGGTCCAGCGGCCTGAACTTCGGTGCCTTGAACTTCGGCACGGCCAACAGCCTGTTCACCGAGGCCGACGCCCAAGTGTTGGGTGGCGGAGGCGGGGCGCTGTCGATTCTGTGTTCCAGCGGCACCACGCCAGCGGTGAAAGTCCGGGCCGGCAGCCATGACGGACAGTCTCCCGGAGGTGCCCGTGCCCTGGCCGATGGCAGCGGCAACTTCGTGCCTTACGACTTGTACACCGACGCCGGTCATTCGCAGATCCTGGCCATCGACGGGGTGATCAACCTCGCTGCCAGTACCGGTGTGGCGCAGACCGTGAATATCTACGGCAAGGCCGTGGGCAAAGCCGGATTGCCGGCCGGGACCTACACCGACACCGTCGCCGTCGAACTGACGTTCTAAGGTCATGCCCCGCCATGGATGGGCGGCGCTGGTCCTGCTCTGTGCGAGCAGCGTGCCGTTGCCGCTGGCAGCGGTGACCAGCCAGAGCTTCCAGGTCAGCGCCACGGTGACGGCCGGCTGCCTGGTGGTGGGCGGGGTGTCGAACTACGGCGGCCTGAATTTCGGCAGTCGCTCGGCCCTGTCCACCAATACGGTGCAGGTGGCGTTGACCGGTGGCGTGCAGTTGCAATGCACGCCGGGGGTGACGCTGAACATGAGCGTCGATGGCGGCCAGTACAACAGCAGCGGCCGGCACATGCAGCGCAGCACCGGCGGTAACCGGGTGGCGTATGCGCTGTTTCGCGATGCTGCGTTCAGCCAGAGCCTCGGTATCGGCCAGAGCGTGGCGGTGGCCTACACCGATGCGAACAACATCAGCCTGCCGATTTACGGTCAGGTGCAGTTACCAGGCAATCAGCCTGGGGGGACGTACAGCGATGTGCTGCAGGTGCAGTTGTCGTGGTAATGCGCGGTTTTGAAAAGGAGCGGGCAAATGGGGTCGCAGGTCTTGCGCAGCATGGGGTTGGCGCTTGTGTTTCTCGGGGTGGCCAAAGTACAGGCCGCCAGTTCGGTGCTGATCTGGCCGATCGATCCGGTGCTGGAGGCCGATCAACAGGCCAGTGCCTTGTGGCTGGAAAACCGTGGCAGCGAGACGGCCAATTTGCAGGTGCGGGTGTTCGCGTGGAGCCAGAGTGGTTTCGGCGACCAGTACCAGAACCAGCGCGACGTGATCGGCAGTCCGCCGGTGGCGAAGATCGAACCGGGCCAGAAACAACTGGTGCGCCTGACCCGCACCCGGGAGATCCCGCCGGGGCAGGAACTGGCCTACCGCATCATCATCGATGAAATTCCCTCTGCAACACCGCCCGCGGCTGAAGACGGCAAGACCGCGGCGGCGATCCGTTTTCAGATGCGTTATTCAGTGCCGCTATTTGCCTACGGGGCCGGGCTGTGGAGCAAGGAAGACGCGACCCGCAAACGCGATCCCAAAGGCGTGGGCGTACCGGACCTGAGTTGGCGCAGCGTGGCGGTGGACGGTCGCTCGTACGTGGAAGTGCGCAACCAGGGCGCGGTGCATGCGCGGTTGACCGATGTTGCATTGAAGCAGGGCGGGCAGAGCAAACCGTTGGTGGAAGGGTTGCTCGGTTATGTGCTGCCGGGGGCGGTCATGCGCTGGCCAGCGCCGGGGGCGATTGCCGGGGAATCGGCGTTGCAGGTGCGGGTCAACGGCGCGGCGCAACTGCAAAGCGTTTCTCCAGCACGCTGACCCGTAGCAGCTGTCGAGCAACGCGAGGCAGCGTTCGGCGGCGAAGCCGTCGTGAAATCAGTCTGTGCGGTGTCTCAGGTAGACCGTGTTTGCAGGGTTTACGACGGCTTCGCCGCCGAACGCTGCCTCGCGTTGCTCGACAGCTGCTACCAGGCACTGCAAATGGATTTAGGAGGGCACGGTCCATTGACGGACAAAAAGCGCGAATGAGCCAGGGTTGGGCTCGCAGTTTCCAGTGTCCGTTGTGGGCTGCGACCTGCGCATGCTGGCTGATGATCGTCCCGCGCACCGAGGCCGGCGATTTACCGCCGCCGCCCAGCGGCATGGAGGCCGTGGCCGATGCACAGTTGTTTCTGGAGTTGGTGGTCAATCAGATGAATACCGGACGAGTCGTCGCGGTGGAGCAGCGGGGCGGGAGGTTCTTCCTGCCGGCCACGGCGCTGCGCGACAGCGGCATGCAACTGCCGGATAACATCAGCGCCGAAGTCGACCTCGACAGCCTGTCGGGCCTGCACAGCGAGTACGACAGTGCCGGTCAACGCCTGCTGCTCAACGTGCCGCCAGATTGGCTGCCGGAACAGTTCGTCGGCAACCGCGAGGTCTATCCTCGCACCCCGGCACTCAGCAGTTTCGGGGCCTTGCTCAACTATGACCTGTACCTCAACGACACCGACGATGCTGGCACTTACCTTGCGGCGTGGAACGAAGTGCGGCTGTTCGACAGTTGGGGCACGCTGTCCAACACCGGGCAATACCGCCGCACCTTGTCGGGTGATGCGGTCAGCACGTTGAACAACGGTTACCTGCGCTACGACACCACCTGGCGTTTTTCCGATGACGAGCGACTGCTGACCTATGAGGCCGGCGACCTGGTCAGTGGCGCGTTGCCGTGGAGCAGTTCGGTACGACTCGGCGGGGTGCAGCTATCGCGGGACTTCGGTGTACGCCCGGATCTGGTGACCTATCCGCTGCCGCAATTCGCCGGGGAAGCGGCGGTGCCATCCTCGGTGGACCTGTTTATCAACGGCTACAAATCCAGCAGCGCCGACCTGCAACCCGGGCCCTACACGCTGACCAATATTCCGTTCATTAACGGCGCTGGCGAAGCAGTCGTCGTCACCACGGATGCCCTGGGTCGGCAGGTCTCGACCACGGTGCCGTTCTACGTCACCAGCAGTTTGCTGCAAAAAGGCTTGAGCGATTTTTCCGTGGCCGCCGGTACGCTGCGTCGCGACTACGGCCTCCAGGATTTCAGCTACGGGCCGGGCGTCACCTCTGGCAGTCTGCGTTACGGCGTGAGCGACAACTTCACCCTGGAAAGCCACGCCGAAGCTTCGGACTCGCTCACCCTCGGCGGTGTGGGCGGCAATCTGCGCCTGGGCAATTTCGGCGTGCTCAACACCGCCCTCAGCCAAAGTCAGTTCGATAGCGAAAGCGGCCAGCAATTGAGCCTCGGCTATCAGTACAGCAGCCAGCGCTACAGCTTTTCTTATCAACGTTTGCAACGGCGTGACCAATACGCCGACCTGACAGTAATCGACAGCCCCTACACGACCCTGAGCAAACGCAGCGAACAGGCGACCCTGAGCCTCAACCTCGATACTTGGGGCAGCCTCGGTGTCGGCTATTTCGATGTGCGCGCGGCGGACGATTCGCGCACGCGTTTGCTCAACCTGACCTGGAGCAAACCACTGTGGCGCAACACCAGTTTCTACCTGTCGGGCAACCGCGAGATCGGTGACAGCAACTGGGCGGTGCAGGCGCAATTGGTGATTCCGTTCGACCTGCGGGGCAGCCTGGCCATCAGCAGCGAGCGCAGCAAAACCGGGCAAAGTCAGCAGCGGGTCAATTACAGTCGCGCCGTGCCCACCGAAGGCGGGCTCGGTTTCAACCTTGGATACGCCCAAGGCGATGGGCCGGCTTATCGTCAGGCTGACCTGACCTGGCGTCTGCAATCGGTGCAATTGCAGGCCGGCGTCTACGGCACCAGCGAGGCCGAAACCCGTTGGGCCGATGCCAGCGGTTCGCTGGTGTGGATGGACCGTCAGGTGTTCGCCGCCAACCGTATCGACGATGCCTTCGTAGTGGTCAGCACCGATGGTTATGCGGACATTCCGGTGCGCTACGAAAACCAGCAGGTCGGACAGACCGATCGCAACGGCCATCTACTCGTACCGTGGAGCAGCGCGTATTACCGCGGAAAATACGAAATCGATCCGCTGAACCTGCCAGCCAACGTGCGTAGCCCCAATGTCGAACAGCGCATCGCGGTGCGTCGTGGCAGCGGTTATCTGCTGGAGTTTCCGTTGAGTCGGGTGATCGCCGCGAGCATCGTGTTGGTGGATGCGCAGCAGAAGGAATTGCCCTTGGGCAGTGGCGTCGTGCATGAGCAGAGCGGCACGCAAACCGTGGTCGGTTGGGACGGGTTGGTGTACCTGGAAAACCTTCAGGCGCAAAACAATTTGCGGGTGACCCTGGCCGACGGGGGCACCTGTCAGGTGCAGTTCGCCGTGGATATGCAGCAGCAACAGATTCCGCTGATCGGCCCGTTGGTGTGCCAATGAAGTGGATGTTGTGGCTGGCGCTCTGGCTGCCGGGCTCGGTGTGGGCCTTGTGCTCGGTGGTCAGCACCTCGCCGGTGGCGTTTGGTTCTTTGAGTTCGATTGCGGTGCGCACCACGTCGCAGTCCAGTTCCACCACCAACGCCGGGTTGAGTTGCACAGGTTCCTTGCTGTCGTTGCTGACCACCAACGATCACTTCTACGCCACCGTCACTTCCACGCAGGCCGGGTTACTCGGCCCGACCGGCGATGTCATCGGCTACACGCTGTACGCCAACAACTCCACCAGTTACCCGCTGACCCGAGGCGTAGCGTTCGACTTTGCGCGCAACGGCATTATCGATGCGCTGGGATTGCTCGGCAGCGTGGTGCCGAAGACCGCGCCGATTTATCTGGGGACGACGATTGGTAGCAACGTCGCGGCGGGGATCTACACGGAAACCCTGAGCATCGCCTGGAGCTGGAATTATTGCTCGGGCATCGGCATTGGCAACGTGTGCCTGGGTCGCGATATCAACAGCGGCAACACTACGTTGACGGTCAACCTGACGGTGGCCAACGACTGCACGATTACCGCGCCGAACATCAGCTTTGGTAGCGCTCCGGTAATCAGCGCGTTTACGCCGGTTACGGGGCAGACGATCAATCTGGCGTGCACCAAGGGCAGCGCCTACACCGTGGGCTTGAGCGATGGTCAGCAGGCGGTGAGTGTGGGTGGGCGGCGGCGGATGATTTCCGGGGGAAATTATCTGGCGTATGACATTTTCAAAAGCGCGGGTACCACGCGGTGGGGCAGTGTGGGCAGTGCGCGGCGGGCGAGTTCGGATGCGGAGGTGAATCCGGGGAATGGGTTGGGGACTGGCAGTCAGGTCTTCAACTACAACGCAAAAATCTATACCGACCAGACCACACCGCCCGCCGGAACCTATCTGGACAGTGTGGTGCTCGACGTTGGCTTCTAATAATCCGCAATCCCTTGTGGGAGCGGGCTTGCTCGCGAAAGCGGTGTGTCATTCAGCATCAATGTTGACTGACACGACGCCTTCGCGATGTAGAAACGGACACATCCTTTACGATTGAAACCGGGGACGTCCTTTACGTTTCTGCTGGCTTGAAAGGCGGGTTTCGCCGCTTTTCAGCCTGCCTAAAAGGTAGTTACAAAGGTAAATATCCCACACATCATCGTCCACTTCCTTGAGCCCTAACGCCTCACCTGCCAGGGATTCACTGACGAAAATCATCTTACCTTTCCATTTCATCGACCCATTCTGCCTGACCATGCGGATCGTCATGTCCGAAGCGTAAACGGCCTCGGGCACGTGTCCGTCGTACTGCCGTTGAGATGGCTCGTAGAGGGCCGCAGGAACTTTCATCTCTAAAGCCTTGTGTGGTCTTACGAAATTGAACTCCTGTCGAAACTGTTCGAATGCCAACTGTTGCTCCACCAGATTACGTTCCGGTGCGTGAAGCAATGCAGCCTTGAGCGTTCGGTGCATGCGTTCATGACGGCCATTCTGGTCAGGGCGCCCCGGCTGGATTCTCTCCGGATAGATCCCTAGTCGTATCCACCACGCCGCCAGACTGGATATGCGTGAAATACCGGTGGAGGCAAAGGGGGAGCCATTATCTGTGCGGATTACGTCAGGCAAACCGAACTCTCGAAATGCCCAGTCAAATCCTTCGCGGGCACCGGCAACGCTACTCTGAGCCCTGCACAGCAATAAAAATCGGCTGACATGATCGGTAATGGTCAGTGGGTAACAACGTTGGCCGTTCTGAAGTGCGAAGTCTCCTTTGAAGTCCGCAGCCCATGTCTGATTAGGCGCAGTGGCATCGCGCAGCGGATTTTTCCCTGCTGGCGGACGATTGAGAAAGCGGCGTTTCTGCACCAGGCCTGCTCGTTTAAGCCACTCGCCTGCCGTGCTGACAGCTGGCCAAGACAACTCTGGGTGATCGATCCTGAGGTTATGCACCAGCTTCTCAGGCCCCCAACTGTGGTGCTCGCGCTTGTACGCGATTAGCAACTCAAGCACCTCGTCGCTGATTTTGAAGGGGCTCGTATGCGGGCGCCGTGACAACTCCTTTAACCCATCAACGCCATGTGCCTCGTAGCGTGCAAGCCATTTGTCCAACGTAGGCCGGCTGAGCCCGTAGTGACGGGCCAGCTCGATTTTTGAGTAGCTGCCTTGCAGCCAGTCGCCTATGAGTTTGATTCGTTGATCCATCGGGGACTCTCGATTCCAGGGCATGGTCAGGCACCTCCTGACCGTATTTCACACCTGTAAAGGATGTCTCCGGTTTAAAACGTAAAGGATGTCTCCGGTTTCTACCCGAGCAAGCCCGCTCCCACAGGGTTTTGTGGTGTTTTGCCTAATGAAACTAGCGCTCGATACTCCGATTCCACCGCGCATTCCACGCCGGGCGCTGTTCGTTAACCTGGTCCCAATCAATCGCAATCGCCGTCTCCAGGTACTTCTTCATAGCCTCAACCTGGCCACGGGTTTTATCGGTGGTCGGGGTGTTGGGATTCGACGGAATCTGGTCGCCATCTTCAAGCGCAGCCGCTTGCGCATCCGGGGTCAGCAGGAACGCTGCGAGTTTTTGCGCCAGTTCCGGTTGGGTGTTGTTGGCGATCGCGCATTCGGCGACGTTGAGCACCACGGCGCCTTCTTTCGGCTGCGCATATTCCACCGGCATGCCCTTGAGTTTCAGCGCGGTGACCTGGGTCGGGGTCAGCGGGAACAGCGCCGCTTCGTCGGTTTGCAGCATTTCGGAGATTTTCGCCGAGCTCGGGATGTACTCCAAAACGTTGCGCCCCACGGTGTTCGGCCAAGCCTTGAAGCCCGGTTCGACGTCGGTTTCGCTGCCGCCCTGGATCCGGTTGAACATCAGGAAACCGTGCAAACCGAAGGTCGAGGAAGCCATCGACTGGAACACCACTTTTTCCTTGAAACGCGGGTCGGCGAGGTCCATCCACGAGGTCGGCGCGGCCCAACCTTTTTCCTTGAACAGACGCGTGTTGTACGCCAGCCCGGTGACGCCGAGGCTGACCGCCACGGCCTCATCCTTGATCCGGCCCTTGGCCGGGATTTGCGCCAGGGTCGGGCTGTCGGCGAGTTTGTCGCACAGGCCCATGGAGATGGCGCGGTACATGATGCCGTCGTCGAGGAACATCACGTGCAATTGCGGGTTGCCCTTGCTGGCCTGGACCTTGGCCAGGATGTCGGCGGAAGTCCCCGGCACGATCACGACTTTGACGTTGTTGGCTTTCTCGAACACCGGCAGCACCTTGTCGGCGTAGAGCCGCTCCATGGTCCCGCCGTTCATGCCCAGGTAAAGCGTCGGTTCGGCCTGGGCCTGGGTGACCGTGAGCAGGGCGCCCATGCAGGACAATCCGAGCAGTGCAGTACGTTTGAGGTTATTCATTGGCGCGACCTTCCTCTATCAAGCAACGGAGATGGAGTGAAACCGGGTGATGGAAAACGCATCCAGCGACGTTTTTGACGCGCCGCTGCAGATGATTTCGGTGAGCGCCAGGCCCACCGCCGGGCCGATCTGGAAACCGGCGCCGGCAAAGCCAAACCCGTGCAACAAACCGGGTTGGGTGCCGCTGTGCCCGATCACCGGTTGGCGGTCGGGCAGATAACCTTCGGTGCCACTCCAGGTGCGAATCGCCTGGGCACCTTCAAGAAACGGATAGAGCTCGACGGCTTGGCGGAGGATTTCCAGCACCGCGTTCTGGCCGGGCCGCGCGCGAGCGTCGTCGAGGGCGAAACCCTGGCCACCACCGAGCACGCAGTTGCCGCGAGCGACCTGGCGGGCATAGATGCCACCGCCCTCGACCCCGGTGCTGGCGTTCATCACCAGCGGCAACGGTTCGGTGACCAGCATCGCCGGGTGCCCGGCATGCATTGGCACCGCTTCGCCAAATTGTTCAGCCAGTTTGCCGGCCCAGGCCCCGGCGCAATTCAGCAGCCACGGCGCGCGGAGTTTGAGGCCGTTCGCGGTACTGACGTGAAAGCGCTGGCCGTCGTGTTCGACTTGGGTGACCGCGCATTGCTCATGAATTTGCGCGCCGTGTCGCCGCGCCGTCTGGGCAAACGCTGGCGATACCAGTCGCGGATTGGAGTGACCGTCATCGGGGCAGAACGACGCGCCGGCTGCCACATCACCGACCCATGGGAACCGTGCGCGCAACTCGTCACGTTCGAGGATCTGCAAGTCGAGGCCGAAACCCTGGCTGCTGGCGGCGTAATCCTGCAAGGCGCGCAGGTCGTTGAGGCTGCGGGCCAGTTTTAGGTGTCCGCTGCGCTGGTATTCGCCATCGATGCCGATCAATTGCGGCAGTTGGGCCCACAGTTCATGGGCCTGTTGCGACAGCGGCAGTTGCGACAACGGCCGGCCTTGGCGTCGTACGCCGCCGTAGTTCACGCCGCTGGAGTGGGAACCGCAAAAGTCCCGTTCCAGCAACGCCACGCGGCGGCCAGCCTTACTGAGAAACAGTGCCGCCGAGGCGCCGACAATCCCGCCGCCAATGATGATTGCATCGACTTCGATCATGGCTCGACCTCCAGGCCAAACGGCAGGGGTTTGATCGGCGACTGGGCGCGCAGTCGACCGATCTCCGACACCGGTCGCTGGCTTTCGCAGGCGATGATTTCTGCTGCTGCGGCGCCACACATCCGGCCTTGGCAGCGACCCATGCCGACCCGGCAGTGGGCCTTGACCCGGTTGATCTCCCAGTGACCTTCGCGCACGACCTGGCGGATCTCGCCGGCCTGCACTTCCTCGCAGCGGCAGACGATGAGGTTGTCGGCGCTGTTGGCGGCCCAGTTTTCGGGGAAGACGAAGGCTTGCTCCAGGGCTGTGCGGAAGGTGCCGATCCGTGCGAGTGAGTGTTCAAGGGCGGCGGGGCGCTCTGGCGGGATCAGGTAACCGCTGTCTTCGAGCAGGGCCAACGCGGCGCGCTCGCCGGCCATTTCGGCGGCGTCGGCACCCATGATCCCGGCACCGTCGCCGGCCAGGTAGACCTCGGCGACACTGCTGCGACCAGCGCTGTCACGTTGCGGCAGCCAGGCACGGTTGAGCGGGTTCCAGGTAAATTCACAGCCGAGCAGGTCAGCGAGTTGGGTTTCGCTGCGCAAACCGTGGGCGAAGGCGACGGCGTCGCAGTCGATTTGCTGTTGGCCTTTGGTGTTGCGCCAGTTCAGCGATTGCACGCGCTGTTCGCCGTTGACCTGAAGCAGGCTGGCGACCTGATGCACCGGGATGCCGTGGGCGGTCAGCCAGCTTCGGTAATAGAGACCTTTGGCGAGGGTTGCCGGTTGCGAGAGCAGGCCGGGCAGGGCGCGGGCCTGAGCACTGAAGGGCGAGCTGTCGAGCACCGCCACGACCTTCGCGCCGGCCTTGGCGTATTGATAGGCGACGAGGTACAGCAACGGTCCGCTGCCGGCGAACACCACCCGTTCACCGATCGCGCAGCCTTGGAACTTCAGCGCAATCTGCGCGGCGCCGAGGCTGTAGACCCCCGGCAATGTCCAGCCCGGCACCGGCAGAACCCGGTCGGTGGCACCGGTGGCGACGATCACCCGAGAGAACTCCAGCCGCGTGGCGCGGCCGTCATGCAAGGTGTCGAGGGCAGCGGTTTCGGCGTTCCACACCAAGGTGTCGGGACGATAGTCGATCTGCTCGCGCAGCTCGTCGATGGCTTGATGAATCGCCCCGGCCTTGTGCGCTTCAAAGCCATACAACTTGACCGCCGAACGCTTGAAATTCGCCGGCTGCCGCCGATAAATCTGCCCACCGCCGCGCGCAGCTTCGTCCAGCAGAATCGGACGCACGCCATGCGCCACCAGCGTCTGCGCAGCACGAATCCCGGCAGGTCCAGCCCCCACAACAATCACCGGATTCATACAAAACCCCCTGTGGGAGCGGGCTTGCTCGCGAAAGCGGCGGCACATTCGATAGAGGTGGCGACTGACACGATGCCTTCGCGAGCAAGCCCGCTCCCACAGTGGATCTCGGTGAGCTGCAAAATTTGTGAACGACGCAAAACCCCTGTGGGAGAGAGCTTGCTCGCGATGGCGGCGATACATTCAACATTGATGGAGGCTGACAGTTCGCTATCGCGAGCAAGCTCGCTCCCACAGTTGATTTTGGTAGTCTGCAAAATTTGTGAACGACGCAAACCCCCTGTGGGAGCGGGCTTGCTCGCGAAGGGGGCGGTACATTCAAAAGGGATGGTGGCTGACAGATTGCTATCGCGAGCAAGCTCGCTCCCACAGTTGATTTTGGTTGGCTGCAATGTTTGTGACCGACGCAAAACCCCTGTGGGAGCGGGCTTGCTCGCGAAGGGGGCGGTACATTCAAAAGGTGTGGCGACTGACATGACGCCTTCGCGAGCAAGCCCGCTCCCACAGTTGATCTTGGTGAGCTGCAATGTTTGTGAACGACGCAAAACCCTTGTGGGAGCGAGCTTGCTCGCGATGGCGGCGATACATTCAACATGGGTGGCGACTAACAGTCCGCTTTCGCGAGCAAGCTCGCTCCCACAGGTGGATTGGGTGTTCATATCGAGCGCCCCGGTTCGCGGTTGATCTGTTGGCCGGGTTCGAGCAGGGTCGAGCAGGCGCGTACCCGGCGGCCGTCGCCCAGGCGTACCCAGCAGTCCTGGCACGCGCCCATCAGGCAGAAACCGGCCCGTGGCTGTGCGCTGAAGTCGCTGCCGCGCAGGTGGTCGCTGCAGGTCAACACGGCGGTCAGCACGGTGTCGCCGAGCAGGGCGGTGGCCGGTTGGCCGTCGAGGACGAAGTCCAGGGCCGGGCGGTCGCCTTCGGCCAGTCGTTTCAGCAGAGCCATGGCGCCCTCATTGTTTGCCCACCAGAACCCGATCCAGGCCATAGACCCGGTCGAGCAGAATCATCGTCAATGCCGTCAGGCCGATCACCAGTGCCGACACCGCCGCCATCATTGGGTCGATGGATTCGGTGGCGTACACGTACATCCGCACCGGCAATGTCTGCGTGGCTGGCGAGGTGACGAAAATCGACAACGTCACCTCATCAAAACTGTTGATAAACGCCAGCAACCAACCCCCCGCCACCCCCGGCAAAATCATCGGCAACGTGATTTGCTTGAACAGCGTGAAACGCCCGGCGCCCAACGATTGCGCGGCATGTTCAGCGCTGCGATCCAGGCCAATCGCCGAGGCCAGCACCAGCCGCAACACATACGGCGTGATCACCAGCACGTGAGCGAAGATCAGCCAGCCGAAGCTGCCATTCACGCCCATCAGCGCAAACAATCGCAGCAACGCCACCCCCAACACCAAGTGCGGAATGATGATCGGCGACAGGAACAAGCCATTGAAAAAACCGCGTCCGGGAAACTCATAACGGGTGATGGCCAGCGCCGCCGGCACCGCAATCAGCGTCGCCAAAGTCGCGGCGCAGAACGCCAGGATCAGGCTGTTGTAAAACGCATCGACGAAATCGGCGCGTTCAAAAACCGCACGGAACCAACGCAACGAAAAGTTCGTAGTCGGCAGGCTCAAGGTGTTTTCCGGGGTGAACGCCACCAGGCACACGACCACCAGCGGCGCGAGCATGAACAGCACCACCAGGGCATGAAACAGCAGGGCGAAAGGACCGTTCTTGGACATGACGAGTTATCCCAATGACTTCTTGTAGCGGCCTTCGATCATCCGGTTCCACGACAGCATGATCAGCAGGTTGAGCAGCAGCAGGGCCACGGCGATCGCCGCACCCATCGGCCAGTTCAGCTCCGACAGGTATTGGTCGTAGATCAGCGTCGCGACCATTTTCAGGCGACGTCCGCCGAGCAAACCGGGGATCGCAAAGGAGCTGGCGGCGAGGCCGAACACGATCAACGTGCCGGACAACACGCCGGGCATGATTTGCGGCAGCACCACTTTGCGCATCACCGTGAGATGACTGGCACCGAGGGACAGCGCGGCTTGCTCGGCGGCCGGGTCGAGTTTTTGCAGCGAGGTCCAGACCGGAATGATCATGAACGGCAGCATCACGTGGACCAGCGCAATCACCACCGCGAACGGCGTGTAGAGCAGCTTCATCGGCGAGCCACCGAAAGCTTGCAGGGTCTGGTTGACCAGGCCGTCGGCGCCGAGCAACAGGCTCCAGCCGAAGGCGCGCACCACCACCGAAATCAGCAGCGGGGTGAGGATCAAAATCAAGAAAATCGAACGCCACGGCGCGCCCATACGACTGAGGATGTAGGCCTCGGGCACACCGATCACCACGCACAACAGGGTGGTCAGGCCGCTGATCCAGAAGGTGCGCAGAAAGATCTCGTAGAAGTACGGGTCGCCCAATAGGCTGCTGTAGTGGTCGAGGGTGTAGGCGCCGCCGTTGATCCCCGAGCTGTAGTCGAACACGTTGAATGACAGCACCAGCGTCAGCAGCAACGGAATCACCAGCAGGCACACATACAACGCCAGCGCCGGTGCCGACAGTAAATAGCCCTGGCGCCCCTGACGGATCGAAGCGAGAAGACTCATGCCGACACCTCATCGACACTCAGCACCCGCAGCAGCGCCGCGTCCCAGTCCAGGCCCACCGCCGTGCCTTCGGCCAGCGGTGCCGAGCCGTCGTTGCGGCGCACTACGCTGAGTTCGCCCAGGGTCGTCGAGACGCCATACAGCCATTGGCTGCCGAGGAAGAAGCGGCTGACGATGTTCCCCGCCAAGCGACCCTGGCCGACTTCCCGCAGATCGATTTTTTCCGGGCGCAGGCTCAGGGTCAGCTCGCCGCCGCTGCGCACCTGAACCACGCCGGCACTGTCACGCTCGCCGGGCAGCAGATTGGCCTTGCCGACGAACCCGGAAATAAACTCGGTGCGCGGGTGCTCATAAAGGGTGTAGGGCGCGTCGATCTGAGTGATGCGCCCGGCCTGCATCACCACCACGCGGTCACTGATGGACAGCGCTTCGGACTGGTCGTGGGTGACCATCAGCGTGGTGATCCCGACTTCACGCTGGATGCGGCGAATTTCGAATTGCATCTCTTCGCGCAGGTTGGCGTCGAGGTTGGACAGTGGCTCGTCGAGCAGCAGCACCGGCGGCTCGATCACTAGCGCCCGGGCCAACGCAACGCGCTGACGCTGGCCGCCGGACAGTTCCCTTGGATAGCGTTCGGCGTGCTGGTCGAGGCGCACCAGTTTCAATACCCGCGCGACTCGTTGCTGCAATTCGGCGTTGGGCACTTTGCGCATCCGCAGGCCGAAGGCGACGTTGTCCTGCACGCTCATGTGCGGGAACAGCGCGTAACTCTGGAACACCACGCCCAGGCCACGGCTGGCGGGTTTGGCGTGGGTGATGTCGCGACCGTCGAGCACGATGCGTCCGCTGCTGACTTCAACGAAGCCGGCGATCATTTGCAGGGTGGTGGTTTTGCCGCAACCGGAAGGGCCGAGCAGGGAGACGAACTCGCCTTTCTCCACCGAGAGGTTGGTGGCGACGACGGCGTCGATTGCGCCGTAGCGTTTACCGAGGTTTTCAAGTTGCACGAATGCCATAGCTGCGCTCCACCTGAGATTGTTATGCGCGGCCAGAAGGCGCGCTTTTTTGTATGGGCAGATACGAAAGGATGATGCGGGGTGCGTTGGCGCTCGACGTGGGTCGGCTGCCGCTGTTGTTCGAATCGCCCCTGTATGGACGCAGAGTAGGGCGAAGAGTAGGATGGGCTCAATGGCCTATTTCACTGAAGCGATAACTATTTTCAGTTTCATTCAGTGAGTAAATTTTTAGTTGAGAAAACCCATGCCTGATTCCACTGAGCGGAATGAAAACAAAAATGAAGTCGGTGTCGGCGCCGTCTCCCGGTTGTTTGCGGTGCTGCGCAGCCTCGGTGATACGGTCGAGGGCGGCGAGCGCGTGACGCAACTGGCCCAGCGCATCGGTCTATCGCAACCGACGACCCATCGTTTGCTGCGCAGCCTGATGGACGAGGGCATGGTCGAGCAGGACGCGCGCAGCAAACGCTATCGCCTGAGTCTGGATTTCTTCGCCCTGGCGGCGCGTGCCGGCAACACCGGCAATCTTCGCGAACTGGCGCGCCCGGCGTTGTTGCGGTTGTCGGCTTCGTTGGGGGATTCGTTGTTTCTGCTGGCGCGCAGCGGGTTTGATGCGATCTGTCTGGATCGCAGTGAAGGACCGTTTCCGATCCGTACTTTTACCGGCGACATTGGCGGGCGCGTGGCGTTGGGTGTGGGGCAGGGCAGTCTGGCGATTTTGGCGTTCCTGCCGCAAGAGGAGCGGGACACGGTGATTCACTACAACTTGCCGCGGCTCAAGGATTTCCATTTGTATGACGAAGTGTTCCTGCGCTCGGAAGTCGAGAACGTGCGGGCGCTCGGGTATGCCGGGCGCAATACCGGCGTGTTGCAAGGCATGGCCGGGGTGGCGGTGCCGATTCTGGATCGTGACGGGCGCGCGGTTGCGGCGTTGAGCGTGGCCACTGTGAGTGATCGGTTGGGGCCGGATCGCTTGCCGACGGTGGTGGAAATGCTCAAGCGTGAAGCGGCGTTGATCGGGCCGCGGATTAATCCGTTTGATCCTTTACTGCGGCGGCCTTCGCAGGTATTCGGCCAGAACTGACACCACCCAATCCCCTGTGGGAGCGGGCTTGCTCGCGAATGCGGTATGTTAGACACATAGTTGCCGACTGACACACCGCATTCGCGAGCAAGCCCGCTCCCACATGGGGATTTGTGTTGTGGTCAGAACTGCACGGTTTGCTTGAGCATCCGCGCCGCCGGCGTATCGCTCGGGCTGACCATCGCGTAGTTGTACCCGGCCCCCGACCAATACTCAGCCTGCAACTCCCCATCACTGCGACTGCCCCGTGGCAACAGGTAGTTCTTTGGCCCCGGCGGCCGCACATAGAAACTGATCTTGTGCCCGCCCTGATCCTCGTAAACCACCATCGCCGCCGGCCCTTGCTCGGTGCTGAGCAAGCGCCCGCTGACCGGTTTGAACCCGGCACTCGCCAGATCCGGCAAGCGATGGGCTTGGGTGAAGTAACGGTCGAGCCAGCCCTGAATGTTGCCGTTGTCGCTGACCTTGTAGTCCGCCGGCAACATGCCTTGCTGGGCAAACAGCCGGTAGGCCTGCATCGCATCGGCCATCGGCGCCTGGGTGCTGACCAGGGTCATCTCCCGCGCCTGCCAGCCACTGATCCCGCCAATACCAATCGCGATCAACAACACCGCCGCGCTGGCCAGGTGTCGCCGGGACTGGCGCTTGAGACGCTGGCGAATCAACGCCGGATCGAGTTCCGGGTTGACCGGTTGCTGCAGCGCACCGCCGAGGGCCGCGCGCAGTTGCTGGGCGTCGTGTTGCCAGGCGCGCACTTGCTCGGAAATCTCGGCGTTAGTCGCGAGAAAAGTCTCCACCAGACGTCGGTCAGCATCGCTGAGCTGGTGATCGACGTAGGCGTGCAGGTCACGCTCGCTTGGGGGCATGCTGATCATTTGAGTCTCCGCAGGGAAGGGCGGCTGATTTCGCCGTCGCTGAGTTCGCGCAAGGCCTGGCGGGCGCGGGAAAGGCGGGACATCACGGTGCCAGTCGGGACGCCGAGAATCTCGGCGACCTCTTTATAGGTCAGGCCTTCCACCGACACCCACAGCAGCAAGGCGCGCTGTTCGGTGTTGAGTTGGTCGAAGGCTTGCAGGGTGGTTTGGGCAATCACGCTGCGCTCGGCCGAGGGGTGCGCATCGTCGCGGCCGGTGAAAAATTCGAGCATCCGCGCATAGCGCCGGGAGCGCCGGTGAGCGTCGAGGAACTGCCGATACAGAATCGAAAACAGCCACGCGCGCAGGTCGCCGTCGGGACGTTTGTCGCTCCAACTCGACAGCGCCCGCTCCAGGCTGGCCTGGACCAGATCGTCGGCGCTGCTGGGGTTGCGCGTCAACGACACCGCGAACCTGCGCAATCTGGGAATGATTTCTCTCAGTTGTTCGTCGATATCGTTCATGAAGTTCTGACTAGTCACTACGCTGTGGACTAGGAAGACGCCCGGGATTGGAGGTTATTCCACGTCGATAAAAATAAATACGGCGTGATGGAATAAACCGGCGCGGGGTGCGTCTGCTTGGTTCTTCTCACTTGTGGCCGATGGCCCTGGAGTCTTTCATGGTAGATCGCTCATCACCGCCCACCCGGCCACCCTTGAGTGCCGCGAGCCTGACGTTGCGTCTGGCCGGCATCGCCGTGATCGTTGCGGCAGTGGCCGGGGCTTTTGCCTACGTCAACGGCACCTTTGACCCACAACGCCTGACGCCGAAAAAACTGATCAATGTGCTGGAAACCAACAACGGCGTGCACCCGGGGTTCCGACGCAACCACTCCAAAGGCGTGTGCGTGATCGGGCATTTCGAGAGCAGCGGCGAGGCGCGCAGTTATTCCACCGCCCAGGTGTTCAATGAGCCAAAGACTCCGGTAGTCGGACGTTTCGCGCTACCTGCCGGGAACCCTTACGCGCCGGACAGTGCCGTGCCGATCCGCAGCCTGGCGTTGCGTTTCACCCAGGCCAACGGCCAACAGTGGCGCACCGGGATGAACAGCATGCCGGTGTTCCCGGTGGGCACGCCCGAGGCGTTCTATCAGCTGCAACAAGCGCAGTCGCCAGATCCGGCCACGGGCAAACCGAACCCGGCGCTGGTCCCTGCGTTCTTCGGTTCGCATCCGGAAGCCGGGCCGTTCCTGGCGTGGATCAAAACCGCCAAGCCGTCGGCCAGTTATGTGACGGAAACCTACAACAGCGTCAACGCGTTTTACCTGGTGAATGCATCCGGGCAGAAGCAAGCGGTGCGTTGGAGCATGGTGCCGGTGGTCAAGGACGCGGCGGGTGCTACGGCGCCTGAAGGCGCGGATTTCCTCGAAAAAGATTTGGTGCAGCGGATTTCCACAGGACCGTTGCGTTGGCAGTTGAACATCATCCTGGCTAATCCGGGTGATCCGGTGAACGACGCGAGCAAGGCCTGGCCCGAGGACCGCAAAGTCTTGAATGCCGGGACCTTGGTGCTCGAAGCGACCCAGCCACAACTGAACGGCGAGTGCCGTGACATCAACTACGATCCGCTGGTGTTGCCGGCCGGGATCGAAGGCTCCGATGACCCGCTGCTCGCCGCGCGTTCCGCCGGGTACGCCAGTTCGTACCTGCGTCGCACCAGCGAAGTCAATCAGTTGCCCGCCGCCAAACAGGAGGCTCAACAATGAGCGCCCAACCCAAGCATTTCGTCCCGCTGGCGCGCCTGCTGCACTGGCTGATGGCACTGATGGTCATCGCGATGCTGTTTATCGGCGCGGGCATGGTGGCCTCGGTGTCCGAGCGGCATGAGTGGCTGATTCATCTGCACAAACCCTTGGGCATCGCGATTTTGCTGTTGGTGATCGTGCGCCTGGCCGTGCGTTTCTCCACACAGCAACCACCGCTGCCGGCGGACCTGCCGGGTTGGCAGGTGTTGGCGGCCAAGGCGTCGCATGTCTTGCTGTATGCGCTGATGCTGATTTTGCCGCTGCTCGGTTGGGCAATGATTTCGGCGGCGGGCGACCCGGTAATGCTCAGCAGTTCGTTGCAGTTGCCGTCGATTGTGCCGGCCAATGCGCAGGTGTTTGCGGTACTGCGCAAGGCGCATGGATACCTGGCGTATCTGTTGTTCCTGACGGTGCTGCTGCACCTGGCGGCGGCGTTGTTTCATGGCTGGGTGCGTCGCGATGATGTACTGGACAGCATGTTGCGAGGCAAGGATCGCGATTAATCATCCCCCGATGATCCCCTGTAGCAGCTGACGAGCACCGCGAGGCAGCGTTCGGCGGCGAAGCCGTCGTAAAGTCAGCCACCGCGGTGTTTCAGGTTATACCGCGGCGGCAGGATTCACGACGGCTGCGCCGCCGAACGCTGCCTCGCGGTGCTCGTCAGCTGCTACAGGTTTCCAGCGGTTGGATTTTGGCGGGCAGGGTTTGCCACCAATAGATCAGCGCCACGGCGTTGATCCCTGCCCCCAACAAGCACACGCCCATCCACCCACCCCACGCATACATCGCCGTCGAACCAATCGACCCCAGCGCACTGCCAATTGAATAAAACAGCATGTACCCCGCAGTCAGTCTGCTTTGCGCTTCCGGCCGCACGCTGTAGATCATGCTCTGGCTGGTGACGTGCACGGCTTGCAGGCCCAAATCCAGCGTGATCACCCCAAGCAACAACGCCCACAGCGAAGATTGAGTGAGGGCGATCGGCAGCCACGAAGCCAGCATCAGCAACAGCGACAGGCCGCTGGTCCATTGGCCAAGACCACGATCGGCCAGATGCCCGGCGCGGGCGGCGGCCAGTGCACCAGCCGCGCCGGCCAGTCCGAATAATCCGATTTGCGTGTGGGACAACGACAGCGGCGGGGCGCTCAGGGGCAACACCATCGGTGTCCACAACACCATGGCGCTGGCGAAGGTCAGCAGGGCCAGGATCGCCCGTTGGCGCAGCACCGGTTCTTCCTTGAACAGGCTGAATACCGAGCCGATCAGCGCGGCGTAAGTGTGGGTTGGTTGCGGGGCTTCGTGTTTGGGCAGCACACGAAACAACAGCAACGCCATCAACAGGGTCAAGCCTGCGGACAACAGATAAATCGAACGCCAACCGGCCAGGTCCGCCATGCCGCCGGCCACGGTGCGCGCCAGCAAAATGCCGACAACGATGCCGCTGGTGACCACGCCCACCACGCGTCCGCGCTGGGCTGAAATCGCCAGGGTCGCCGCGTACGCCACCAACACCTGGGTCACCACCGCCAACAATCCGGTCAACGCCATGCCGATCAGCAGCCAGGCGCTGTTTTGCGCGAAGGCGATCATCAGCAACGCCACTGCCGACAACAGCGTTTGCGTGACGATCAGGCGCCGCCGGTTGATCAGATCCCCCAGCGGCACCAGCAATAACAGGCCCACGCCGTAACCGACCTGAGTCAGGGTGACGACGATGCCGATGGTCGCCGGGTTCATGGCAAACGCGTCGGCCATGGCATCGAGCAGCGGTTGGGCGTAATACACGTTACCGACGGCCAGTCCGCAGGCAACAGCGAACAGCAGCACCACGCCGCTGTTCAACGAATGATTGGGCTTCATGCCAGGCTCCTGATGTGGTTTCAAAATAAAACCAGTTGTACGGTAAGCAGGCTGGTTTTATATTGCAACCACATTTGCAGTCTGCGAGCACGAGCATGGTCAAACGAACAAGCATGCAAGGCGCCGAATGCCCGGTCGCCCGGTCACTGGATGCCATTGGTGATTGGTGGTCATTGCTGATCGTGCGCGATGCCTTCGATGGCATCCGCCGATTCGGTGAGTTTCAGCGCAATTTGGGCATGGCCAAGAACATCCTCTCGGCGCGCCTACGCACGTTGGTGGCCCATGGGATTTTTGATCTGGTGCCGGCGTCGGATGGCAGCGCGTATCAGGAGTACGTGCTGACGGAAAAGGGCAAAGGCCTGTTCCCGTTGATCATCGGCTTGCGGCAGTGGGGCGAGGCGTTTTTCTTTGAGGCCGGGGAGGCGCATTCGCGGGTGGTGGATCGTGAACAGGGGCGACCGGTGCGCACGTTGGAATTGCGCGCCGAGGATGGGCGATTGCTGGGGCCGGAGGATTGTGTGCGGGTGGCGGCGGAATGAACGTGGCTGCATGCCGGGCATGCAGCCACGAAGTCAATTAACGCAACGTATCAATCATCTCCGCAACAGTCGTCAGCACATCTTTCCCCAACTGCTTGGAGCGTTTGCCCGACCAACCCGTCAACGCATTCGGTGCGTCGTCGTTATCTTTGAACGGCATCTCCAGGGTCAGCGACAGGCAGTCGAACTTCTGACCGACGCTGTTACAGGCCAGGGTCATGTTGGCTTTGCCCGGTAAGTCACGGGTGTAGCCGTGTTTGGTCTGGAAGTCTTTGGTCAGATGCTTGAGGTGATCGCGGAAGTGGGTTTCGAGCTTCTCGATCCGCGGCGTATAACCGGGGTTGCCTTCACAACCGGCAGTGAACACGTAAGGGATTTCTTCGTCACCGTGTACGTCGAGGAACAGGTCGACGCCGTACTTTTCCATCTGCTGCTGAGCAAACAGGACTTCCGGGCTGATCTCCTGGCTGGCGCTCTGCCAGGCGCGGTTCAGGTCCTGGCCCATGGCGTTGGTACGCAGATGGCCGTGGAAGGCGCCGTCCGGGTTCATGTTCGGTATCAGGTACAGGTCGGCGCTGGCCAGGAGTTTTTTCAGTACGGGATCGTCATGCTTTTCCAGGCGTTCGATCACGCCTTCCATGAACCACTCGGCCATGTGCTCGCCCGGATGCTGTTGCGCGATGATCCAGACCTTGCGCTGACCTTCGGCGCCGCTGCCTTTGCGCAGCAACTGGATATCCCGGCCTTCGGCGCTTTTGCCAGTGGCCAGCAGTTCAGTGCCGGCCTTGCTCAGCGCCTGTTCGATCAGCCAGTCATGGCGACCGCGGCTGTAGGGTTCGAAGTAGGCAAACCAGGCGTGCGTGGCCGTAGCTTCGAGGCTGAAGCGCAGGCAGTCGCCTTCGAAAATGGTCGGTACGCGGAACCAGTTGACGTGGTCGTAGGACGCCACCGCCTGATAACCATCCCAGGCTTTGTTGTACGAGGATTTACTGGCGTTGTTCAGGCGAAACCAATGCTCTTGACCGACATGCAGACCGCTGGCCTTGAAGTGGAACCACTGGAAATGCTGGCTGCGCGTGTCTGGCTTGATTGCTAAAAGCGCTTGCAGAGGGTTGCTGATGTCCAGTACTTCAATGTTGCCGCTGTCGAAGTTGGCAGTGATGTCGAAAGAGGATTTAGCCACGGTCATAGTCGATTCCTGATTATGATTTTATGGCTGCTACTTTACACGCAAGGTGGGGATGAATCGGGGGAAAATTGCAGATGTAGCGGGGGGCGTCCTCCTTGACGCCGAAGCAGCTTAGAGACTGTGTGATTGATTCTCAAGTGCTATTTTGGATTAGTTTGGCCCAATGCTGCCGGGCTTCTCTTGCCAACGGATATTCTTTTGATATCATGCCGGCCATCGAATTAGCAGCACCTACAGTCTTCATTAGCCTGAAGCCAAAGCCAGAATAACTGGCAAAAAAAAGACCCGGCAAAAAGCCGGGTCAAAAACCGTGATTAGCCTGATGAGGAGATAGTCCAGGAGACCGACCTAAGGTCCTCTGGTCCATCGACTGATCTCGCGACCAGCTGCGTGCAATAATAATCATTCTCGTTTGCAAGTCAAATGATTTTATCTGCGCGATTGGAAAATTCTTTCCTGTCCTCCTGCAATACTCATCCGCCTCAGTCGTGCTGATCGCCATCCAGGGATCGGTCGACCATCGCCTGCGCCATATCGATCATGTGCACCACCGAAAACGCCAGCGCCCGGTTTGCGCCTTGCAGGTTGTCAGCCGATTCCTGTGCGGTGGCGGCGGCACAACGCAACAGATCGGACGCATGAACCAACGCTTCTTCACTGCTGATGTTGCGGTTGACGTCGAAAAAGCGTGCCTGGACTTCCACCTCTGAAACAGCTGGTTTCAAGTAATAATCCAGCGCCCGTTGCGCCGCAGCGGTGCCTTTTGGCGAAGTGAAGGTGGTGTCGAACTGGGTGTCGGCCGTGTCGTGGCTGGGGATGGTCATGATGATTGCAAACTCCGTGATAGATTCAGATCCGTGATTCCCATCCTAGTACGTACTGTATTTGTGACCAGAGTTTTAATACTACAATTTGTGTTTTGTTGGCCGGAGGCGCCCACGTATCGTGCCGCACATGGATAAATGGATTGAATTGGTCAAGGCCAAAATGAGTGAACTCAAAATCACTCAAATAGAACTCGGAGAGCGCCTCGGGATGTCCCAGGGCGGCGTCGGCCACTGGCTGAACAAACGCCGCGATCCTGGCGTCGTCAACATGAACCGTGTGTTGAAGGCGCTGGGCATGGACTTCCTCGAAGTGGCGCTGGTGATCCGCGAACGGCTCGCCCTTGAAGAGGAAGAGATACCCCTGGCGCTCAAGTACAACCCGTACTTCCGCTACCCGGTCAGTGACTGGAAGGAGCCGGCGCAACTGCGCGATGGCGAGTTGACGGTGTATCGCAAGGAGGAGCGCTTCGAGCTGACCGACTACCACTCTCAGGGCCCGGCCTTCTGGCTGAGTGTGGTGGGCGACGCGATGACCGCGCCAACCGGCATCAGCATCCCCGAGGGCATGATGATCCTGGTGGACCCGGCCATTGTGCCGGAGCCGGGAAAACTGGTGATCGCCCAGTGGCCGGACAGTTCCGAGGCGACGTTTCGCAGGCTGATCGAAGAGGGCGGGCAGCGTTACCTGGTCCCGCTCAATCCGACGTATCCGAAAGCCCTTTTCACCGAGGAGTGCCGAATTATCGGCGTGGTGGTTCAGGCAACAGCCAAATTCTAATCAGATCGGTCCTAGCATTGCGTAGGACCGATCTTCATTTCACGCTTCTTCCAACTCGACCAACGCACTGCCTTCGCTGACCATCTCGCCTTCCTGGCAATACAACGCCTTGATCACACCGGCATGGGGCGCACGAATGCTGTGCTCCATTTTCATCGCTTCCAGCACCACCAGTTGCGCGCCGGCCTCGACCGTTTGCCCGGCCTCCACCAACACGCGAACAATGCTGCCGTTCATAGGCGCGGTCAGGCCGCCCTGATGGCTGTGGCTGGATTCGACCGCAGCGATCGGATCGTAGGTTTCGACCCGGTGCAGTTCACCTTCCCATTGCAAGTAAAGAGAGTCACCACGGCGAATGGCCCGATGCTGACGACGCACCCCGTCGTGTTCGGTCAGCAGTTGCTCACCTTTGAGCTGCGCGGTAGTTACATCGCCCAGGGTCAACGCGCGATCCTGGCCCTCGCAACTCAAATGCAGGGTGATCTCTCTAGGCAGCCCGGCGCGGAAACCACTGTTGATAGCCCACGGCGAACTGGTGTCATCGGCACGCAACGCTGACGGCTGGCTTTGGGCAAACCCCTGGGCCGCCGCTTGCCAGAACTCATCGCTGAGGTCGGCAGGCGCTGGCAGCAGTTGCTCCTGATAGCGGGGAATAAACCCGGTATCCAGTTCCGCCGCCGCGAAGGCAGGATGGCCGACGATCCGGCGCAGGAAGTTGATGTTGGTCTTGAGCCCGCCGATGGCGAACTCATCCAGCATGCTCAACAACCGCAGGCGCGCCTGTTCACGGTCCTCGCCCCAGGCAATCAGCTTGCCGAGCATCGGGTCGTAGAACGGCGAGATCTCATCGCCTTCTTCGACGCCACTGTCCACGCGACGACCCGGACCCGGGGCGGATTCGCGATACAACTCCAGGCGCCCGGTGGCCGGCAGGAAATCATTGCCCGGATCTTCGGCGTACAAACGCACTTCAATCGCATGGCCAATCAGCGGCACTTCCGCCTGGGTCATCGGCAACGCTTCACCCCGCGCCACGCGAATCTGCCAGGCCACCAGATCGAGACCAGTGATGGCTTCGGTGACCGGATGCTCGACTTGCAGGCGGGTGTTCATCTCCATAAAGAAGAACTCGCCGCGCGAATCCAGCAGAAACTCCACCGTACCCGCGCCGACGTAACCGATGGCCTGGGCCGACCGCACGGCCGCTTCGCCCATGGCCCGGCGAAGTTCCGCGCTCAGGCCCGGGGCCGGCGCTTCCTCGACGACTTTCTGGTGCCGGCGCTGAATCGAGCAATCCCGTTCATTCAGATACAGGCAGTTGCCGTGTTGATCGGCAAACACCTGGATTTCCACGTGACGCGGCTTGAGCAGGTACTTCTCCACCAGCATCCGCGAGTCGCCGAACGACGATTTTGCTTCACGCTGGGCCGAGGCCAGGGCTTCGGCCAACTGGCTGACGTCCTCGACCACTTTCATGCCTTTACCGCCGCCACCGGCCGTGGCCTTGAGCAGCACCGGATAACCGATGCGTTCGCAGGCATCGCGGAAGGTGTCGAAGTCCTGAGCCTCGCCGTGATAGCCCGGCACCAACGGCACGCCGGCGGTTTCCATCAAGGCTTTGGCGGCGGATTTGCTGCCCATCGCATCGATGGCCGAGGCGGGTGGGCCGAGGAAAATCAAACCGGCGTCTTCAATCGCGCGGGCGAACCCGGCGTTCTCGGACAAAAAGCCATAACCCGGATGAATCGCCTGGGCGCCGCTGGCCTTGGCCGCCGCGATCAGTTTGTCGATTTGCAGGTAGCTGTCGGCAGCTTTACTGCCACCGAGGTCCACGCGAATATCCGCTTCGCGGCTGTGCCGGGCATCACGGTCGGTGGCGCTGTGCACGGCGACAGTGGTGAGGCCCAGGGCTTTGGCGGTGCGCATCACGCGGCAAGCAATCTCGCCACGGTTGGCCACCAGCAGGGTGGTGAGGACAGGTGCGCTCATCAACGCGGCTCCTTGGTGGTTTCGGCTTGCCAGTTCGGCGGACGTTTTTGCAGAAAAGCGCGCAGGCCTTCCTGGCCTTCAGGGCTGACACGAATGCGCGCGATGGCGTTTTCGGTGTAGCGGCGCAGGGCCGGGGTCAGTCCGCCGTGGCCGACTTCGCGCAGCAAGTCCTTGCTGACGCGCATGGCCGCCGGGCTGTTGAGCAGCAGATTGTCGATCCATTGCTCGACTTTCTGCTCCAGCTCCGCTACCGGGTAACTCTCCGACAGCAAACCGATTTCCCGCGCCCGTTGCCCGCCGAAACGTTCGGCGGTCAACGCATAACGTCGTGCTGCGCGTTCGCCGATGGCTTGCACCACGAACGGGCTGATTACCGCAGGCGCCAGGCCGATACGCACTTCCGACAGGCAGAACTGCGCGTCATCCGCGCCAATCGCCATGTCGCAGCAGCTGATCAGGCCCAGCGCGCCGCCAAACGCCGCGCCTTGCACCACGGCCAGGGTCGGGATTTTCAGCTTGGCGAGGTTGTACATCAACTCCGCCAGTTCCCGGGCATCGTCGAGATTGGTGTGGTAATCGAGTTCGGCTGATTGCTGCATCCAGGCCAGGTCGGCGCCGGCGCTGAAATGCTTACCGCGTCCGCGTACCAGCAAAAACCGCAGGCTGGCGTCGCCCGAGACTTTGTCCAGGGCGAGGATCAGTTCGCGGATCATCTCGGCGTTGAACGCGTTGTTCTTTTCTTCACGGCTGAGCCACAGGGTCGCGAAACCTCGCGGGTCGGTCAGCAGTTCGAGGGTGTTGAAGTCGCTCATAATGGTTCGTCTCCACAACTCTTGTGGGGGGATTGCCGGGGATGACGATTGCTTCGCAATCGAACGGGGGCAAGCCCCCTCGCCACACAAGCCCGCTCCAACAAATCACATCCGGAACACGCCGAAGCGGCTCGGTTCGATTGGCGCGTTCAGCGACGCGGACAAGGCCAAGGCCAGTACATCGCGGGTCTGCGCCGGGTCGATGACGCCGTCGTCCCACAGTCGTGCGCTGGAGTAGTAGGGGTGACCCTGCTCTTCGTACTGATCGAGAATCGGCTGCTTGATCTCGGCTTCCTGCTCGGCGCTGAAAGCGTGTCCGCTGCGTTCGGCCTGCTCGCGCTTGACCTGCACCAGTACGCCGGCCGCCTGTTCTGCACCCATCACGCCGATACGCGCATTCGGCCACATCCACAGGAAACGCGGATCGTAAGCCCGCCCGCACATGCCGTAGTTACCGGCGCCGAAGCTGCCGCCGATGATCACGGTGAATTTCGGCACCTTGGCGCACGCTACGGCGGTCACCAGTTTGGCGCCGTGCTTGGCGATGCCGCCGGCCTCGTATTTCTGGCCGACCATGAAACCGGTGATGTTCTGCAGGAACAGCAACGGAATGCCGCGCTGGCAGGCCAGTTCGATAAAGTGCGCGCCTTTCTGCGCGGCTTCGGCGAACAGGATGCCGTTGTTGGCGAGGATCGCGATCGGGTAACCGTGCAAGTGGGCAAAGCCGCACACCAGGGTGGTCCCGAACAGCGCTTTGAATTCGTCGAACACTGACCCGTCGACCAGCCGCGAGATCACTTCGCGCACATCGAATGGCTGCTTGGCGTCCGCTGAAACCACGCCGTACAACTCGTCGCTGCTGTACAGCGGAGCAATCGGCGTGCGTTGTTGCAGCTCGCCGAGCTTGCGCCAGTTGAGGTTGGCCACGCTGCGTCGGGCGAGGGCGAGGGCGTGTTCATCGCTCTCGGCGTAATGGTCGGCGACCCCGGAAATCTTGCAGTGCACATCGGCTCCGCCCAGATCTTCGGCGCTGACCACTTCACCGGTCGCGGCTTTCACCAGCGGCGGGCCGGCGAGGAAAATCGTCGCCTGGTTGCGCACCATGATCGCTTCGTCGGCCATCGCCGGCACATAGGCGCCGCCAGCGGTGCACGAGCCCATCACCACGGCAATCTGCGGAATGCCCATGGCACTCATGTTGGCCTGGTTGAAGAAGATCCGCCCGAAGTGCTCGCGGTCCGGAAACACTTCATCCTGACGCGGCAGATTGGCGCCGCCGGAGTCCACCAGATAGATGCACGGCAAACGGTTTTGCTGGGCGATGGTCTGGGCGCGCAGGTGTTTTTTCACGGTCAGCGGGTAGTACGAGCCACCTTTAACCGTGGCGTCGTTGGCGACGATCATGCATTCGACGCCTTCGACCCGGCCGATCCCGGCAATCACGCCGGCCGCCGGAACGTCTTCGCCATACACCGCGTAAGCCGCGAGTTGGCTGATTTCGAGGAACGGCGAGCCCGGATCGAGCAGGCGATTGATCCGCTCACGGGGCAGCAGTTTGCCCCGCGATGTGTGGCGTTCTTGCGCCTTCGGGCCGCCACCTTGCTGCACTTGGGCAAGCAGGGTGTGCAGGGCGTCGACCTGTTCGAGCATCGCCGCGCTGTTGGCAGCGAACTCCGCCGAACGGGGGTTGAGCTGGGTATGCAGGATAGCCATGGGCAGCTCCGTTTAGCGGGTTTCGTTGAACAGTTCACGACCGATCAGCATGCGACGAATCTCACTGGTGCCGGCGCCGATTTCGTACAACTTGGCGTCACGCAGCAGACGTCCGGCCGGGAATTCGTTGATATAGCCGTTGCCGCCGAGAATCTGGATCGCGTCGAGGGCCATTTGCGTGGCGCGTTCGGCGCTGTAGAGGATCACGCCCGCCGCGTCCTTGCGCGTGGTTTCGCCGCGCTCGCAAGCCTGGGCCACCGCGTAGAGGTAGGCGCGGCTGGCGTTGAGTTGGGTGTACATGTCGGCGACTTTGCCCTGGATCAGCTGGAATTCGCCGATGCTCTGGCCGAATTGCTTGCGGTCGTGGATGTACGGAACGATCAGGTCCATGCACGACTGCATGATCCCGGTCGGGCCGCCCGACAGCACGACGCGCTCGTAATCGAGGCCGCTCATCAGCACTTTCACGCCGCCATTGAGTACGCCGAGGATGTTTTCTTCCGGCACTTCGACGTCATCGAAGAACAGCTCGCAGGTGTTGGAACCGCGCATGCCGAGCTTGTCGAATTTGTTGCTGCGGCTGAAGCCTTTGGAATCGCGCTCGACGATAAACGCGGTAATGCCATGCGGGCCTTTTTCCAGGTCGGTCTTGGCATAGATCACGTAGGTGTTGGCGTCGGGGCCGTTGGTGATCCAGGTCTTGCTGCCGTTGAGCACGTATTTGTCGCCGCGTTTGTCGGCGCGCAGTTTCATCGAGACCACGTCGGAACCGGCATTCGGCTCGCTCATGGCCAGGGCGCCGATGTGCTCGCCGCTGATCAGCTTGGGCAGGTATTTGGTTTTCTGTTCGTGATTACCGTTGCGGTTGATCTGGTTCACGCACAGGTTGGAATGCGCGCCGTAGGACAACGCCACCGAGGCCGAGCCACGGCTGATTTCTTCCATGATCACCACGTGCGCCAGGTAACCCAGGCCAGCGCCGCCGTACTCTTCCGGCACGGTGACGCCGAGCAGGCCCATGTCACCGAATTTGCGCCACAGGTCGGCGGGGAACAGGTTGTCGATGTCGATCTGGGCCGCGCGCGGAGCGATCTCCTTGGCGACGAAGGACTGAACCTGATCGCGCAGCATGTCGATGGTTTCACCGAGGGCAAAGTTCAGGGATGGATAGCTCATGGGTCACCTTTTGGCTTTTTTGTAGGGTAGGGAGGGCCGTGATCGGGTTCTCACCTTTACGTTAACGTAAGCCTGTGACGAATGGCTGTCAATCACCCTTTACGTTAACGTCAACTTGAGCGAGAGTAGAGCCAGTTCAAGATTGAAAGCGGACCAACTCTGTGGGCGCGACTGTGGTGAGGGGGCGTGCCCCCGTTGGGTTGCGAAGCAGCCCCAAGATTTCCGATACACCAGAGATCTTGTGAGTGCTACGCACTCAAACGGGGGCAAGCCCCCTCGCCACAGGCGCTCCCACAGGTGAACGTCGGCAACCCATAAATAAACACAATAGGGGTCGTCATGGATCAACCCAGTGCAAACCCGCAGCGCAGCTACACCCGCGGTTCCCAGGACAAAGCCTTGCTGGCGATGACCATCGGCGAGCAGTTCGATCACACGGTCGCGCTGTACCCGGACGGCGAAGCGCTGGTCGTGCGTCATCAACAGCTGCGCTACACTTGGCAGCAACTCGCCGACACCGTGGACCTGCACGCCCGAGCACTGCTGGCGCTGGGTTTACAGACCGGCGATCGCCTCGGCATCTGGGCGCCGAACTGCGCGCAGTGGTGCATCAGCCAGTTCGCCAGCGCAAAAATCGGCGTGATCCTGGTCAACATCAACCCGGCTTACCGCAGCTCCGAACTCGAATACGTGCTGAAGCAATCCGGCTGCCAATGGCTGGTCTGCGCCGGGGCGTTCAAGACCTCTGACTATCACGCGATGTTGCAAGGGCTGGTGCCGGAGTTGGCGGAGCAATCCATCGGCCAGCTGCAGAGCGAACGCCTGCCGGATTTGCGCGGTGTGATCAGCCTCGACGCGCAGCCGCCCTCGGGTTTCCTGCCGTGGTCACAACTGGCCGATCTCGCCAACAGCGTCTCGGTCGAACAGTTGAATGAACGCCAAAACAGCCTGCATTTCGACCAACCGGTAAACATCCAGTACACCTCGGGCACCACCGGTTTTCCGAAAGGCGCGACCCTCAGTCACTACAACATTCTCAATAACGGTTACATGGTCGGCGAAAGCCTGGGCCTAAGCGCCGATGATCGGTTGGTGATCCCGGTGCCGCTGTATCACTGCTTCGGCATGGTCATGGGCAACCTTGGCTGCATCACCCACGGCAGCACGATGATTTACCCCAACGATGCCTTCGATCCGCTGCTGACCCTGACCACCGTCGCCGAAGAAAAAGCCACCGCGCTCTACGGCGTGCCGACCATGTTCATCGCCATGCTCGATCAACCGCAACGCGCTGACTTCGATCTGTCGACCCTGCGCACCGGGATCATGGCCGGCGCGACGTGCCCGATTGAGGTGATGCGCCGGGTCATCAGCGAAATGCATATGAACGAAGTGCAGATTGCCTACGGCATGACGGAAACAAGTCCGGTGTCTTTACAGACCGGTCCGTCAGACGAACTGGAATTGCGCGTCACCACCGTCGGTCGCACCCAGCCGCAACTGGAAAGCAAAATCATCGACGAGGCCGGCAACCTGGTGCCACGCGGCACGATTGGCGAACTCTGCACCCGGGGCTACAGCGTGATGCTCGGCTACTGGAACAACCCGCAAGGCACCGCCGAAGCGATTGATCAGGCCGGATGGATGCACACTGGTGACCTGGCGAGCATGAACGACGAGGGCTACGTGTGCATCGCCGGACGTAACAAGGACATGATCATCCGTGGCGGTGAGAATGTTTACCCACGGGAGCTGGAAGAATTCTTTTTCACACACCCGGCGGTAGCGGATGTGCAAGTGATCGGCATTCCCTGCCCGCGCTACGGCGAAGAGATCGTCGCCTGGATCAAGTTCCACCCCGGCCATAGCGCAACCGAAGATGAGCTGAAAACCTGGTGCAAGTCGCGCATCGCGCACTTCAAGACACCGCGTTACTTCAAGTTCGTGGAAGAGTTTCCAATGACCGTGACCGGCAAGATCCAGAAATTCCGCATGCGTGAAATCAGCATCGAGGAGCTCCGCGAAAACAACGCCTAACCCCAATCCCCCCCCCTGTGGGAGCGGGCTTGCTCGCGAAAGCGGTGTGTCAGTTAAAGTAATGTCAACTGACCCGACGCCTTCGCGAGCAAGCCCGCTCCCACAAAGGAATATGGGTGGAAATCTCCTTGAGTCCAATCAGAACGAGTAACCGCGCATACCGCCATCCACGGTCACGATGGTCCCGGTGATGTAGTGCGCCAGCGGCGAGGCGAGGAAGGTCACGGCGTTGGCCACGTCAATCGGCTCACCGAAATCGCCGAGGGCGATGTTGCGTTCGGCGAAGTCGCGCCGGGCGTCGCCGGGATAGAGGCGGCGGATTTGCGCGGTGTCGATCAGGCCCGGCTGTACGCAATTGACGGTGACACCGTACTGACCCAATTGCTCGGAAAGCCCTTTGGACCACGCCACCAATCCGGCCTTGGCGACGATCGCGGCGTTTACCACTTCCGGCTCCAGGTTGCCGCTGATGTTGATGATCGTGCCGCTTTTGCGCTCGATGAACTGCGCGAGCAATTGCTGGGTCAGTTGCCGATGACGGTCGAAATTCAGGGTCATGCCCTCAATCCATTCACTTTCCGGCGCATCAATGGCCATTGGGCGACTGCCGCCGGCACAGTTGATCAGAATGTCGACATGTTGCAGGCGCTCCAGTGCGGCGGCGGCAATGCGCTGTGGCGCGTCCGGGGCGACGAAGTCTTGGATCAGCCTCAGTGGCACGAGATCGCCCGCGTCGCGGATTTCTTCGACCAGGCTTTGCAGCAAGTCAGCGCTGCGGGCCACGCCCATGACCTGGACGCCTTCAGCGGCGAGGGTTTTGCAGATGGCGCGACCCAGCCCCATGCTGGCGCCGGTGACCAGGGCGGTCTTGCCGTTGAGTTTCAGGTCCATGTTGCCTCCGTTCGAAAGGTAGTGGTGCAAAGTGCACCGGTGGAGCGAACGATAGGCGGCGGGATTGGAAAGAAAAATAGCGATTCTGGGTTTTCATTGTTATCAGAAAAATAACAATGCTTCAGGCTAGGCCCTTTTGCTGCAGCAGTTCACTCAGCCATTCGATGAATACCCGGACCTTGGGCGCCAGATAACGCTTGTTGGGGTACAGCACCGAAATCGGTTTCGGCAACGCCTGCAATTGCGGCAGCACCGCCACCAACTCGCCGCTGTCGAGAAACGGCTGCAACGACAACTGCAACCCGTGCAGCAGGCCCAGTCCCGCCAGGCCGCAGGCGAGAAAGGCTTCGGAGTCGTTGACCTGAATCCCGCTTTTCAAACGGATGGGCACCGTTTCTCCGTCGATGAAAAACTGCCAGTCCATGATTTTTCGCGTGGGCCCGGAAAAGTAATTCACCGCCAGATGCCGGTTCAGGTCCGAAAGCCCAGTGGGTGTGCCTTCGCGGGCCAGATAGGCCGGCGATGCACAGGTCAGCATCGGTACGGCGCCGATCCGCCGCGCAATGTTGCTGGAATCCGACAGTTCGCCCAGGCGCACCACGCAGTCAATGCCTTCATTGATCATGTCCACGGCCTGATCACCGCAACCGATCACCAGTTCGATGTCCGGGTAGCGCGCACGAAAGTCCGGCAGCGCCGGGATGATCACTTCTTTGGCCAAGGTGACCGGCAAATCCAGACGCAGTTTGCCTTTCGGGCTTTCGGCGTCATGGGAAAACGTGGCCAGGGTCGAGGCGACGTCACCGAGGATTTTCGAGCACTGTTCATAGAAGCGCTCGCCTTCGGCGGTCATGCTGATTTTGCGCGTGGTGCGGTTGAGCAGGCGGACTTCGAGGGTCTTTTCCAGTTGCTGGATGGCTTTGGTAATGGCCGGGCGATGCAGTTGCAAGGCGTCGGCAGCATTCTTGAAACTGCCGGTATCGACCACCTGGGTGTAAATCTGCATGGCCTGGAACATGTCCATAAGCGTGGGGATTCCCGGTAAAAGCCCAGAGAATAACGGCAAACCGAGGGCAGTAGGAATGTGGGAGAGGGGTAAACGCCAGAAAGCACAAAGGGGAGCCGAAGCTCCCCTTTAATTTGTCGTTGCGCGTGCTCTTTTTTTATTATTGAGGGGCGGTCTGTTGTTGTTTTTGGCAACCGTGGCCCTTTACCGCTATTTTTGTCGATCCCCATCCGGGATCAAGAGCAAACGTATTTTTTTGAGCGCTGATCTACTTTTTCGCCAAGCGATCCAACCAGTTCGGGAGCTACCTGAGGGTAGTTTTATTGTTCTCTGCCCGGTTGCGGGTTACTCCGAAAAGCACCCTGAAAAGCACACCTTCTCCAAAAAAATCTGTTAGCTGCGTCTCTGCCGTGTTGTTTTTGTTATGTCAGAGTCGTTACGTCTTATTTTTATTAGGTTTGCCGCTTTTTTTGTTCTTGTTATGCAATAGAGATAGCAGAAGCCGTGCCAAGTTTAAAAATTCCTTATAAATCAACGAGTTGATTTTTTGTAAGGTTTTTCGCTCAGGTAAAATCCGACAATTTGTTTCCGTGTTACTCGCTTGTCCCCCACGTTTCTTACGCAACGGTAACACCCGGACACATCCACGCCGTTACTGCGCGCTGCGAGCCTTGGCCACGCGCGAACCGGTCGGACGACCCAGCACGCTGCAAATCTGTTGGCCCGCGAGAATCAAGGCGTCGAGGTCGATGCCGGTCTCGATCCCGAGGCCGTTGAGCAGGTACACCACGTCTTCGGTGGCAACGTTACCGCTGGCGCCTTTGGCGTACGGGCAACCGCCGAGGCCGGCGATAGAGCTGTCGAACACCGCGATGCCTTCGAGCAGGCTGGCGTAGATGTTGGCCATGGCCTGGCCGTAGGTGTCGTGGAAATGCCCGGCGAGTTTTTCGCGCGGAACGTCTGCCGAAACCACTTCGAACATTTTGCGGGTCGCGCCCGCAGTGCCGGTGCCGATGGTGTCACCCAGCGAGACTTCGTAGCAGCCCATGGCATACAGCTCGCGAGCGACCAGGGCGACTTGCTCCGGCGCGACGTGACCTTCGTAAGGGCAGCCCAGCACACACGACACGTAACCGCGCACGCTGACGCCGTGTTGTTTGGCCGCCTCCATGATTGGCACGAAGCGCGCCAGGCTTTCGCTGATCGAGCAGTTGATGTTGCGCTGGGAGAACGCTTCGGACGCGGCGGCGAACACCGCGACTTCCTTGACCCCGGCCGCGATGGCGTCTTCAAATCCGCGCAGGTTTGGCGCCAATGCACCGTAAGTTACGCCGGGTTTGCGCTGGATCTGCGCGAAGACCTCGGCGGAACCGCCCATTTGCGGCACCCACTTGGGCGAAACGAAACTGCCGACTTCTATATAGCCCAGGCCGGCGGCGCTCAAGGCATCGACCAGCCGCACCTTGTCCGCGACGCTGATGGGCTGTGCTTCGTTTTGCAGACCGTCGCGGGGGCCGACTTCGATCAGGCGTACGTGGGTGGGGAGGGGCATGGTGATGGACCTTCTGAATGTTCCGAGAACCCTGTGGGAGCGGGCTTGCTCGCGAAGGCGGTCTATCAGCCAACATCAATGTTGAATGTGAAACCGCATTCGCGAGCAAGCCCGCTCCCACAGGGGATCGTTGTGGTTATTGAATGGCTTCCTGACTCTTGATCGTCTGCTCCAGCGCCTGGGTGCAGCGCTCTTGCGCCGTATCCAGTTCCAGCTTCATCTGCTCGATGTCGAGCATCTGTTGCTCAAGTTGCTCGCGACGCTCGGCAATCTTGGTCAGCATGGTTTGCAGTTGTTTCTGATTGCCGCCGGTGGGGTCGTAGAGTTCGATCAGCTCGCGGCATTCGGCCAGGGAAAAACCGATGCGCTTGCCGCGCAGGATCAGCTTCAGGCTGACCTTGTCGCGGGGCGAATAGATGCGTTCCTGGCCACGGCGCTCGGGGCTGAGCAAGCCTTGCTCTTCATAAAAGCGAATGGCCCGGGTGGTGATGTCGAGCTCGCGGGCGAGGTCGGAGATGCTGTAGGTCTGGCTGCTCATGGGCGCGCTCGAAGAAGGTCATGGCGCTAAGCTAATGGCAGGTTGACGTTTACGTCAAGGGGTATGGGTTTGTGGTGTTGCGGCTGGCCTCTTCGCGAGCAAGCCCGCTCCCACAGGGTATCTCTGTAATCCACAAATATTGTGTTCACTGAAGATCTCATGTGGGAGCGGGCTTGCTCGCGAAGAACGATAACGCGGTCCAAAGCCAACGTCCTACACCTTATCGAGCTTCTTCTCATGCGCCGTCACCTGTTGGCACAACTCGATCATCTGCTCGCGCATCCAGCGGTTGGCCGGGTCCTGGTCGGTGCTTTCGTGCCAGTACAGGTGAGTCTCCACCGGCGGCACATCATTCACCGGCAGGTTGAACGCTTGCAGGTCATGCCGACGGGCAAAACGCTCCGGCACGGTCATGACCATATCGGTCTGCTGCAACACCTGGGACGCCATCAAATAATGCTGGGAGCGCAGGGCGATCTTGCGCTGGATCCCCATTTTCCCCAGCGCCAGGTCAACATGCCCCAAACCACTGCGGCGGCTGGAAATGTGGATGTGGGTCAGTGAAAGGTAATCATCTAGGGTGAATTTCTCTTTGCCCGCCAGCGGATGGCCCTTGCGCATGGCGCACACGTAGCGGTCTTCCATCAACTTGACGTGACGCACTTGCGGGTCGGTGTTGAGCGGCGCATCCACCGCGAAGTCGAGGCGACCGGCCGCCAGTTCCTTGGTGGTCTCGCGGCGCTTGGACAGGAAGCTTTCGATGATCACGGTCGGCGCGAGGCGGCGCAGGCGCTGGAACAGCGGCGGCAGGATCACCGCTTCGGTGAGGTCGGTCATGCTGATGCGGTAGGTCTTGACCGCCTGTAACGGGTTGAAAATGCGGCTTTCCTGCACCGACACCCGCAGCAGCGAGAGGGCGTTGCGCACCGGGCCGATGATGTTCTGGGCCATGGGCGTGGGCACCATGCCTTGGGCGGTGCGCACGAACAACGGGTCGTTGAACGTCTCGCGCAGACGGGCCAGAGCGTTCGAGACCGCAGGCTGGGTAATGCCGACAATCTGCCCGGCACGGGTCAGGTTGGCTTCGGTGTAGATCGCGTCGAAGACGATGAAAAGGTTGAGGTCGACCTTGCTCAGATTCATTGCGCGGCACTCTTATTGTTGGGGTCTCAATCACCCGATCATATATCGGTGATGAATGTTAATACACGCCGAGAATAGGCTAGGTAAATTTTCGTAGCTGTTCTAGCATCGATTGCATGACCTAAACAACCTCTGCCCAAGAAGGTAAATGCTCATGGATTTCGCTTATTCGCCCAAGGTTCAGGAACTGCGTGAGCGCGTGACCGCGTTCATGGACACCTACGTTTATCCCGCTGAAGCCGTGTTCGAGCGTCAGGTCGCAGAAGGCGATCGCTGGCAGCCGACGGCGATCATGGAAGAGCTCAAACTCAAGGCCAAGGCTGAAGGGTTGTGGAATTTGTTTCTGCCTGAGTCCGAGCTCGGCGCCGGCCTGACCAACCTCGAATACGCGCCGTTGGCGGAAATCATGGGTCGCTCGCTGCTCGGTCCGGAGCCGTTCAACTGCTCCGCGCCGGACACCGGCAACATGGAAGTGCTGGTGCGTTACGCCAACGAAGAACAGAAGCAGCGTTACCTCGAACCGCTGCTGCGCGGCGAGATCCGCTCGGCGTTCGCCATGACCGAGCCGGACGTGGCTTCGTCCGACGCCACCAACATGGCTGCCCGCGCTGTGCGTGATGGCAACGAGTGGGTGATCAACGGCAAAAAATGGTGGACCTCAGGCGCTTGCGATCCACGCTGCAAGATCCTGATCTTCATGGGCCTGAGCGATCCCGATGCGCCACGCCACGCCCAGCACTCGATGATCCTGGTGCCGGTGGACACGCCGGGCGTGAAGATTGTGCGGCCGTTGCCGGTGTTCGGTTACGACGACGCACCCCACGGCCACGCCGAAGTGCTGTTCGAAAATGTCCGGGTGCCGTACGAAAACGTCCTGTTGGGCGAAGGACGCGGCTTTGAAATCGCCCAGGGTCGCCTTGGCCCTGGCCGGATTCACCACTGCATGCGCTCGATTGGCATGGCCGAGCGTGCGCTGGAATTGATGTGCAAACGCGCGGTGAGCCGTACTGCGTTCGGTAAGCCGTTGGCGCGACTGGGCGGCAACATCGACAAGATCGCCGACTCGCGGATGGAAATCGACATGGCGCGGCTGCTGACGTTGAAAGCCGCTTACATGATGGACACCGTGGGCAACAAGATCGCCAAGAGCGAAATCGCACAGATCAAGGTTGTCGCGCCGAACGTCGCCTTGCGCGTGATTGACCGGGCGATCCAGATTCATGGCGGGGCAGGGGTGTCCAACGATTTCCCGCTGGCCTACATGTACGCCATGCAACGCACCCTGCGCCTGGCCGACGGCCCGGACGAAGTGCACCGCGCGGCGATCGGCAAATTCGAAATCGGCAAATATGTGCCGAAAGAGATGATGCGTAGCGGGCACTAATCCCCTGTGGCGAGGGGGCTTGCCCCCGTTGGACCGCGAAGCGGACCCAAAACCATCCACCGCGTTTTTTCTGAAAAATCGCGATGGATGATTTACGACTGCTGCGCAGCCGAACGGGGGCAAGCCCCCTCGCCACATTTGTTCGCACGCGGCTTCAATAAACCCAAACCTCAACCCGCCGATTCTTGATCCGTCCCTCATCCGCACTGTTCGCCGCCACCGGCATCTCGGCGCCAAAGCCGCGAATCTCGCGAAACACCACGCCGCTTTTCACCAATTCCCGCCGCACCGCCATCGCCCGCAGTTTCGACAGCAGATCGGCCCGCGCAGGATCGCTCTTGGCATCGCCAAATCCCACCAGCGTCACCTCACGGTTGGCTTTGTCGTGCTGCTTTATATAGTCGAGCACCCGGGACAAGTCCTGTCGGGCCTTGTTGTCCAGGCTCGCGCTGCCTTCTTCGAAGCGAAAATTCACCGTCAACCGCTGGGCATGCCGGCTCAGGGCCTGATAACCCTCGGGCATCAGCGCATTCGGCGTGACCGCCATCGCCTGCACCGTTTGGGCGATAAAGCCATTGGCCGCGACAATCGCCTGGCCCTTGCTGCTTTGCGCGAACGCCACCAACGCCTCGGCCCAGGGATTTTTCCCACTGGGTGGCAGGTAAAAGAACAGTCGCCGGGACAGCGGATAGTCTTCGGTGGCGATCAAACTGTTGAGCGGCAACATCGCTTGCGACTGCCCATCGACAATCGCCACCGCTTTGGCCTGACGCACATAGGGCAGGCCGATAAAACCGATGCCCTGCGGATCGAGGCTGACCGCGTCGGACAATTGCTCGCTGGACTCGAAACGTTTCGCCGCGCTGCTCAGGGTTTTCCCACGCCGACTGAGGACCAATTCCTTGAACGTATCGTAGGTGCCCGACTGGTCATCCCGCGCATACAGATGAATCGTCCCACCGATACCGCCGAGTTCTTCCCACGTGCTGACCTCGCCACTGAAGATCCGCGCCAGTTGTTCGGTGTTGAGCTGATTCAGCGGATTTTGCGGGTGCAGGATGATTGCCAGGCCATCGATGGCGATGACTTGTTCGGCATTCGGGCTTTTCAGATCGCCGAGGGATTTGAGGTCCGCCAGTTCGCTGTCCTTGATCGGGCGCGATGAGGCGGCGAGATCCGCGGTGGCATTTTTCAGTGCCGTGAAACCGGTGCTGGAACCGTGGGCCGCGACTTCGACCACCACCCGCCGACCTTGGGCGGTCTGCCCGACGATCCGCTGTTCGTTGGCCTTGTCCGGGGTTTCGCTGTGCACCTTGAGCAGGCCTTGCTCCTGCATCAACCCGATGACAAGCGCCGGGCCCAAGTCCGCACCGATGGTGTTGGAGCCCTGAATGCGCAGGACCGGGCCGTGTTCGGGAGTTGGCAGGTCACTGGCGGTGGCCGTTAACGGCAGGTTGAGACACACCATTAACAGGAACAATACGCGCAGCGTCATGCCGGCACCTTAATAAGCCAAAGGAAGTGCCGGGAGAATAAGTCAGTAAAGTTTCCGAAAGATGACAGCATTCCAAATGTGGGAGCGGGCTTGCTCGCGAAGGCGGTGGGTCAGTCAATATGGGTGTTGACTGACACTCCGCCTTCGCGAGCAAGCCCGCTCCCACAGTGGATTAGTGTTAATTTCGAAGGATCAGCTCAATTCAAGCCAGATCGGCGCATGATCCGACGGTTTTTCCATCGCGCGCAAATCGTAATCCACGCCGGCATCCTTCACCCGTGGCAACAAACCGTGGGACGCCATGATCACGTCGATCCGCAGCCCGCGCTTGGGCTCGTCTTCAAACCCGCGACTGCGGTAGTCGAACCAGCTGAAACGGTCGGCCACGTCCGGGTTGAGGTGACGGAAGCTGTCCACCAGGCCCCAGTTCTTCAGGCGCGCCATCCACTCGCGCTCCTCAGGCAGGAAGCTGCATTTGCCGGTTTTCAGCCAGCGCTTCATGTTGTCCGGGCCGATGCCGATGTCGCAGTCTTCCGGGGAAATATTCACGTCGCCCATCACCACCACTGGTTGTTCATTGCTGAACTGGCTTTCCAGCAGGTGCTGCAAATCGTTGTAGAAACGTTGCTTGGCCGGGAACTTGGTCGGGTGGTCGCGGCTTTCGCCCTGTGGGAAATAGCCGTTCATGATCGTCACCGGCACGCCATTGGCGTCGGCGAAGGTGCCCCAGATGAAACGCCGTTGAGCGTCTTCTTCATCGGTGGCGAAGCCTTTGTGCAGGGCCAGCGGTTCCTGGCGCGACAGAATGGCGACGCCGTAATGGCCTTTCTGGCCATGGAAATACACGTGATAACCCAGCGCCTGAACCTCGGCCAGCGGGAATTGGTCGTCGTGGACCTTGGTTTCCTGCAGGCCGATAACGTCCGGTTGATGCTTTTCAATCAGCGCCGCCAGCTGATGCGGGCGAGCGCGCAGCCCGTTGATGTTGAAGGAGACGATCTTCATGGTCGGCAGTCCTGGCAAAAGGGCGATGCTAGCTGACATGTAGGAATGGGGCCAGTGTTGGGGTGAGGGGATTCGTGTTTGGTCGTAGGAGATGTGTCGTCAGAAATGGCCCCTTCGCGAGCAAGCCCGCTCCCACAGGGGATGAGTCTGGTCTATACCTGTGTGGGAGCGGGCTTGCTCGCGAAGACGGCCTGAGCTGCAACACTGATTCGGATCAGAACGGAACTGTGCCAGCGCTATAGGCTCGTAACCAGAAGAGCGCCGTCATTTGAACGGTGCCCCGGGGAGATCTACCGTTATGCCTGAAACCTCGACCGCCATTGCCGATATCCACATGCTCGACAGCGGCTACTCCCGCGAAGCCCGCTCCTTGCTGTACCAGGCTTACCGCCACGAGCCGACCTTCGGCTACCTGTTCGAAGCCGAGCGCCCCGGCTATGAGCAACGTGTACGGGCCACAGTGCGCGAACTGGTCAAACAACACTTCCTCCAGGATTTGCCGGCCATCGGCCTGCTGGTCAACGACCGCCTGATCGGCATCGCTCTGATTGCGCCGCCGCAACGTCGGCTGGGCATCACCGAAAGCTGGGCCTGGCGCCTGCGCATGGTGCTCAGCACGGGGTTCCGCTGCACCCGTCGCTACCTCGAATACCACGATGCGGTTGCTGCCTGCGTGCCGTCCGACGCCGTGCACGTGTTGCCATTGCTGGGGATTCACCCGCAATTCCAGGGAAAACACTTCGGCGAACAACTGCTGCAAGCCGTTCATAACTGGTGCGCAGTGGATGAACACTCGGAAGGCGTGATCCTCGACACCGGGAATCCTCGCTATCTGGAGTTCTATAAGCGTCAGGGCTACGAGGAAATTGGCGAAGTGGCGGTAGGACCGATCCGCGAGCACGTGTTTTTTCACGCCAATCCCCAGGTGTTACAAACAGCCACGGCATAAAGGTAGAACTTTCACGGCACCCCAGGCTCTATCACGCTCTCAAGCTCGTGATAGCATCCGCGCCTATGAAGTTTCCAGGAAGATTTACCAGTGGCGTGCTCATGCTGTTATCCAGCTGCGCGGCGCTGGCGCAAAGTGAATTGGATGTGCGGATCAAACCGTCCAACGATGAACTGAAAGCCAATATAGAGGGCTATATCGGCAGCCTCGGCGATCGTGACGAGGAAGCTTTGCTGCGCTTCAGTCGCGGCGCCGAGGAACAGGCGCGCAAGGCCGCCCAGGCCTTGGGGTATTACCAGCCGCAGATCGACAGCGAAGTGAAGGGCGGCGAGAAGCCGCGCCTGACGCTGAAGATCGACCCCGGCGAACCGATCCATTTGCGCAACGTCACCGTGCGCATCGACGGGCCTGCCGCCTCCCTCAAATCCTTTCGCAAACCGCCGCCGGAGCTGCTCAAGCCAGGCGCGGTGCTCAATCATGGGCATTACGAAGACGCCAAGCGCCTGATCCAGAACCAGGCCTCGCGCTTCGGTTTTTTCAGCGGCTATTTCGCCAGCCAGAAACTCCTGGTGGACCCGCGCGCCGGTGTGGCTGACGTTGAACTTATCTACAACAGCGGCCCGCGCTACGCCTTGGGCAAGGTCACGTTCGAAGGCGATACGCCGTTCGACGAAGACCTGCTGCAACGCATGGTGCCGTTCAAGGCCGGCGCGCCGTATGACTCCGAACTGATCGCCGAACTCAACCAGGCCCTGCAATCCAGCGGCTATTTCGAAGGCGTGCGCGTAGACGCGGCGCCGACCGCGTCCAAGGACGATGTGATCCCGGTGGCGGTCAAGCTCGACACCCGCAAGCCGCGCACCATGGGCCTCGGCTTGGGTTACTCCACCGACGTTGGCCCCCGGATCAAGGCCAACTGGACCCGGCACTGGGTCAATCCCCAAGGCGACAGCTATGGCTGGGAAGCCGAAGTGTCGGCGCCACGGCAGAACGTCGGGGTGTTCTACGACATTCCGCTGGACCCGCCGCTCACCGACAAGCTGCGCTGGGCCGCCGGTTATCAATACGAAGAAATTGCCGACACCGATTCCGTGAGCAAGCTGCTGACCCTCGGCCCGGAATGGCACAGCAAGTTGCCCAGCGGCTGGCAGCGGGTGGTGTCGCTCAAATGGCAGCGCGAGGAATATACCCTCGGCGATGACTCCGGCTTGAGCACCTTGCTGATGCCCGGCGTTAGCTATTCGTACCTGAAAAGCGATAACCGCATCGACCCGCACAACGGCTATCGCCTGACTTTCGAAACCAAAGTGGCGAAGGAAGGGCTCGGTTCGGACACCAACTTGCTGTACGGCACCGCGCTGGTAAAAGGCCTGACCACCGTTTTCGACAAACACCGCTTCCTCGGGCGGGTGCAGGTCGGCGGCAGCGCCACCAACGGTTACAAATCGGTGCCGCCGTCCTTGCGTTTCTTTGCCGGTGGCGATCAGAGCGTGCGCGGTTATGACTATCAGAGCCTGTCCCCGGAAAACTCCGAGGGCGACCGCATCGGTGGCCGCTACATGATTGCCGGCAGCGTCGAGTATCAATACTCCATCGCCGAGAAATGGCGGGTCGCAACCTTCATCGACCAGGGCAACTCCTTCAATACACTCGAACTGCCAAACCTCAAGACCGGTGTCGGTATCGGCGTGCGCTGGGTTTCGCCGGTAGGGCCGATCCGCCTCGACCTGGCCCACGCGATGGACGACGACGGCGGCATTCGACTGCACTTTTCCATGGGGCCTGAGCTGTGAAGCGTGGTTTGAAAATTTCACTGGCGGCGCTTCTGGCGCTGCTGATGTTGATCGTCCTGGCCGTGGCCACAGTGCTGGGCACGGCGACCGGCAGTCGCTGGGCGCTCGGGTTTGTGCCGGGTCTGAGCGTGGATAATTTCCAGGGTCGTTTGGGCGGGCAGTGGAGCGCTGATCATCTGTTGTGGCAGCAGGACAGCAGCCGGGTTGAGCTGGACAAGGTGATTTTCGCCTGGTCGCCGCTGTGCCTGACGCGCATGACCCTGTGCATCGATCAACTTCAGGCCGATCAGGTCAGCCTGCAATTTCCGCCGGGCACCGAAGAAGCAAGCAGCGGCCCGATCACGCTTCCAGACTTGAAGTTGCCGCTGGCGATTGAGCTGGGCGACGTTAAGGTCGGCAGTCTGTTGTTCAATGGCAGCGAAGAACTCAAGGGCCTGCAACTGGCGGCGCACTGGACCGCGAAAGGTTTGCAGATTGATTCCGTGCAATTGCAGCGCGACGACCTGAGCCTGAACCTCTCGGGCCTGCTGCAACCCGGCGGCAACTGGCCGTTGACCGCCGAAGGCAAGCTGACCCTGTCGACGCCCGCGCCTTGGACGCTGGCCCTGAAGGTTGACGGCGACTTGCTGAAAACCCTGAATCTGAAAGCCGACAGCAGTGGCTACCTTAACGGGCAACTGACCGGCGAATTGCAACCACTGGTGGAAAACCTGCCAGCCAAGGTGCGAATCACCGCCGACGGCTTCAAGCCTGCCGCTGATCTGCCGGACACCCTGCAACTCAATCAACTGGAACTCACCGGCGACGGCGACCTGAAAAACGGTTACCAACTGCTCGGCAAAGCCACGCTGCCCGCCGAAAAAGGCCCGGTCGCGTTGTTGCTGCAAGGCAAGGTCGACGCCAAGGGCGCGCAGATCGCCGGCCTCGACCTGACCGCCAACGACAAGCAAAGCCTCAAGCTCACCGGCAACCTCGACTGGAGCAAAGGCTTCAGCGCCCAGGCGAAGATCGACTGGCAGGACTTCCCGTGGCATCGCCTCTATCCGCTGATCGACGAGCCGCAGGTCGCATTGCGCAGTTTCAACGGCGAAGTGTCTTACACCGACGGCAAATACCTCGGCAACTTCAAAGCCGCGCTGGACGGTCCGGCCGGGGCGTTCAGCCTGAGCAGCCCGTTCGCCGGCGACCTGACGAAAATCTACCTGCAACAATTCCAGCTCGAAGCCGGGCAGGGCAAGGCCGAAGGCCACCTGAACCTGCAATTTGCCGATGGCATCGCTTGGGACACCGCGCTGGACCTGTCGGCGATCAACCCGGCGTACTGGATAGCGGAGTTGCCGGGCACCTTGGCCGGACCGTTGCGCAGCAAAGGCGAGATGAAGAACGAGAAGCTCAGCCTCAGCGCCGACCTCGATTTGAAAGGCAAGCTGCGCGGCCAACCGGCGGTGATCCAGGCCAAGGCCGATGGCGCCGGGGAGCAATGGAACCTTAATGCGTTGCAGATTCGCCTCGGCGATAACAGCATCAACGGCAAGGGCAGCCTGCAACAGAAACTTGCCGGGCAGATCGACATCAAGCTGCCGCGCCTGGCCCAACTCTGGCCGCAACTGCGCGGTCAGCTCAATGGTCGGGTGGATGTCGCCGGCACGCTCAAGGCGCCTCAAGGCAAGCTCGGGTTGCAAGGCTCGCAACTGGCCTTCGAAGACAATCGCCTGCAAAGCTTGAACCTCGATGCGACGCTCGACAGTGCGCAACGGGCGAAGATCGACCTTAAGGGCAGCGGCATTCAGGCTGGCGACACTTCGCTGGGGACGCTGACTGCCAGCGGCCAGGGCGATATCAAGAACCAGAAACTCAGCCTCGACCTGCAAGGCCCACAGCTGAAACTCGCTCTCGGCCTCGACGGCGCACTGGATAAAGGCAACTGGCGCGGACGCCTGGCCAGCGGCGATATCCAGGCTGGCGGCCAGGACTGGAAGCTGCAAGGCCCGGCCAAGCTTGAACGGCTGGCGGACGGCAAAATCAACTTCGGTGCGCATTGCTGGATGTCCGGTCAGGCCAGTTTGTGCGGCGAAGACCAACGGTTAATGCCGGAACCGAAGTTGCGTTATCACCTCAAGCAATTCCCGATCGACAGCCTCGCCCAGTGGTTGCCGAAGGATTTCGCCTGGAAGGGCAAGCTCAACGCCGATCTGCAACTGGACTTGCCGGCCAGTGGCCCGAACGGTCAGGTCAGCATTGATGCCAGCGGCGGCACCTTGCGCATGAAAGAGAAGGATCAGTGGCTGGACTTCCCGTACCAGACCCTGAAACTCACCAGCAAACTCACGCCCAAGCGGATCGACACCGACCTCAACTTCGTCGGCGGCAAGCTCGGCGAATTGATGGTGCAGGCGCAGATCAACCCGCTGGCGAAGAACAAACCGCTGACCGGTTCATTCCGTCTCAACGGTCTGGACCTGTCAGTGGCGCGGCCGTTTGTGCCGATGGTCGAGAAACTCAACGGTCGCCTGAATGGCAGCGGCACGCTGTCCGGCGGGTTGCTGGCGCCGCTGGTCAACGGCAACCTGATACTCAGCGACGGCGAAGTGTCCGGGGCTGAATTGCCGATGGAGCTGCAAGCCTTGCAGCTGCAAGCGGTGATCGCCGGTGAAACTGTACAACTGAACGGCGGCTGGAAAAGCGGCAAGAGCGGGCAGGGCAGTCTGAACGGCAACATCGCGTGGGGTCAGGCGCTGGTGGTGGATCTGGCGCTCAAAGGCACGCAATTGCCGGTCACTGTCGAGCCTTACGCCAAGCTTGAAGTGGCGCCGGACCTGAAAATCTCGATGAAGGGCGACGAACTGGCCATCGCCGGCAAAGTGCTGGTGCCCAAGGGCGAGATCACCGTGCGCGAGTTGCCGCCCTCGACGGTCAAGGTCTCCGATGACACGATCATCGTCGGCGCGCAGACCGAAGCGGGCAAACCGCCGGTCGCCATGAAAATGGACATCGATGTGGTGGTCGGCGACGACAAACTCAGCTTCGCCGGGTTTGGCCTGACCGCGAATCTGCAGGGGTATGTGCACATCGGCGACAACATGGACACCCGTGGCGAACTCTGGCTTAACGACGGTCGCTACCGCGCCTATGGCCAGCGCCTGACGGTACGGCGCGCGCGGCTGTTGTTTGCCGGGCCGATCGATCAGCCGTATCTGGACATCGAAGCGATTCGCCAGACTGACGACATCATCGCCGGCATCCGCTTGAGCGGCAGCGCCGAGCAGCCGACCACGCAGATCTTCTCCGAGCCGGCGATGAGCCAGGAGCAGGCGTTGTCGTATCTGGTGCTGGGGCGTCCGTTAAGCACCAGCGGTGAAGACAACAACATGCTCGCCCAGGCCGCGCTCGGGTTGGGCTTGATGGGCAGCTCCGGGGTAACCAGCGGTTTGGCCAAGGACTTGGGAATCCAGGATTTTCAGCTCGACACCCAAGGCAGCGGCGACGCGACCAGCGTGGTGGCCAGCGGCAACATCTCCGAGAAACTCAGTTTGCGTTATGGCGTTGGCGTGTTTGAGCCGGCGAGCACCATTGCGTTGCGCTACAAGCTGAGCAAAAAGGTTTACGTGGAAGTGGCCAGCGGCGTGGCCAGTTCGCTGGACATCTTCTACAAGCGGGATTTCTAAACTTCCGGCACCTTCCAGAAAGACCCAGTCGCGCATTTCGTGATCAAGCCGCCCCCCACATTGCTGGGGGGCGGTGCCGTCATCAGAGGTGCGCCTGACATCAAAATGTCATTCGTTTATCGCGTGAACGCCATGTTCGCTGAGTAATGTCCTCGCCAATGAGATCGATCTCAAGCGAGTGACAATGACTGACTTGAAAGAAGTTGCACGACTGGCCGGTGTATCGCGGGCGACTGCCGCGCGGACCTTCGCCTCCCCCGAAGTGGTGCGTCCGGCGACCCGCGAGCAAGTCTTCGCCGCTGCCCGCGAACTGGGTTTTCGGCCCAATCGCCTCGGCCGCCAACTGCGTTTGCAAACCACCAACCTGATCGGGGTAGTGGTCCCCAATCTTCTCAACCCGGTGTTCGCCGAGCAGTTCCAGGCCATGGAGCGGGCCGCGCGTTTGCGCGGCTACAACTTGTTGCTGGCGACCACCGATTACAACAGCGAGCGTGAAAGCTCGGTCGTCGAGGAGTTGTTGCGCCAGCGAGTTGATGGGCTGGTGCTGACGGTCACCGATGCCGAAAGCAACCGCGTGCTGCAAAGCCTCGCCAGCGAGGACACGCCGTTTGTGCTGGCTTATCACCAACCGGGCAATCCTGATTACAGCGCGGTGTCGGTCGACAACCGCGCCGGGATGGCACTGGCCACGCGTTACTTGCTGGACGCGGGGCATCGGCGGATTGGCATGGTCGCCGGCCCGGCATTGCAGTCCGACCGTGCCCGTTTGCGTTACGCCGGTTATGGCGACGCGATGCGTGAGCACGGCCTCGACAGCTTGCCGGTGATCGAAATGCCCGCCCATACCCAGGCCGATTTCGCCGCCCTTCAACCTTTTTTGTCCGGACCACAGGCGCCCAGCGCGTTGGTCTGTTCCAACGATTTGCTGGCGATCAGCCTGATCGCCGAGCTGCGCCGGCACGGCTGGAATGTGCCTCGGCAAATGTCTGTGATCGGTTTTGACGGTATTGCCCTCGGCACGCAAATGCACCCCTCGCTGTGCAGTGTGGTGCAGCCGATTGCGACGCTGGCCAGCACGGTGATTGAACAGTTGCTGGCGCAAATTGCTGGCGCCGCCCCGGTTTCCCATTGCCTGCCTTGCCATGTCCGGCCAGGCGAAAGTACTCAACCCTACGAGGAGAAACTCGATGATCCGCTTCACTAAAACCCTGGCAGCGTTATGGCTGTGCGGTTTGGCCAGCCTGGCCCAGGCCGCTGAAACGGCGATTTGCTACAACTGTCCGCCGGAATGGGCGGACTGGGGTACCCAACTCAAAGCCATTGCCGACACCACCGGCGTGCAGGTCCCGCTGGACAACAAAAACTCTGGTCAGTCCCTCGCGCAGTTGGTTGCCGAGCACGCTGCGCCAGTCGCGGACGTGGTGTATTACGGCGTCACGTTCGGTTTGCAGGCACAAAAAGCCGGGGTGGTCGGGACTTATAAACCCAAGGGCTGGGAGCAGATTCCGACGGGATTGAAAGACCCGCAGGGGCACTGGTTTGCGATTCATTCCGGCACGTTGGGGATCATGGTCAACGTCGATGCGCTGGGTGGCTTGCCGGTTCCGCAGAGCTGGGCTGATCTGCTCAAGCCTGAGTACAAAGGCATGGTCGGCTACCTCGATCCGTCGAGTGCATTCGTCGGTTACGTGTCGGCGGTCGCTATCAATCAGGCCATGGGCGGGACCCTGGATAACTTCGCGCCGGCCATCGATTACTTCCAGAAACTGGCGAAAAACGCACCCATTGTGCCGAAACAAACCGCGTATGCGCGGGTGCTTTCCGGCGAGCTGCCGATTCTGGTCGACTACGACTTCAACGCTTACCGCGCGCGCTACAAAGACAAGGCCAACGTCGCTTTCGTGATCCCCAAAGAAGGCAGCATCAGCGTGCCTTACGTGATGAGCGTGGTGGACAACGCGCCGCATCGCGCCAACGCCGAAAAGGTTTTGGATTTTGTGCTGTCCGATCAGGGGCAGGCGTTGTGGGCCAAGGCGTATCTGCGCCCGGTTCGCGAGATGAAGATGCCGGCCGACGTCGCCGCGCAGTTTCTGCCAGACAGTGACTACGCCCGCGCGGGTGTGGTCGATTACGAAAAAATGGCGGCGGTGCAGGAAGCCTTTGCTGCGCGTTATCTGAGTGAGGTCAAGTAAGTGACGACTGTGCAGCTCAACGCGCTGGAGGCCTCGCCCCGCCGTGATGTTTTTCAGCGCTGGCGACCGACGGCTGCCTGGGCGCTGGCCCCGGCAGCGGCGGTCCTGCTCGCGTTCTGGCTGTTGCCGCTGGCGCATTTGATTGTGCTGGGCGGGCAAGGGCGCGATGGCAGCGACAGCGGCTATTGGCAAGTGCTGACTAGTGCGCAATACCTGGGCAGCCTGGTGCAGACCTGCGTCCTGGCGGCGGCGGTGACACTGGCGGCGTTGTTGGTCGGTGGCATCAGCGGGGTGTTTCTCGCTCGCCAACAGTTCTTCGGGCGCTCGGCGTTGGTTGCGTTGCTGACGTTTCCGCTGGCGTTTCCCGGGGTGGTGGTCGGCTTTCTGGTAATTCTGCTGGCGGGTCGACAAGGCCTGTTTGCCGCGCTGGGCCTGGAGCTGGCGGGTGAGCGCTGGATTTTCGCTTACTCGCTGACGGGGTTGTTCATTGGATATCTGTACTTCTCGATTCCGCGGGTGATTCTCACGGTGATGGCCGCGTGTGAAAGCCTTGATCGCAGCCTGGAAGAAGCCGCGCATTCACTCGGTGCCGGGCATTGGCGGGTGGTGTGCGACGTGATCGTGCCGGGGCTGGCGCCCGCGCTGGTGTCCTGCGGCGCCATATGTTTCGCGACGTCGATGGGCGCTTTCGGCACCGCGTTCACCTTGGGCACGCGGCTGAACGTGACCCCCGTGGCGATCTATAACGTGTTCACCAACTATGCCAATTTCACAGTGGCCGCTGCACTGTCAGTCATCCTCGGGGCAGTCACCTGGGCGGTGCTGTTACTGGCACGGCGCGTGGCCAAACAGTCGGGGACGGTTTTGTGAAACGAACAACGCTGTTTATCGCACAACTGGTTTTTACCCTGTTGGTCTGTGCCTTCATGTTGGTGCCCGTGCTGATGTCGTTGCTGGCGGGGCTGACGCGCAATTACTTCGTCGGGGTGTCCAGTGGGCTGACGTTCGACTGGTTGATTCAGGTCTGGCAAAGCTACTCGCCGACGGTCTGGTTATCGCTGCAATTGGCGGTTGCCTGTGCCGTGTGCGTTTGTCTGATCGGCGTGCCGGCGGCCTATGCCCTGGTGCGGATGAACAACCGATTCAGCCACGCGTTTGAAGAACTGATGGTGCTGCCCGTGGCGATGCCGGGCTTGGCCAGCGCCCTGGCGCTGCTGCTGACCTATGGGCAATTCGGCGAATTTCGCCGCAGTTGGCTGTTCATCCTGGTGGGCCATGTGCTGTTCACTCTGCCGTTTCTGGTGCGCCCGGTAATGGCGGTGATGCAGCGCCAGCAACTGCCGACGCTCGAAGAAGCGGCGGCGAGCCTGGGTGCCGGGCCGATCAAGCGTTTTTTCAGCGTGGTGGTGCCCAATTGCCGGGCCGGGATACTGGCCGGGGTGCTGATGGTCGTCACCCTGTCGCTGGGTGAGTTCAACCTGACCTGGATGCTTCACACGCCAATGACCAAGACCTTGCCGGTGGGCCTGGCCGACAGCTATGCCTCGGCGCGGCTGGAAGTGGCCAGCGCTTACACCCTCATATTTCTGTTGATGATCGTGCCGCTGCTGATTGCGTTGCAGGCCATCAGCGCCCGTCTTTCTCGTGGAGAGCGTCGATGACCGGAACCACTATTCGCCTGCAGGGTTGCCGCAAGGCGTTCTCTGACGGCACTGTTGCTGTAGACGATTTGAACCTGACCATCGAGGCCGGTGAAACCCTAGCGATCCTTGGCCCGTCCGGTTGCGGTAAAACCACCACGTTGCGCATGATCGCCGGCCTTGAGCGCCCGGATGTCGGGCAGATTTTCTTTGCCGACAGCGACGTCACACGCCTGCCCATCGAGCGTCGCGACGTGGGCATGGTGTTTCAGAATTACGCGTTGTTTCCGAACCTGGACGTGGCCGGCAATATTGTTTACGGCCTGAAGATAAGAGGCCTGTCGCCCGCCGAACGCAACAAGCGTTGCGCCGAGTTGCTGGAACTGGTCGGCCTGCAAGATCACGGCAAACGCCGTATTCATGAGTTGTCCGGCGGCCAGCGTCAGCGGGTGGCTCTGGCCCGAGCGTTGGCACCCCGGCCTCGGGTATTGCTGCTTGATGAGCCGTTGGCGGCGCTGGATGCACAGTTGCGCGAACGGCTGCGCAGCGAGCTTGATCAACTGCTGCGCAGCTTGCGCATTACCTCGGTGTTTGTGACGCACGACCAGGGCGAGGCCATGGCGCTGGGGGATCGAATCCTGGTCATGGAGCGCGGACGCGTCGCGCAGATGGCCACGCCGCGAGACATCTATCAGCAACCCGCCAACGCGTTTGTCGCCAGTTTCGTCGGCAACCTCAATGCATTCCCGGTGATCGAACCGACCGCCCATGGCTTGAAGGTCAGCGGCGGCGAGTTGCCCTGGAAGGGCATTCCCGTGCCGAAGACGGTGTACTGCCGTCCTGAGCATTTACGGGTGATGGACGGTGCCGGGCATGTGCGTGGTCGTCTGGTCGGGCAGTTTTTCCAGGGGGCGCAAAGCCGCCTGTTGGTGGACATCGGGGCTGAACAGCCATTGTTGGTCGACAGCGCTGACGGCGTCATCCATGCCACCGGCGCGCTGATTGCCCTGGCCATCGAACCGCACGTGTTGTTCACCCTGCATTCGTAATGTTTTTTGTTTAAGAGCACTTATTTTGAACAGTCCGTTTCTTATTGCGCAGATCAGCGATTTGCACCTTAAAGCCGATCAAAAGCTGACCTACGGCGTGGTCGATTGCCTGGGTGCGTTGCGGCGCGCGGTCGATCATTTGAATGCCAGCCAGCCGCGCCCCGACATCGTGGTCATCAGCGGCGACCTGGTGGATTTCGGCCGTCCCGATGAATACGCGGTGTTGAAGCGCGAACTGGCGCGATTGCACATGCCGGTCTACCTGGTACCCGGTAATCACGATGATCGCGAGCAGTTACTCGCGGGATTTACCCATCACCGCTATTTGCCGACGGACGCCAATGCGCCGCTCGATTGGGTGGTCGAGGATCACCCGGTGCGCCTGATCGGCCTGGACTCGACCCGCCCGGGCGCGCATGGCGGTCAGGTGCTGGACAGCCAGTTGCGCTGGCTCGATGAGCAACTGTCCCGTCGGCCCAATGTACCGACGCTGTTGATTCTGCATCATCCGCCGTTTATCACCGGTATCGGCCACATGGACCGAGAGTCGTTTGTTAACGCTGCCGCGCTGGAAGCGCTCGTCGCTCGCCATCCACAGATAGAGCGCTTGCTCTGCGGGCATCTGCATCGGCCGATGCAGCGTCGCTTCGGCGGCTCACTGAGTTGTGTGTGCCCCGGCACTTCCCACCAGATCGTGCTGGATCTGGAGGCATCCGCGCCGGCACATTTCAATCTGGAACCGGCGGGGTACCTGGTGCATCGCTGGCATCCGCAATACGGTCTGGTTACCCACAACGCCGTGTTCGGCGAATACGCCGGGCCTTATCCGTTTTATGACGTTCATGGATTGATCGACTGATAACACCAGGACGATGACGATGCTGTCCTTATTGAACTTGGGGAGGTGTTAACGACGGCCACTTAAGTACGGTTACACGACGTTTATCTCACTGATGACTTAATGCACGGGCTTACCCCTTGGTGGGCCCGGCGCTTCCTGCTGTCTTTTTTACTGCGCACAGAACATGGCTTCTGCGCTGGAGTTCGCCCTGATGAAAGCCTCGTTTCAAGTATTAAGTTTTTTGACCGGCGGTTTGGGCATGGCCCTGAGTCCCTTGGCGTCTGCTGATTTCATTAATGACAGTAAAGCCAACTTGAACTTGCGTAACTTCTATTTCAATAACGATAACCGCGACGGAGCCGCCGCGCCGTCGAAAACCGAAGAGTGGGGCCAGGGCTTCATGCTCAACTATCAGTCGGGGTTTACCGACGGTACTGTGGGCTTCGGTCTGGATGCGATCGGTTTGCTTGGGATCAAGCTCGATAGCGGTGAAGGACGGCATGTCGGCAGTTCAATGATCCCCAGCGATGGCGCTAAGGCCACGGATCAGTGGAGCCGTGTCGGCGCGACGGCAAAGATGCGCTTCTCCAAGACCGAGTTGCGCTACGGCACCTTGCAGCCGAAGTTGCCGATCCTGGTGGCGAACGATGGCCGACTGCTGCCGCAAACCTTTGAAGGCGGCCAGGTCACCAGTAATGAACTCGATAACCTGACCTTTACCGCCGGCCAACTTGAACATGCTACTGGTCGCGGTTCCAGCGACAGCGCCGGCCTTGCGGTGGCGGGTGCCACTCAGGAAAGCAATAAGTTCACCTTTGCCGGCGGTGATTACAAACTGACTAAAGACCTGACGGCCCAGTATTACTACGCCAATCTCGAAGATTATTACCAACAGCACTTCGCTGGTTTATTGCATGTATTGCCGTTGGGTGAATACGGTTCGCTGAAAACCGACCTGCGTTATTTCAAGACCACCTCCGATGGCAAGAACAGCAGTGCCGCCGGTCGCGCCAATGGCTACAAGTTTGGTGGTTACACCAAGGGCGGGACGGGTGAAATCGACAACGATACCTGGAGCGCTGCGTTCATTTACTCGTTAGGCGGCCATGCCATCACCGCGGGTTATCAAAGCGTTTCCGATGACAGCAACTTTGCGCAACTCAATCAGGGTGGATTGGTGGGCAAAGGCGAGGGCGGCGCCAGTCTTTATCTGTACACCGACCGCACCATTCAGACCTTCATTCAGGCCGGCGAACGAACCGCCTTCACGCAATACGCCTACGACTTCGCTGCGCTGGGCGTTCCAGGCCTGAAGGCGTCAGTCATGTACCTCAAGGGCGACAACATTCAGACGGCCAGCGGTAAGGACGCAGGCGAATGGGAGCGAGATATCTCCTTGGATTATGTGATTCAAAGTGGCGCGTTGAAGAACGTCGGTTTCGGCTGGCGCAACGCAATGTCACGCAGCGATATTGCCCGCGACCAGGATCAGAATCGCCTGATCGTGAGCTATTCCATTCCTCTGATGTAAGCCCCCGGCTCAAAGCCTATCGGCGGACAGGTTCACGATTGCGTGCGTGAACCTGATCCAGTCGACGATTTGCCTCCCCGTTCTCCCCGCCATTTATCCGCTAAATACAAAGCATCCTAACTATTACGTTGACATTCGCTGCCTAGGCAGTAACATCTCGACATACATTCTCTGCCTAGGCAGCTAATTGGTGTCCAGATGAAGCATTTCACCCCGGAACAATTCAAGCATTGCCATCTCGGCCTTTTGCTCGGGCGCGCCGCGCTGCTCAAGGACCGGATCATCGACACGCACATGGAACCCCACGGCATCACCGCCGCGCAGTTCAAAGTGCTGATCATCATGGCTCAGTTCGGCGTCGATACCCCGGCCGAGCTGTGCCGCCACCTGTCGCTGGACAGCGGTTCGATGACGCGCATGCTCGATCGTCTGGAACAGAAAGGTTTCCTCGCTCGCCAACGCTCCGAGGCCGACCGTCGACAGGTGCAACTGGTACTGACCGAACAGGGCCAGCAACTGGCTGACCGTCTGCCGTATATCGGTGCCGACGCCATGAATGAACTGGCCGGCGCCATCACGCCGGACGAGTTGAGCACCCTGGAACAGATCCTGAAGAAAATCTTGGTGGCAGCCGGTGACTCGATCACCCTGCTGCGGGTAGGTGACAAATGAGCAGTAAAACCTTGCGTACAGGCCTGAGCCTGGTGCTGTCGGCCATGATCCTGGCCGGTTGCGCCAGCTACAGTGGCTTGCACACCGAAGGCAAAAGCGTCGATGCGAAAAGCCTCAAGGCCGGGCAATCCCTCACTGGCGTGACCCTGTCGCCGGCGGCCTGGCCGAAAAGCGACTGGTGGAAAAGCCTCGGCGACCCACAACTCGACGGCTTGATCCGCGAAGCCCTGCACGACAGCCCCGACATGCAAATCGCCGAAGCCCGCGCCCATCAGGCCAGCGCCGCCGCGTATGCCGCCGATGCCGATAGGATGCCGACCCTCGATGCCAGCGCCGGCATCAGCCGTTCGCGCCTGGCCAAGGATCAGGACCCACGCGGGCAGGGCGATGCCTACGCCACCGTGCGTAATATCAGCGCCAGCTTCAATTACAACTTCGACCTCTGGGGCGGTCAGCGTGACGCCTGGGAAGCTGCGTTGGGCCAGGCCCGCGCCGCCGAAGTCGATCAGCAAGCCGCGCAACTGACCTTGTCCGCCGACGTCGCCCGCGCCTACAGCGATTTGGGGCAGGCGCACATCGTCTATGACCTGGCCAATGAAGACCTCAAGCGCACCAAACAAATGCTCGATCTGAGCCAGCGTCGCTTGAGCTCCGGGATCGACAGCCAGTACCAGTTCCAGCAAACCGAAAGCCTGGAAGCCAGTTCCGAAGCCAGCCTGATTGATGCGGAAAAACGCCTGAACAGCGCGAAAATCGCCTTGGCCGTGCTGCTCGGTAAAGGCCCGGATCGCGGCAACGAAATCGCCCGGCCGAAGATTCTCCAGGCCAGCGCCGTATCTTTGCCGTCGGTGTTGCCGGCGGAATTGCTTGGTCGTCGCCCGGATCTGGTGGCTGCGCGCTGGCGGGTCGAAGCCGCGAGCAAGGACATCGCCGCGAGCAAGACCCAGTTCTATCCCAACTTGAACCTGACGGCTGCTGCCGGTGCCGAATCCTTATTGGGTGACGCGATGTTCGGTTCGGCCAGTCGCTTCTTCAATATTGCCCCGACCATTTCGGTGCCGATTTTCGACGGCGGCCGCTTGCGCGCCAACCTCGATGCCCGCGACGCCGACTATGACCTGGCGGTGGCGCAGTACAACAAGAGCCTGGTCAAGGCGCTGGGGGATGTCAGCGACACCATCAACCAGTTGCGCGATATCGGCCGGCAGATTGGTGCCCAACAGCACGCCACCGAGATTGCCCAGGACTCTTACAACACCGTGGTCCAGCGCTACGGTTCCGGCATCGGCAATTACCTGGACGTGCTCAGCATCGAACAGCAATTGCTCCAGGCCCAGCGTCAGCTGGCCAACCTGAATGCCGAGCAGATCGATCTGTCGATCCAATTGATGCAGGCGCTCGGCGGCGGCTTCCAGGCCGAAACCATCGCCTCGGCCAATCCAGCTCCAGCCAAGCTGAACAACTAATTCAAGGTAACTGTCATGGCCACCGAAACTACTTCTGCTCCAACCCAACAAGCGCCTGAAAACGCCCAAGACACCAGCAACCCGCGCAAACGCAAAGTCATGCTGGTGGTGCTGGCGATTCTGGTGATCCTCGCCGGTGCCGGCGTCTGGGCTTATCACGAGTTCTACGGTCGCTGGAACGAAAGCACCGACGACGCCTATGTGAACGGCAACGTGGTGGAAATCACGCCGCTGGTCACCGGCACCGTGGTCAGCATTGGCGCCGATGATGGCGATCTGGTCCATGAAGGTCAGGTGCTGGTCAACTTCGACCCGAACGACGCCGAAGTCGGGCTGCAAAGTGCCCAGGCCAACCTCGCTCGCACCGTGCGTCAGGTTCGCGGTTTGTACAGCAACGTCGACGGCATGCGCGCCCAGGTCAACGCCCAGCAGGCTAACGTGCAGAAAGCCCAGGACAACTTCAGCCGCCGGAAAAACCTCGCCGCTGGCGGCGCGATTTCCCAGGAAGAACTGTCCCACGCTCGCGACGACCTGACCTCGGCGCAAAACGCCTTGGCCAATGCGCAACAACAGCTGAAAACCACCAGCGCCCTGGTGGATGACACCGTGGTGTCGTCGCACCCGGACGTGATGTCCGCCGCCGCGCAACTGCGTCAGGCTTATCTGAACAACTCCCGCAGCACCCTGATTGCGCCGGTCACCGGTTACGTGGCCAAACGCTCCGTGCAACTGGGCCAGCGGGTTCAGCCGGGTACCGCGCTAATGGCAGTGATCCCATTGGATCAACTGTGGATCGACGCCAACTTCAAGGAAACCCAGCTGCGTGACATGCGCATCGGCCAACCGGTGGACATCGAGGCCGACCTGTACGGCAGCGACGTGAAATTCAGCGGCACCATCGACAGCCTTGGCGCCGGTACCGGCAGCGCATTTGCCTTGCTGCCAGCGCAGAACGCCACGGGTAACTGGATCAAGATTGTTCAGCGCGTGCCGGTACGGATTCACGTGAATGCCGAAGAACTGGCCAAGCACCCGCTGCGCGTCGGCCTGTCGACCCAGGTCGATGTGAACCTGCACGACCAGAGCGGCCCGGTACTGGCGCAACAGCCGCCACAAAAGGCTTCGTTCAGCACCAACGTCTATGACCGTCAGTTGGCCGAGGCTGACGCGATGATCGCGCAGTTGATCCATGACAACAGCGCAGCGGTCAGCAAGACCGCGCAACGCTAAATCGCCATCACACCGACCCTGTGGGAGCAAGCCTTTGTGGCGAGGGAGCTTGCTCCCGCTCGACTGCGAAGCAGTCGTAAAGCTTTTGGGGCCGCTTCGCGACCCAGCGGGAGCAAGCTCCCTCGCCACAAAGGCTCCCACAAGGTCAGCTGCGTCTGTAACAGGCGGCGCGCCAGCCAAGTTTCAAAGGATTCGCGATGAGCAATAACGCCTCTTTCACGCCGCCCAGCCTGGTGCTCAGCACCATCGGCCTGTCGCTGGCGACCTTCATGCAAGTGCTCGACACCACCATCGCCAACGTGGCCTTGCCGACGATTTCCGGCAACCTGGGCGTGAGTTCGGAGCAGGGCACCTGGGTGATCACTTCGTTCGCCGTGAGCAACGCGATTGCGCTGCCGCTGACCGGTTGGCTGAGCCGGCGTTTCGGTGAGGTGAAGCTGTTTCTCTGGGCCACCATCCTGTTTGTGTTGGCCTCGTTTCTTTGCGGTATCTCGACCTCGATGCCGGAACTGATCGGTTTTCGCGTGCTGCAAGGTCTGGTGGCCGGGCCGTTGTACCCGATGACCCAAACGCTGCTGATTGCGGTGTATCCCCCGGCCAGGCGCGGCATGGCCCTGGCGTTGCTGGCGATGGTCACGGTGGTGGCGCCGATTGCTGGCCCGATCCTCGGTGGCTGGATTACCGATAGCTACAGCTGGCCGTGGATCTTCTTTATCAACGTGCCGATCGGGATTTTCGCGGTGATGGTGGTGCGCTCGCAGCTCAAGGCGCGTCCGGTGGAAACCAGCCGCCAGCCGATGGATTACGTCGGTTTGATCACGCTGATCATTGGCGTTGGCGCGTTGCAGATAATCCTCGATAAAGGCAACGACCTGGACTGGTTCGAATCGAACTTCATCATCATCGGTGCGGCGATTTCGGTGATTGCCCTGGCAGTGTTCGTGATCTGGGAAATGACCGACAAGCATCCGGTGGTCAACTTGCGGTTGTTCGCTTACCGCAACTTCCGCATCGGCACCATTGTGTTGGTGCTGGGTTACGCCGGATTCTTCGGCATCAACCTGATCCTGCCGCAATGGCTGCAAACCCAGATGGGTTACACCGCTACTTGGGCGGGTCTGGCGGTGGCGCCGATCGGGATTCTGCCGGTGCTGATGTCACCGTTTGTCGGCAAGTACGCACACAAGTTCGACCTGCGACTGCTGGCCGGGCTGGCGTTCCTGGCGATTGGCCTGAGCTGCTTTATGCGCGCCGGGTTCACCAACGAAGTGGACTTCCAGCACATCGCCCTGGTGCAACTGTTCATGGGCATTGGCGTGGCGCTGTTCTTTATGCCGACCTTGAGCATTCTGATGTCGGACCTGCCGCCAAGCCAGATCGCTGACGGCGCAGGCCTGGCGACTTTCCTGCGGACACTGGGCGGTAGTTTTGCGGCGTCGTTGACCACCTGGATCTGGATTCGCCGGGCGGATCAGCATCATGCGTACTTGAGCGAAAGCATCACCACCTATGACCAACCGACCCGGGACGCCTTGCACGCCTTGGGCGGGGCGAGTACCCCGGCGTATGCGCAACTCGACCAAGTGCTGACCAGTCAGGCGTACATGCTCTCCACCGTGGATTACTTCACGTTGCTGGGTTGGGGATTCATGGGGTTGATGCTGATTGTGTGGCTGGCCAAGCCACCGTTCGCGGCGAAGGCGGGGCCGGCTGCTTCGGGCCACTAAGCCATACACATTCCCCTGTGGGAGCGAGCCTGCACCGAAGATCCCTTTGTAGGAGCGAGGCTTGCCCGCGAAGGCGGTGTGTCAGTTGATGGAGATATTGACTGGCAGGACGCCTTCGCGAGCAGGCTCGCTCCCACATTGGTTATGTGTCGGGCCAACTATCCGCTAACCCCGAAGATCCCCCTGTGGGAGCGGGCTTGCTCGCGAAAGCGGTGTGTCAGTTGATGGAGATATTGACTGGCAGGACGCCTTCGCGAGCAAGCCCGCTCCCACAGGGGGTTGTGTTTGGCTGTCAGTGGGTTGGGGCGGCCAGTTGCGGCGGCGGGGCGAAGTCGAAGGGGGCGAGGGCAAACCCTTGCTCATCCACTTGCAATGCCCAGCCCTGGCGATCCCAATCCCCCAGCACGATGCGCCGGGCCGCTTTCTCGCCAATCTGCAGCTTGTGAATCGCCGGTCGATGGGTATGCCCATGGATCAGCGCCTTCACGCCATATTCCTGCATGATCCGCGGCACTTCTTCCGGCGTCACATCGACGATGTCATTGGCCTTCATCCGCGTTTGCGCACGGCTTTCGCTGCGCAGTTTGCGCGCCAGGTTATGGCGGGTGCGCAGGGGCAGGTGGCGCAGGATGAACAGGGTGATCGGGTTACGCAGGTAGCGACGCAGCTTCATATAGCCGATATCGCGGGTGCAGAGGCTGTCACCGTGCATCAACAGCACCGGTTCGCCATAAAACTGCACGACACTCGGGTCTTTCAGCAACGTGCAGCCGGCCTGTTTACAGAAGGCCTTGCCGAGCATGAAGTCGCGATTGCCGTGCATCAGAAAAATCGCCGTGCCGCTGTCGCTGAGATTGCGCAGGGCCTGGCAGATGGAACGCTGGAACGGCGTCATGGCATCGTCGCCAATCCACGCCTCGAAAAAGTCGCCCAGGATGTACAACGCACTCGCCGAACGGGCGCGTCCGGCGAGCAAATCCAGAAACGCCCGGGTGATGTCCGGGCGCTCCTCTTCCAGATGCAAGTCTGAAATCAGCAGTATCACTCAATGATCTCGGCTTTCTCGATGATCACGTCTTCTGCAGGTACGTCCTGGTGGCCGGACTTGGAAGTGGTGCTCACGCCTTTGATCTTGTCGACGACTTCAGTGCCGGCAACCACTTTGGCGAATACTGCGTAGCCCCAGCCCTGGGTGGTCTTGGCGCTGTGGTTCAGGAAGCTGTTGTCAGCCACGTTGATGAAGAACTGGGCGGAAGCCGAATGCGGCTCCATGGTGCGAGCCATGGCCACGGTGTACTTCTCGTTCGGCAGGCCGTTGTCGGCTTCGTTCTGGATGCTAGGGCGCTTGTCTTTCTTTTCTTTCATGCCTGGCTCGAAACCGCCGCCCTGGATCATGAAGTTACCGATGACACGGTGGAAAACGGTGTTTTCGTAGTGGCCGGCTTTGACGTATTCGATGAAGTTGGCAACGGTAACCGGTGCTTTTTCAGCGTTCAGTTCCAGGACGATGTCGCCGTGGTTGGTGGTCAGTTTGACTTGGGTCATGATCGGCACTCTTTCAAGAAATTCGTGGGTTTCGGGGCGTTTCGGCCCGCAACCGGTCTGGTCTGTCTCGACCAAGGTGCGCAGTTTAGCGCGACAGGCGCGAATTTCGAGGCTGTTTTTCATTTGCAGGCGATTAAATGCCACCGTTTGCAGGCCCGCTCTGTCAGCGGCTTGACAGCATCGGCTATGATAGCGGCTTTGTTTTGTCAGGCCTTTCGTTCCGGCCACGCACTTGTACGTTCAAGGATCCTATGAGCAAGCCCACTGTCGACCCTACCTCGAATGCCAAGACCGGCCCTGCCGTGCCGGTCAATTTCCTGCGCCCGATCATCCAGGCGGACCTGGACTCGGGTAAGCACACGCAGATCGTCACCCGTTTCCCGCCTGAGCCCAACGGCTACCTGCACATCGGTCACGCCAAGTCGATTTGCGTGAACTTCGGCCTGGCCCAGGAATTTGGCGGCGTCACGCACCTGCGTTTCGACGACACCAACCCGGCCAAGGAAGACCAGGAATACATCGACGCGATCGAAAGCGACATCAAATGGCTGGGCTTCGAATGGTCCGGTGAAGTGCGCTACGCCTCGCAGTATTTCGACCAGTTGCACGACTGGGCCGTCGAGTTGATCAAGGCCGGCAAGGCCTACGTCGATGACCTGAGCCCGGAACAAGCCAAGGAATACCGTGGCACCCTGACCGAGCCGGGCAAGAACAGCCCGTTCCGTGACCGCTCCGTGGAAGAAAACCTCGACTGGTTCGCCCGCATGAAGGCCGGCGAATTCCAGGACGGCGCACGCGTGCTGCGGGCCAAGATCGACATGGCCTCGCCAAACATGAACCTGCGCGACCCGATCATGTATCGCATCCGTCACGCGCACCACCACCAGACCGGTGACAAGTGGTGCATCTACCCGAACTACGACTTCACCCACGGTCAGTCGGACGCCATCGAAGGCATCACCCACTCGATCTGCACCCTGGAGTTCGAAAGCCACCGTCCGCTGTACGACTGGTTCCTGGACGCTCTTCCAGTGCCGGCGCACCCGCGTCAGTACGAATTCAGCCGCCTGAACCTGAACTACACCATCACCAGCAAGCGCAAGCTCAAGCAACTGGTCGATGAAAAGCACGTGTTCGGCTGGGACGACCCGCGCATGTCCACGCTGTCGGGCTTCCGCCGTCGTGGCTACACGCCAGCGTCGATCCGTAACTTCTGCGACATGGTCGGTACCAACCGTTCCGACGGCGTGGTGGATTTCGGCATGCTCGAGTTCAGCATCCGTCAGGATCTGGACCAGAACGCACCGCGCGCCATGTGCGTGCTGCGCCCGCTGAAAGTTGTGATTACCAATTACCCGGAAGACAAGGTCGATCACCTCGAACTGCCACGTCATCCGCAGAAAGAAGAGCTGGGCGTGCGCAAGCTGCCGTTCTCCCGTGAAATCTACATCGACCACGATGACTTCATGGAAGAGCCGCCAAAAGGCTACAAGCGCCTGGAGCCGAACGGCGAAGTGCGTCTGCGTGGTAGCTACGTGATCCGTGCCGACGAAGCGATCAAAGACGCCGATGGCAACATCGTCGAACTGCGTTGCTCCTACGACCCGGAAACCCTCGGCAAGAACCCTGAAGGCCGCAAGGTCAAAGGCGTGGTGCACTGGGTGCCGGCAGCGGAGAGCGTCGAGTGCGAAGTGCGCCTGTACGATCGTCTGTTCCGTTCGCCGAACCCTGAAAAGGCTGAAGACAGCGCCAGTTTCCTGGACAACATCAACCCTGACTCGCTGCAAGTTCTCACTGGTTGTCGTGCTGAGCCTTCGCTGGGCAATGCACAGCCGGAAGACCGTTTCCAGTTCGAGCGCGAAGGTTACTTCTGCGCGGATATCAAGGACTCGAAACCAGGCGCTCCGGTATTCAACCGTACCGTGACCTTGCGTGATTCGTGGGGCCAGTGATTCAAGGAAACAATTAAAGTGTTAACGATCTACAACACGCTCACCAAGAGCAAAGAAGTCTTCAAGCCGCTGGATGGCAACAATGTGCGCATGTACGTCTGCGGGATGACCGTGTACGACTACTGCCATATTGGCCACGGCCGCAGCATGGTCGCGTTCGACCTGGTGACCCGCTGGTTGCGGTTCAGCGGTTATAACCTGACCTATGTGCGCAACATCACCGACATTGAAGACAAGATCATCAATCGGGCCAAGGAGAACGGCGAGCCGTTCGACGTATTGACCGAACGCATGATCACCGCGATGCACGAGGACGAGGCGCGCCTCAATATTCTCAAGCCGGACATGGAACCGCGGGCCACCGATCACATCGCTGGCATGCAGAGCATGATCCAGACCCTGATCGACAAGGGTTACGCCTACGCCCCGGGCAATGGCGACGTGTACTACCGCGTCGCCAAGTTCATGGGCTACGGCAAGCTGTCGCGCAAGAAGATCGAAGACCTGCGCATCGGTGCGCGAATCGAAGTCGACGAGTCCAAGCAGGACCCGCTGGACTTCGTTCTGTGGAAAGGCGCCAAGCCGGGCGAGCCGAGCTGGCCTTCGCCGTGGGGCGACGGTCGTCCGGGCTGGCACATCGAGTGCTCGGTGATGTCGACCTGCTGCCTGGGCGAGACCTTCGATATTCATGGCGGCGGCAGTGACCTTGAGTTTCCGCACCATGAAAACGAAATCGCCCAGAGCGAAGCGGCGACCGGCAAGACCTACGCCAACGCGTGGATGCATTGCGGCATGATTCGCATCAATGGCGAGAAGATGTCCAAGTCCTTGAACAACTTCTTCACCATTCGCGACGTGCTGGAAAAGTACCACCCGGAAGTCGTGCGTTACCTGCTGGTGTCGAGCCACTACCGCAGCGCGATCAACTATTCGGAAGATAACCTCAAGGACGCCAAAGGCGCACTCGAGCGTTTCTACCACGCGTTGAAAGGCTTGCCGAGCGTGGCGCCGGCTGGCGGCGAAGCGTTTGTCGAGCGTTTCACCCAGGTGATGAACGACGACTTCGGCACGCCGGAAGCTTGCGCGGTGCTGTTCGAGATGGTTCGTGAGATCAACCGTCTGCGCGAGAGCGATCTCGATGCAGCGGCGGGTCTGGCAGCGCGCTTGAAAGAACTGGCGAGCGTGCTGGGTGTGTTGCAGCTCGAAGCCGATGACTTCTTGCAGGCTGGCGCTGAAGGCCGGGTTGATGCGGCTGAAGTGGATGCGCTGATTGCTGCGCGTCTGGCGGCTCGTGCCAACAAGGACTGGGCCGAATCCGACCGCATCCGTGACCAGCTCACCGCCATGGGCGTGGTGCTGGAAGACGGCAAGGGCGGCACGACCTGGCGTTTGGCTGACTGATAGCTGCATCGTTACAAACAAAACCCGCCAAGTGCGGGTTTTTGTTTTTGGGCCTGGCTTTAGTGCTGCGGTGGCAGGGTTGACGTCTTCGCGAGCAAGCCCGCTCCCACAGGGGATTTTTGGTGTGATTGAGTATTGTGCATGACACAAATCCCCCCTGTGGGAGCGGGCTTGCTCGCGAAGGTCTAAAGCCGACCGCCGCCAATGCTGCTCACTCCATCACTCAGCCTGCCGCAACCGCTTGTACAACGTATTGCGACTCACCCCAAGCCTCCGCGCCAAATGCGAAATATTCCCCCCAGCCGCCTGCAACAACCGATTCAAATCTTCTGCATCATTCAAATCCACCGCCAACGGTTCTGCGGGTTCCACCGGTTCCATCTCCAGATCGACAAAAAAATCATCCGGCAAATGCTCCGGCTTGACTGGTTGTTCCTCAGCCATGGCCAGCGCCACCTGCATCACGCTGCTGACTTGCCTTAAATTCCCCGGCCACAGATGACGGCTAAACAACTCCATCACCTCACGGCTCAACCCGGCCCATTGCGACGGCTCTCGGTGTTGCTCCCACAAACGCTTGAACAGCGCCTGCTTGTCGCTGCGTTCCCGTAGCGGCGGCAATTCCAGGGTCAAGCCGCCGATCCGGTAATACAGGTCTTCCCGAAACCGCCCCAGTTGCACCTGTTCGCGCAACGAGCGGTTGGTCGCCGAAATAATGCGGATGTCCACCGGGAACAATTCGCTGCTGCCCACCGGTTGCACGCAGCGCTCCTGCAAGACCCGCAACAGCCGGGCTTGGGTCGGCAGCGGCATGTCGCCGATTTCATCGAGGAAGAGAGTGCCTTTGTCAGCCTTACGGATCAGCCCGATGCTGCCTTTCTGGTTGGCGCCGGTGAACGCGCCTTTCTCGTAGCCAAACAGCTCGGACTCGACCAGTTCGGCGGGGATCGCTGCACAGTTGACGGCGATAAACGGTTGTTTGCTGCGGGAGCTGGCCTGATGCAGCGCTTTGACGAAGACTTCCTTGCCGACCCCGGTTTCGCCGTGGATCAGCAGCGGAATGTCTTTCTCCAGCAAGCGCTCGGCCTGACGCACGGCTTTTTCCACGCGGCTGTCGCCGAAATGCAGGGTGTTCAGGCTGATGGCAGCGGGCGCTGCAACGGTCGGTTCTGCGCCCTTGGTATCAGAAAACACCCGAGCCTGAATCGGCGCCTGTTTCGGCCGCTTCAGCAGGCACTGAAAGCGGTTGCGCCCGGACGCTTGCAGGGCAAACGGCAAACCATCCGGCTGGTTCAACAACTCCAGCAACGACACCTTGAACAGACTTTCCACGCTGACCCGCGACAAGCTGATGCCCAGCAAATTGTCGGCCCGGCGATTGGCCGACAGCACTTGCCCGGTCTCGTCGAAAATCAGCAGTCCCGCCCATTGGCTGTCGAGGTTGTTCAGCCCGGTGTTGAAAGTCAGTTGAAAATGCTGGCCGTGGAACAGGTTGAGGATCAGCCGGTTCTCCACGGTCTGGCTCATCATCTTGACCATGCCCAGTGTGTGGGACGGCGGCAGGTAGCTGTCGCTGGACACGTCGAGCACCGCGATTACCTTGCGCTCGGCATCGAAAATCGGCGCGGCGGACCCGGTCATGAAGCGGTTGGCTTTCAGGAAGTGTTCATCATGCTCGATATGCACCGCTTGCTCGCAGGCCAGGGCAGTGCCGATCGCGTTGGTGCCACTGCAACGTTCCATCCAGCTCGCCCCGGCGCTGAAACCGCGGGTCAGGCTCGGCTCGATAAACCGTTGGGTGCCCCAGGACGTGAGCACCTGGCCTTGGTTGTCGGCGAGCATGATCAGGCAATTGGAGTTACTCAGGATGTTCTCGTAATACGGCAGGACTTCCTGATGGGTGGTCTGCACCAGGGAATGCTGGCTCTCCAACAACTGCGCTATGCCATCGGCGGGCAACTGGTCGAAGGTCGGCACGCTGTGGTGATTGAGACCGAACGCGCGGCAACGGGACCAGGAGTCCTGAATGATGGCGTCATGGGAGAGCGGCGAGGCGGGTACGGCCATGGCAGTCGATCTCTGAGCAGAGCTTTTATTGTTTTTGTTATGGGTAACGCATTGTTCGTTTTTACCGGTTGCTTCGGCCTGATGCGATTCCGTAGCAGCTGGCGAAGCCTGCGTCCGGCGACGCAGTCGTCGTAAACCTGCACTCGCGGTCATCCTGACACACCGTGGCGCTTGATTTTACGACGACTGCGTCGCCGGACGCAGCCTTCGGCAGCTGCTACAAGGCCGTGTGTAATTCGGGATTTTGCACAGTAAAAGCATCCGTAGAGTGTTGTTCACTATTGTTCATTGTCAACCGCCGAAGTGTTCAGTTGTTCAGCCGCAACTGTTCATTTCTGTTCAGCAACGAAAGCGGTTTTCCGCTATTTCCACGGATTTCCAAACCAGATCAACCACTTGTGATTTCTGGCACGAATGTCGCTCTATCGCTACGGTCGCTTGACTCCAAATAATAAAAAGGCCGAGCCATGTCATTAACCCTGGAGCACGTCAGCCGTACCGTCGAGGGCCAGATCTGGATCGACGATGCGTGCCTTGTTTTCGAACCTGGATCCTTCAACGTTTTGCTCGGGCGCACGCTGTCCGGCAAAACCAGCCTCATGCGCCTGATGGCCGGCCTGGACAAGCCCGACAGCGGGCGCATCCTGATGAACGGCGTCGACGTCACCCAACGCCCGGTGCGTTTGCGCAACGTATCGATGGTCTATCAGCAGTTCATCAACTATCCGACCATGACGGTATTCGAGAACATCGCCTCGCCGTTGCGCCAGGGCGGTGTGTCGAACGAGGTGATCCAGAGCAAAGTGCTGGAAACTGCGAAGATGCTGCGCATCGAGAAATTCCTGCAGCGCCATCCCCTCGAACTCTCCGGTGGCCAGCAGCAACGCACGGCCATGGCCCGGGCGCTGGTCAAAGATGCCGAGCTGATCCTGTTCGACGAACCGCTGGTCAACCTCGACTACAAACTGCGCGAAGAACTGCGCCAGGAAATGCGCGAGCTGTTCAAGGCGCGGCACACCATCGCCATCTACGCCACCACCGAACCCAACGAAGCCCTTGCGCTCGGTGGCACCACCACGATTCTGCATGAAGGTCGGGTGATCCAGAGCGGCAAGTCCTCCGAGGTCTATCACCAGCCGCAAACGGTGCTGGCGGCGGAGTTGTTCTCCGAGCCGCCGATCAACCTGATGCCGGGGCGCATTGCCGGCAACGAAGTCAGTTTCGCGAATTTCGTGCACTTCCCGTTGAACGTCGATCTGCGCCCGGTGGGCGAGGGCGAGTTCCGCTTCGGCGTGCGTCCGAGCCACATTTCCCTGGTGCCGAGTAACGACGACGACCTGGAACTCGCGGTGACCGTCGAGGTGGCCGAGATCAGCGGTTCGGAAACTTTCCTGCATGTGCGCAACGAGCATTTCCTGTTGGTGCTGCACTTGCCGGGCGTCCACGAATACGACGTCGATGCGCCGATCCGCATCTATATCCCGACCCATAAACTGTTCGTCTTCGATATGCAGGGGCGGCTGGTCCAGGCGCCCGGTCGCCGTATCGCGAGGGTTGCCTGATGGCCGAAATTCGTTTGCAGAACCTCGCCCACAGCTACACCCGCACCCCGAGTGGACCTGAGGATTACGCGATTCGCGAGATGGACCACATCTGGGAGCAGGGCGGTGCCTACGCTTTGCTCGGGCCGTCGGGATGCGGCAAATCGACCTTGCTCAACATCATTTCCGGGCTGCTCAGCCCGTCCCAGGGTCAGGTGCTATTCGACAGCAAAGTCGTCAACGACCTGACTCCGGAGAAACGCAATATCGCCCAGGTTTTCCAGTTTCCGGTGGTCTACGACACCATGACGGTGTTCGACAACCTGGCTTTCCCGCTGCGAAATCAGGGCATGGGCGAGGCGAAAATTCACAGCAAGGTGCAGGAAATTGCCGAGGTACTCGACCTTCAGGCGCTGCTGAGCAAAAAGGCGCGCAACCTCACCGCCGATGAAAAACAGAAAGTTTCCATGGGCCGTGGACTGGTGCGTGATGACGTCTCGGCGATCCTGTTTGACGAGCCGCTGACGGTGATCGACCCGCACCTGAAGTGGAAACTGCGGCGCAAGCTCAAGCAGATCCACGAGCAGTTCAACATCACCATGGTCTACGTCACCCATGATCAGCTCGAAGCCTCGACTTTCGCCGACAAGATCGCGGTGATGTACGGCGGGCAGATCGTGCAGTTCGGCACGCCACGGGAATTGTTCGAACGGCCGAGCCACACCTTTGTCGGCTATTTCATCGGCAGCCCGGGGATGAACCTGATCGACGTGCAGCCGCAGCCCGGTGGTGTCGGTTTCGCCTCGACGCACTTGCCGCTGTCCGACACGATGCAGAAAAAAATCGCCGAGTCCGAGTGGAAAAGCCTGAAGGTCGGTATCCGCCCGGAGTTCGTCCACGTGTGGGACGAACCGTTTGATGACGCGATGCAGGCACAGGTCGTACACATCGAAGACCTTGGCACCTACAAGATCATGACCCTGAATCTCGATGGCGTGCCGCTGAAAGTGCGCCTGGCGGAAGACAAGCCGGTGCCCGAAGGTACGGCGTACATCAGTTTTCCGGCGCAATGGTTGATGGTGTATGCGGACGACTATCTGGTGGAGGTGCAGCCATGAACAAGGTGCAGAACAACAAGGCTTGGTGGCTGGTCCTGCCGGTATTCCTGCTGGTGGCGTTCAGTGCGGTGATCCCGATGATGACCGTGGTCAACTACTCGGTGCAGGACATTTTCGACCAGTCCAGCCGCTACTTCGTCGGCGCCGACTGGTACAAGCAGGTGCTGCTCGATCCACGCTTGCATGATTCGCTGCTGCGCCAGTTCATCTACTCCGGCTGCGTGCTGCTGATCGAAATCCCGCTGGGCATCGCCATCGCCCTGACCATGCCGACCAAGGGTCGCTGGTCGTCGTTGGTGTTGATCATCCTGGCGATTCCGCTGCTGATCCCGTGGAACGTGGTCGGGACCATTTGGCAGATTTTCGGCCGCGCGGACATTGGTCTGCTCGGCGCCAGCCTCAAGGCCATGGGCCTGAACTACAACTATGCGGCCAACACTTTGGACGCCTGGGTTACGGTGCTGGTGATGGACGTCTGGCACTGGACCTCGTTGGTAGCGCTGTTGTGCTTCTCTGGGCTGCGGGCGATTCCGGACGTGTATTACCAGGCGGCGCGGATTGATCGGGCGTCGTCCTGGGCGGTTTTCCGACATATCCAGTTGCCCAAGCTCAAGAGCGTGCTGTTGATCGCGGTGATGTTGCGCTTCATGGACAGTTTCATGATCTACACCGAGCCGTTCGTGCTGACGGGTGGCGGTCCGGGGAATGCCACGACCTTCCTGAGTCAGACGTTGACCCAGATGGCCGTAGGGCAATTCGACCTTGGCCCGGCGGCAGCTTTCTCGCTGGTGTACTTCCTGATCATCCTGTTGGTGTCCTGGCTGTTCTACACCGCCATGACTCACTCTGACGCCAACCGCTGAGGCCCATCATGAGCAAGAGAAAGCTGATTCCATTGCTGATCTACATCCTGTTCCTGCTGGTGCCGATCTACTGGCTGCTGAACATGTCCTTCAAGAGCAACACCGAAATCCTTGGCGGCCTGACGCTGTTTCCGCAGGATTTCACCTTCGCCAACTACAAGGTGATCTTCACCGATCCAAGCTGGTACACCGGTTATCTCAACTCGCTGTACTACGTGAGCCTGAACACGGTGATCTCCCTGAGCGTGGCGCTGCCGGCGGCCTATGCGTTCTCGCGGTATCGCTTCCTCGGCGACAAGCACCTGTTCTTCTGGCTGCTGACCAACCGCATGGCGCCGCCGGCGGTGTTCCTGCTGCCGTTCTTCCAGCTGTATTCCTCGATTGGCTTGTTCGACACCCACATTGCAGTGGCGCTGGCGCATTGCCTGTTCAACGTGCCGCTGGCGGTGTGGATCCTCGAAGGCTTCATGTCCGGAGTACCCAAGGAAATCGACGAAACCGCCTACATTGATGGCTACAGTTTTCCGAAGTTCTTCGTGAAGATTTTCGTGCCGTTGATTGGTTCGGGGATCGGGGTGACGGCGTTCTTCTGCTTCATGTTTTCCTGGGTCGAGCTGCTGCTGGCGCGCACGCTCACGTCGGTCAACGCCAAGCCGATCGCGGCGGTGATGACCCGCACGGTCTCGGCGTCCGGTATCGACTGGGGTGTGCTGGCAGCGGCGGGGGTGTTGACCATCCTGCCGGGCATGCTGGTGATCTGGTTTGTTCGCAACCACGTGGCCAAGGGCTTTGCCCTGGGTCGGGTCTGAGGAGCTGATGATGGAATGGATGAGTTGGACCACCCCCACCGCGGCGTTCTTCATCGCCATTGGCCTGATCCTGGTGGGCATGACCACCTGGGAATTGCGTTCGCCGAGCATTCTTCGCCGTGGTTTGTTACCGATTGCCACCACCCGTGGCGATCGCTTGTTTATCGGTCTTCTCGGCAGCGCCTACCTGCATTTGCTGGTAATCGGCGTCACCGACTGGAGCATCTGGGTCGCGTCCGCGTTGTCCCTGGTGTGGCTGTTGGCTGTGATGCGTTGGGGCTAGTCGAATCGCTCGGCAATGTTGCTCCGAAAACTAAACAGGAGGTCATATGTTCGATAAAAACAATAAGCTGCGACACAGCATTTCACTGGCGGCCATGCTGGCACTCAGCGGTTTGAGCGCGTCTGCCTGGGCTGATGCCTACGAAGACGCGGCGAAAAAGTGGATCGGCAGCGAATTCAAACCGTCCACCCTGACGGCCGATCAGCAGCTCGAGGAATTGAAGTGGTTCATCAAGGCTGCCCAGCCATTTCGCGGGATGGACATCAAGGTCGTTTCGGAAACCCTGACCACCCACGAATATGAGTCCAAGGTGCTGGCCAAGGCCTTTACCGAAATCACCGGGATCAAGGTCACCCACGACTTGCTGCAAGAAGGCGACGTGGTGGAAAAGCTGCAGACCGTGATGCAGTCGGACAAGAGCATTTATGACGGCTGGGTCAACGACTCGGACCTGATCGGTACGCACTTCCGTTACGGCAAGACCGAATCGATCACCGACCTGATGGCCAACGAAGGCAAGGATTTCACCTCGCCGACCCTGGACATCAAAGACTTCATCGGCATTTCCTTCACCACCGCGCCGGACGGCAAGATCTATCAACTGCCCGACCAACAGTTCGCCAACCTCTATTGGTTCCGCGCCGACTGGTTTGAACGGCCGGAGCTGAAAGCCAAGTTCAAGGAAAAGTACGGTTACGAATTGGGCGTGCCGGTGAACTGGTCAGCCTATGAAGACATCGCCAAATTCTTCAGCGAAGACGTCAAGGAAATCGACGGCAAGCGCATCTACGGGCACATGGACTACGGCAAGAAAGACCCGTCGCTGGGCTGGCGCTTCACCGATGCCTGGTTCTCCATGGCCGGTGGCGGCGACAAAGGCTTGCCTAACGGCTTGCCGGTGGACGAGTGGGGCATTCGCGTCGAGGACTGTCATCCGGTGGGTTCCAGCGTGACCCGTGGCGGCGACACCAACGGCCCGGCGGCAGTCTTCGCGACGCAGAAATACGTCGACTGGCTCAAGGCTTATGCGCCACCGGAAGCGGCGGGCATGACCTTCTCCGAATCCGGCCCTGTGCCGTCCCAGGGCAACATCGCCCAGCAGATCTTCTGGTACACAGCGTTCACCGCCGACATGACCAAGGCCGGCCTGCCGGTGATGAACACCGACGGCACGCCTAAATGGCGCATGGCACCATCGCCACGCGGCCCGTACTGGGAAGAGGGCATGAAGCTGGGCTATCAGGACGTGGGTTCCTGGACGTTCCTCAAGTCCACGCCTGAAAAGCAAAAACTCGCGGCCTGGCTGTACGCGCAGTTCGTGACCTCGAAAACCGTATCCCTGAAGAAAACCATCGTCGGCCTGACGCCGATTCGTGAGTCGGACATCAACTCGCAAGCCATGACCGACCTCGCACCGAAGCTCGGTGGTCTGGTTGAGTTCTACCGCAGCCCGGCCCGCGTGCAATGGACCCCGACCGGGACCAACGTGCCGGACTACCCACGTTTGGCGCAACTGTGGTGGAGCCACATCGCCGAAGCGGCCAGCGGCGAGAAAACCCCGCAACAAGCGCTCGATGGCCTGGCCAAGGACCAGGACGCCATCATGACGCGGCTTGAACGCTCCAAGGTGCAACCGGTTTGCGGGCCGAAAATGAACCCGGAACGGGATGCGCAGTACTGGTTTGATCAGCCAGGTGCGCCGAAACCTAAATTGGCGAATGAGAAGCCTAAGGGTGAAACCGTGAGCTACACCGAACTGCTGAAATCGTGGGCAGATGCGCGTAAGTAAGCGGCTGTAATGTGAAATGCGAACGGCACCGGAAGGTGCCGTTTTCATTGGTGTCTGATAGACCGCCATCGCGAGCAAGCTCGCTCCCACAGGGGTTCGGGGCTGTTCACAAATAATGTGTTCGCCACAAATCCCCTGTGGGAGCGGGCTTGCTCGCGAAGAGGCCCTACCGGTCAACAGACTTCTTGAAGCCAAGCAAACCAACCTTAATCACCGCTCACCTGTGGCGAGGGAGCTTGTCGGATCGCCGCACCGTCCCGCTCGGCTGCGCAGCAGACGCCAAATCTTCTGAATCATTGGCTTTATTCGAATGGGGACTGCTACGCAGTCCAGCGGGAGCAAGCTCCCTCGCCACAGGATTTTGTTGTTGCCGGTTCTTTGCAAGAAACTCCAAACCGTCCATCAGCTCGGCAAAAATATCACGCTTCATTCTTTGATCTCTCTCGATATCCATTCACCGAACTTAACGGTAAATGCCTTGAGTGATATGTCAGTCATTGCCTACTACCACGCAGGCATCTTCCGAAAGAGGGGAGAGCGATGAAGATCAAAAGATCGCAGGCTGCGATCTTTTGATCTTGAACCCCCAAAACGCAAAAACGGCACCCGAAGGTGCCGTTTCTGTTTTCTACCGAGTATCGCCTAGGCGATCAACCCGCCAACCCGGCCTGCTGAACCAGTACCAGCAATGGTTGCGGATACAGACCCAGGAAGAACGCGAGTGCGGCGATGGCCAGCAGCATCACGCCGCCTGCACGTTGTTCCCAGTGCAGTTGAGCATCGTGGCGACGCAGGTTCGGCTCGATCAGGTACAGGGTGACCATCACGCGCAGGTAGTAGAACACGCCGATGGCGCTGCCCAGTACCAGGGAACCGACCAGCCACCATTGGTGCGATTCGACGCCGGTGGCGATGATGTAGAACTTGCCGATAAAGCCCGCGGTCAGCGGGATGCCGGCCAGGGACAGCATCATCACGGTCAGTACGGCGGTCAGGTACGGACGGCGCCAGAACAGGCCACGGTATTCGTACAGGGCATCCGCGTCACGGCCGTTGTACGGCGAGGACATCAGGGTGATCACGCCGAATGCGCCGAGGCTGGTGATCACGTAGGTGACCAGGTACACGCCGATGGCTTCCACGGCCAGACCCTTGCTCGCCACCAGGGCGATCAGCAGGTAGCCGAAGTGAGCGATGGACGAGTAACCCAGCAGACGCTTGAGGTTGCTCTGGGTCAGTGCCAGCAGGTTACCGAACAGGATCGACGCAATGGCGATGATGGTCAGTACGTCGCTCAGCACGCCGCTGCTTGCCGCAGGCGAGATCTGGAACAGACGCACCATCACCGCGAACACAGCAACTTTGGAAGCGGTCGCCAGGAACGCTGCAACCGGAGCCGGAGCGCCTTCGTAAACGTCCGGGGTCCAGAGATGGAACGGTACCAGCGACAGCTTGAACGCCAGGCCGATCAGCATCATGCCCAGGCCCATTTGCGCCAGGGAGCTTGGCAGGCCAGTCGCGGCCAGTGCCTGACCGATACCGACGAAGCTCAGGCTGCCGGAGTCGGCGTAGAGCAGGGCCATACCGAACAACAGGAACGCCGAACCGGCGGCCGACAGCACCATGTACTTGATGCCGGCTTCCAGCGAACGCTTGTTGAAGAAGGCATACGCCACCAGACCGTAGACCGGCACCGACAACAGTTCCAGACCGATGAACAACCCGGCCAGGTGTTGCGCGCTGACCAGAACCAGGCCACCGGCGGCGGCCATCAGGATCAGCAGGTACAGTTCTTCGCGGTTGCCCGGGTAACCCGAACCGCCATCGCCGAGGTAGGCGTGGGCGAGGGTCACACAAGCGAGGGTGGCAACCAGAATCAGCGCCATGTACAGGCAAGCGAAGTTATCGATCTGCAGCAGTGGGGTCACGGCCAATGGCGCGACTTTCAAGGCTGGCAGGATCGACAGTAACGCCAGGTTCAAACCCGCCACGGAAATCAGGAAGGTCTGCGAGTGGTTGCGGCGCCAGGCGATGGCCAGCATCACCACGATGATCGTGGCGGTGGTGATCAACAACGGCGCGAGCGCGATAAAGTGTTGAGTCGTGAATTCCATAGCGCTCTTACCGGGCCGAAGCGAGTTGAGTGAAGGCGGTACCAAGCCACTGCTGCACGCCATGCATCGTCGCGGCAGAAGTGTCGAGGAACGGCTGCGGGTACACGCCGATGTAAATCAGCAGCGCCGCCAGGCCGAGCACCATGATCAGTTCGCGACCATCCATACCATGCAACACCGCGTCCGACTTGGACGGGCCGAAGTAGGCACGGTGGATCATGATCAGCGAGTAGACCGAACCGAACACCAGGCCCGTCGTTGCGATCGCGGTGATCCACGGCGCAGCGGCGAAGGTGCCGATCAGGATCAGGAACTCACCGACGAAGTTACCGGTGCCCGGCAAGCCCAGGGACGCGGCTGCGAAGAACAGGCTGATGGCCGGGAGGTAAGCGATCTTCGACCACAGGCCACCCATTTCACGCATGTCGCGGGTGTGAGTGCGTTCGTACAACTGACCGCTGAGGATAAACAGTGCTGCCGCCGACACACCGTGTGCCAACATCTGCATCACCGCGCCCTGCAGCGCCAGTTGGCTACCGGAGTAGATGCCGATCAACACGAAGCCCATGTGGGACACGGAGGAATAGGCGATCAGACGCTTGATGTCGGTTTGTGCGAAGGCCAGGAACGCACCGTAGAAGATCCCGATCAGACCGAGGGTCATGGCGATCGGCGCAAACTCGGCCGAGGCATTCGGGAACAGCGGCAGGGCGAAACGCAGCAGACCGTAGGCCGCCGTCTTCAACAGGATACCGGCCAGGTCGACCGAACCCGCTGTTGGCGCCTGGGCGTGAGCGTCAGGCAGCCAGGAGTGGAACGGCACGACCGGCAGTTTCACCGCGAAAGCGATGAAGAAGCCGAGCATCAGGATGTACTCGGTAGTGAGCGACATCTTGGTTTTCAGCAGGTCGGCGTAGTTGAACGTGATCACGCCGGTGCTGTTGAAGTTGACCAGCACCAGGCCCAGGATCGCCACCAACATGATCAGGCCGGAAGCCTGGGTGAAGATGAAGAACTTGGTCGCCGCGTAGATCCGGGTTTTCTTGCCGTCCGAAGAACTGTGACCCCAGAGCGCGATGAGGAAGTACATCGGCACCAGCATCATTTCCCAGAAGAAGAAGAACATGAACAGGTCGAGGGCGAGGAATACGCCGACGACACCGCCCAGGATCCACATCAGGTTCAAGTGGAAGAAACCGACGTGACGCTGGATCTCTTTCCACGAGCAAAGTACCGAGAGGATACCCAGCAAACCGGTCAGCAGGATCATCAGCAGCGACAGGCCGTCGAGGGCCAGGTGCACGCTGATGCCGAATCGCTGGATCCAGATGTGCTTGAACTCAAGCGCCCAGACCGGATCGGCGCCAGGCGCCGGAGCAAATGAATAATTACCGTGGGCCCACAGCCAGAGGCCGAGTGCGAGTTCCAGGGTCATGGTCAACAGCGCAATCCAGCGGGGGAGGGTAGCGCCGAAGCGCTCACCCATCCAGCACAGCAGGCCGCCGATGAAGGGGATCAGGATTAGCCAAGGCAGAATCATGACGGGCTCAATTCCTTTCGCAAGTTCGCAAGGTTCATATTCAGACCGCTACCAGCACGATGGCGCCGATGACCAGCACGGAGCCGGCTGCCATCGATGCCGCGTACCAACGCAGTTGACCGGTTTCGGTACGGCTCAGGGCGGTGTGGCCGCCTTTGGCCATACGCGGGATCAAACCGATGGTCTGATCGAGCGGGTCTCTGCGCAGTGCGTGGCTGATCGCAAGGTATGGCTTGACGAACAGTTTGTCGTAGATCCAGTCGAAGCCCCAGGCAGCGAACCACCAGGCCGAAAGGAAGCGGCCGATGCCGCTGTTGGCGATTGCAGTGACGAAACGACGCTTGCCGAGGAACAGCAGCGCGGCCAGCAGGATACCGGCCAGGGCGATGGCGCCCGAGGCGATTTCCAGACTGTGCTTGGCTTCGCCGCCGGCATGGCCGACGCTTTCCGGCAGTACGCCGTGCAGCGGTGGAACGATCATCGCGCCGACGAAGGTCGACAGTACGATCAGCACCGACAGTGGCAACCAGTGAGCGATGCCGTGACCGGCGTGGGCTTCGGTCTTCGCTTCACCGTGGAACGCGATGAAGATCAGGCGGAAGGTGTACAGCGAAGTCATGAACGCGCCGACCAGACCTGCATACAGCAGACCCTGGTTGCCGCTGGCAAACGCTTCCCAGAGGATTTCGTCCTTGGAGTAGAAACCTGCGGTCACCAGTGGCAGGGCCGAAAGGGCCGCGCCGCCGACGATGAAGCTGGTGTAGGCCAGCGGCAACTTCTTCCACAGGCCGCCCATCTTGAAGATGTTCTGCTCGTGGTGGCAGGCAACGATCACCGCACCGGAAGCAAGGAACAACAGCGCCTTGAAGAAGGCGTGGGTCATCAGGTGGAAGATCGCGCCTTCCCATGCACCAACGCCCAGCGCCAGGAACATGTAGCCGATCTGGCTCATGGTCGAGTAGGCGAGGATACGTTTGATGTCGGTTTGTACCAGTGCCGCGAAGCCAGCCAGCACCAGGGTCACGCCACCGACGATACCTACGAGGTGCAGGATGTCCGGCGCCAGGGCAAACAGGCCGTGAGTACGCGCAATCAGGTAAACGCCTGCGGTCACCATGGTTGCGGCGTGGATCAGTGCCGAAACCGGAGTAGGACCGGCCATCGCGTCCGCCAGCCAGGTTTGCAGCGGCAGTTGCGCGGATTTACCGACAGCGCCTCCCAGCAGCATCAGGGTTGCCAGAACAATCCAGAAGTCGCCGACCTGGAATTTCTGCGGTGCCAGCACCAGCAGTTCCTGGATGTTCAGCGTGCCCAGTTGCGCGAACAGGATGAACAGGCCGATGGCCATGAACACGTCGCCGATGCGGGTCACGATGAACGCCTTGAGTGCCGCGTTACCGTTGTTGCGGTTGCTGTAGTAGAAACCGATCAACAGGTACGAGCACAGGCCCACGCCTTCCCAGCCGAAGTACAGGAACAACAGGTTATCGCCCAGGATCAGGAACAGCATGCTGGCGATAAACAGGTTGGTGTAGGCGAAGAAGCGCGAGTAACCGTCTTCACCGCGCATGTACCAGGACGCGAACAGGTGGATCAGGAAGCCGACACCGACCACGACGCCGAGCATGGTGACCGACAGGCCATCCAGGTACAGCGCGAAGTTCGGCGTGAAGCCTTCAACCGCCATCCACTGCCACAACACCTGGGTGTAGTGACCGCCTTCTGGCGGGGCGACGTTGAATTGCCAGATCACGTAAGCGGCGACAATCGCCGACAGGCCGATGGAACCGACGCCAATCAGCGCCGACAGGTTTTCCGAGAAGCGGCCGCGTGAGAACGACAGCAGCAGGAAACCTATGAGAGGGAATACGAAAGTCAGATAGAGAAGATTCATCCGCGCATCTCGCTGGCAGCGTCGATATCGAGAGTGTGGAAGCGGCGATACAGCTGCAACAGAATCGCCAGGCCAATACTGGCCTCGGCGGCTGCCAGGCTGATCACCAGGATGAACATGATCTGTCCATCCGGCTGACCCCAGCGGCTACCGGCAACGATGAACGCCAAAGCGGAGGCATTCATCATGACCTCCAGGCTCATCAGCACGAAGAGAATGTTGCGGCGGACCATCAGGCCGACCAGACCGAGGCAGAACAAGATGCCGGCAACCGCCAGACCATGCTCCAAAGGGATAGCAGGCATCGTCATTGCTCCTTGGCTTCGTTGCGGCCCAAGTGGAACGCCGTGACGGCTGCGGCGAGCAGCAACATCGAGGCGAGTTCGACCACCAGCAGGTACGGGCCGAACAGGCTGATGCCCACGGCCTTCGCGTCTACGGTGGTGTGGCCGATGGCCTGGCCGCTGGAATGGCTGAACAGGACGTACAGCAGTTCAGCCAGCAGCAGGGCGCCGAGAACCACCGGACCGAGCCAGATGCCGGGCTTGAGCCAGACGCGCTCTTGCTGAACCGAGGCCGGGCCGAGGTTCAGCATCATCACCACGAACACGAACAGCACCATGATGGCGCCAGCGTAGGCGATCACTTCCAGCACACCGGCGAACGGCGCGCCGAGGGCGAAAAACGTCATCGCCACGGCAATCAGCGAAATGATGAGGTAGAGCAGGGCGTGCACAGGGTTGGTGTTGGTGATCACGCGAAGCGTGGCCACAACCGCGATACCCGATGCGAAATAGAAAGCGAATTCCATCTTTCTTCCTTAAGGCAGCAAGCTCTTCACGTTGATCGGTTCGGCTTCATTCTGCGCGGCGCCTTTCGGCTTCCCGGCAATCGCCATACCTGCAACACGATAGAAGTTGTAATCAGGGTTTTTGCCGGGGCCGGAGATCAGCAGATCTTCTTTCTCATAAACCAGGTCCTGACGTTTGAACTCGGCCATCTCGAAATCCGGTGTCAGCTGGATCGCGGTGGTCGGGCAGGCTTCCTCGCAGAGGCCGCAAAAGATGCAGCGCGAGAAGTTGATGCGGAAGAAGTCCGGGTACCAGCGACCGTCTTCGGTTTCGGCTTTCTGCAGCGAGATGCAACCGACCGGGCACGCCACGGCGCACAGGTTGCAGGCTACACAACGCTCTTCGCCATCAGGGTCACGGGTCAGGACGATACGGCCACGGTAGCGCGGCGGCAGGTACACGGCTTCTTCCGGGTACTGCAGCGTGTCGCGCTTGCGGAAGGCATGGCCGAAGATCATCACCAGGCTGCGAAGCTGGGTGAAGAAGCCATGCACGATGTCAAATATGTACTTCATGATTCTCTATCCTCACTGAGCCGCGACGGCGGGCGTGTTGAGCAACACGATCGCAGCGGTCACCAGCATGTTGACGAGGGTCAGCGGCAGGCAGAACTTCCAGCTGAAATCCATCACTTGGTCATACCGTGGGCGCGGAATCGAGGCGCGCAGCAGGATGAAGATCATGATGAAGAACGCGGTCTTGAGCGCGAACCAGATGAACGGGATCTGCGGCAGAATACCGAACGGACCGTGCCAGCCACCGAAGAACAGGGTCACCAGCAGCGCCGAAATCAACACGATGCCGATGTACTCACCAACGAAGAACATGCCCCATTTCATGCCGGCGTATTCAATGTGGTAACCGTCGGCCAGTTCCTGTTCCGCTTCCGGCTGGTCGAACGGGTGACGGTGAGTCACGGCGACGCCAGCGATGAAGAAGGTCAGGAAACCGAAGATCTGCGGAATGATGAACCACAGGTTCTGCGCTTGATATTCAACGATGTCGCGCATGTTGAACGAGCCGACCTGGATCACGATACCCATCAGCGACAGGCCCATGAACACTTCGTACGACACGGTTTGCGCCGAGGCCCGCAAGCTGCCCAGCAGGGCGAACTTGTTGTTACTCGACCAGCCGGCGAACAACACCGCGTAGACCGACAGACCGGCCATGGCGAAGAAGAACAGGATGCCGATGTTGATGTCCGCCACGCCCCAGGTCGGGGTGATCGGGATGATCGCGAAGGCAATCAGCAGGGCGCTCATGGCGACTACTGGTGCCAACGTGAAGATCATCTTGTCGGCGAACGGCGGCGTCCAGTCTTCCTTGAAGAACATCTTGATCATGTCGGCCGCGATCTGGAACGCGCCGAACGGGCCGACGCGGTTCGGACCGTAACGGTCCTGCCAGAGGGCGAGCAGACGACGCTCGACCCAGCTCAGCAGCGCGCCGCACACCACCACGGCGAGCAGAATCACGATGGCCTTGAGGACCGCGATGATCACGTCAATCACTTCAGGCGTGAACCAGGTCATTGAGCTGCCTCCTGCAGTCCGTCAACGGTTTTGCCAAAGATCGCGGCCGGAATGCCGGCGATACCCGCAGGCAATGCCACCAGGCCAGCGCCCAGCTCTTCATTGATACGCAGTGGCAGACGCAGGGTCTGGCCGTCTACGTTCACGCTGAGCAGGGCACCGTCGTTGACGCCAAGGCGATCGGCTTCGGATTTGGCCAACGCGACGTAGGCGGCCGGGATGCGTTCCTGAACCGGTGCGGCTTTCGAAGAGTTCTCTTCGCTGCCGAGCAGGTGGAAGAACGGCACGACCTGCCAGGTGCCCGGCGCCGGGTTGAAGGCGCGCGGAACACTGGCGAACCAGTTCAGCGAATCACCGGTGCTTTCGATCAGGCGGGTGCCCGGGTCGCCAGCGCGGATGTGACCACCGACTTCGTCCTGGAACTTGTTCCAGGCTTGCGGCGAGTTCCAGCCCGGCGACCAGGCGAATGGCACTTGCTGACGCGGTTCGACCGAGCCCGAGTAACCTTCCATCGAGAAGTTGAACGCGGTGTCGTTGTCTTGCGGGGTACGCGGTTCGTGCACGCTGATGTCAGCGCGCATGGCGGTACGACCGGAATAACGCAGCGGTTCGCGGGCCAGTTTCATGCCTTTGATGCGGAACGCGGCGGACGGTGCGGCATCAACGATACGCGCCAGTTGCGGCGTGCTCGAAGCCACGGCAGCGGTGACGTGGTCCAGTTGGGTCCAGTCGATCGGCTGGTTCAACAGGGTCGCGCGCAGGGCATGCAGCCAGCGCCAGCCTTCGTGAACCAGGATGCTCGCGTCCATGTATTTCGGGTCGAAGACCTGGAAGAAGCGCTGGGCGCGGCCTTCCTGGCTGACCAACGTACCGTCGCCTTCAGCGAAGCTGGCGGCTGGCAGAACCAGGTGCGCGCGATCGCTGGTTGCGGTCTTCTGATGGTCCGCCACGATCACCACTTTAGCGGCGTTCAGGGCGGCATCGACCTTGGCTTTGTCGGTGCGGGTGTACAGATCGTTTTCCAGCACGACGATAGCGTCGGCCTTGCCGTCGATCACTGCTTGCAATGCGTCGTCGACCGAGTTGCCACCGAGCATGGCCAGGCCGAGGCTGTTGGCCTCTGGCACGATCAGGCTGATGGAACCGTTCTTCTCGCGCAGCTTAAGGGCCTTGGCAATGTTTGCCGCCGCTTCGATCAGCGCTTTGGAACCGAGCGAAGTACCGGCAATGATCAGCGGACGCTTGGCGGCCAGCAGGGCATTGGCGATGCGTTGAGCCAGTTCAACGGCTTCAGCGTCCAGGCCTTCAACGGCCGGTGCGCTGGCGTCGAGGGCGTGAGCCACGGCGAAACCGATGCGGGCGAGGTCGTCTGGAGCAGCGTGTACGCATTCTTCAGCGATATCGTCGAGCTTGGTTTCAGCCAGGCTGGCGATGAACAGCGGGTTCAGCTCGTGCTGACCGATGTTCTTCACGGCGGCGTCGAGCCACGGCTGAACGCGCATCGCGTCGGCCATGTCTTCGGCTTTGCCCTTGACCGATTGACGCAGGGACAGGGCCATGCGCGCAGCGGTCTGGGTCAGGTCTTCACCGAGGACGAAGATCGCGTCGTGGTCTTCGATGTCGCGCATGTTCGGGATCGGCAGCGGGCTGTCTTTCAGAACTTGCATGACCAGTCGAATGCGCTCCAGCTCGGCGGCTTCGATGCCGGAGTAGAAGTGCTCGGCGCCAACCAGTTCGCGCAACGCGAAGTTGCTTTCGAGGCTGGCGCGTGGCGAACCGATACCGACGATGTTGCGACCGCGCAGCAGGTCAGCGGCTTTATCCAGCGCTTCGTCGAGTGTCAGCTTGGCGCCGTTGGCCAGCAATGGCTGACGCGGACGGTCTTCGCGGTTGACGTAGCCATAGCCGAAACGGCCACGGTCGCACAGGAAGTACTGGTTTACCGAACCGTTGAAACGGTTTTCGATACGACGCAGTTCACCGTAGCGTTCGCCCGGGGATATGTTGCAACCGCTGGAGCAGCCATGGCAGATGCTCGGTGAGAACTGCATGTCCCACTTGCGGTTGTAGCGCTCGGAGTGAGTCTTGTCGGTGAACACACCGGTCGGGCAGACCTCGGTGAGGTTGCCGGAGAACTCGCTTTCCAGGGTGCCGTCTTCAACGCGACCGAAGTACACGTTGTCGTGGGCGCCAAACACACCGAGGTCGGTGCCGCCGGCGTAGTCCTTATAGAAGCGCACGCAGCGGTAGCAAGCGATGCAGCGGTTCATCTCGTGACCGATGAACGGGCCGAGATCCTGGTTCTGGTGAGTACGCTTGGTGAAGCGATAACGGCGCTCGTTGTGGCCGGTCATTACCGTCATGTCTTGCAGGTGGCAGTGACCGCCTTCTTCACAGACCGGGCAGTCGTGAGGGTGGTTGGTCATCAGCCATTCGACGACGCTGGCGCGAAACACTTTCGCTTCTTCGTCTTCGATGGAGATCCAGCTGCCGTCGGTGGCGGGGGTCATGCAGGACATGACGATCCGACCACGGGTGTCGTTGGCGTCGGTGTACTGCTTGACCGCGCACTGGCGGCAAGCGCCAACGCTGCCAAGGGCGGGGTGCCAGCAGAAATAAGGGATATCGAGGCCTAGCGACAGACATGCCTGTAACAGGTTGTCTGCCCCATCGACTTCGAGCTCTTTGCCGTCTACGTGGATAGTGGCCATGGTTCAAAGTTCTTCGTTGGCCCGGTGTCAGCGGGCGTGGCTAATGGAATCTTGTTATTCGTGCGAATCAAAACAGCCTATAAAGGCGTCATCGAACGAGAAGGCGAAGGGCACGGACCCTTCGCCTTTTTAAGCGTTTACGCGCCGACTACGATCGGCCTTGCCAGAGGCGGGACGACGGCGCTGGTGGGCGCGATGCCGGCTTCGAACTCTGGACGGAAGTATTTGATTGCGCTGCCCAATGGCTCCACGGCGCCCGGTGCGTGAGCACAGAAGGTCTTGCCAGGGCCGAGGAAACCGACCAGACCCAGCAGGGTCTCGATGTCGCCGGCTTGCCCTTCACCGTTCTCGATCGCGCGCAGCAGCTTGACGCTCCACGGCAGACCGTCACGGCACGGGGTGCAGAAACCGCACGACTCGCGGGAGAAGAACTCTTCCATGTTGCGCAGCAGGGACACCATGTTGACGCTGTCGTCGACCGCCATGGCCAGGCCGGTACCCATCCGGGTACCCACTTTGGCGATGCCGCCGGCGTACATTTGTGCGTCCAGGTGTTCCGGCAACAGGAAACCGGTACCGGCGCCGCCAGGCTGCCAGCACTTGAGCTTGAAGCCGTCGCGCATGCCGCCGGCGTAGTCTTCGAACAACTCGCGACCGGTGACGCCGAACGGCAATTCCCACAGGCCCGGGTTCTTGACCTTGCCGGAGAAGCCCATGAGCTTGGTGCCCATGTCTTCGCTGCCTTCGCGCGCCAACGATTTGTACCAGTCCACGCCGTCGGCAATGATCGCCGGGACGTTGCACAGGGTTTCAACGTTGTTCACACAAGTTGGCTTGCCCCACACGCCAACGGCGGCAGGGAAGGGTGGCTTGGAGCGCGGGTTGGCGCGGCGGCCTTCGAGGGAGTTGATCAGTGCGGTTTCTTCACCGCAGATGTAACGCCCGGCGCCGGTGTGGACGAACAGCTCGAAATCGAAGCCGCTGCCCAGGATGTTCTTGCCCAGCAGGCCCGCTGCCTTGGCTTCTTCCACGGCACGGTTCAGGTGCTTGGCGGCGGTGGTGTATTCGCCACGCAGGAAGATGTAGCCACGGTAGGTTTTCAGCGCGCGAGCACTGATCAGCATGCCTTCGATCAGCAGATGGGGCAGTTGCTCCATCAGCATGCGGTCTTTCCAGGTGTTCGGTTCCATCTCGTCCGCGTTGCACAGCAGGTAGCGGATGTTGATGGATTCGTCTTTGGGCATCAGGCCCCACTTCACGCCAGTGGGGAAGCCTGCACCGCCGCGACCTTTGAGGCCTGCGTCTTTCACGGTCTGGACGATATCGTCCTGGGCCATGTCGGCGAAGGCTTTGCGCGCAGCCGCGTAACCGTTCTTGGCCTGGTACTCGTCGAGCCACACGGCCTCGCCGTCGTCACGCAGGCGCCAGGTCAGCGGGTGAGTCTCGGCCGAACGCTTGATGCGGTTGGCAGGACCGAAGGAAGTCAGGGTCATACGTAGCCCTCGAGCAATTGGGCGACGCCAGCAGGCTGAACATCACCGAATGTGTCGTCGTCGATCATCAACGCCGGCGCCTTGTCGCAGTTGCCGAGGCAGCAAACCGGCAGCAGGGTGAAACGACCGTCGGCGGTGGTCTGACCCAGGCCGATGCCAAGCTTGCTCTGGATTTCGCTGACCACCGATTCATGGCCGCCGATGTAGCAGACCATGCTGTCGCAGACGCGAATGATGTGGCGGCCGACTGGCTGACGGAAGATCTGGCTATAGAAAGTAGCCACCCCTTCAACGTCGCTGGCCGGGATGCCGAGGATCTCGCCGATGGCGTAGAGCGCGCCGTCAGGCACCCAGCCACGTTCCTTCTGGACGATCTTCAGGGCTTCGATCGACGCCGCGCGCGGGTCTTCGTAGTGATGCAGCTCGTGCTCGATGGCCGAGCGCTCGGTTTCACTCAGCGTGAAACGGTCTGTCTGGATAAGCGTGCTGTTCATGCTTAGCGGTCCACGTCGGCCATAACGAAATCGATACTACCCAGGTACGCGATCAAGTCCGCGACCATGCTGCCTTTGATCACCGAAGGGATCTGCTGCAGGTGCGGGAAGCTTGGGGTACGAATCCGGGTGCGGTAGCTCATGGTGCCGCCATCGCTCGTCAGGTAATAACTGTTGATGCCCTTGGTCGCTTCGATCATCTGGAAGGATTCGTTGGCCGGCATGACCGGGCCCCACGAAACTTGCAGGAAGTGCGTGATCAAGGTCTCGATGTGCTGCAGCGTGCGTTCTTTCGGTGGCGGCGTGGTCAGCGGGTGATCCGCCTTGTACGGGCCTTCCGGCATGTTGCGCATGCACTGCTCGATGATCTTCAGGCTCTGGCGCATTTCTTCGACGCGCACGATGCAACGGTCGTAGGCATCGCCATTGGCCGCCAGCGGGACTTCGAATTCGAAGTTCTCGTAGCCGGAGTATGGACGTGCCTTACGCAAGTCGAAGTCGCAACCGGTCGAACGCAGGCCGGCACCGGTGACGCCCCATTCGAGGGCCTCTTTGGTGTTGTAGGCGGCAACGCCGATGGTCCGGCCCTTGAGGATGCTGTTGTCCAGCGCGGCTTTCTGATATTCGTCCAGACGCTTTGGCATCCACTCGACGAAGTCTTTAACCAGTTTTTCCCAGCCGCGCGGCAGGTCGTGGGCGACGCCACCGATGCGGTACCAGGCCGGGTGCAGACGGAAACCGGTGATAGCTTCGATCACCGTGTACGCCTTCTGGCGGTCGGTGAAGGTGAAGAACACTGGAGTCATCGCGCCAACGTCCTGGATGTACGTACCCAGGAACAGCAGGTGGCTGGTGATCCGGAAGAACTCGGCCATCATGATGCGGATGACGTCGACCTTCTCGGGCACCTTGATGCCGGCCAGCTTCTCGACCGAGAGCACGTACGGCAGGTTGTTCATCACGCCGCCGAGGTAGTCGATACGGTCGGTGTACGGGATGAAGCTGTGCCAGGACTGACGCTCGGCCATCTTCTCGGCACCACGGTGGTGGTAGCCAACGTCCGGCACGCAATCGACGATCTCTTCACCGTCCAGCTGCAGGATGATGCGGAACGCACCGTGCGCGGAAGGGTGGTTCGGGCCGAGGTTGAGGAACATGTAGTCCTCGTTCGCCCCGGAACGCTTCATGCCCCAGTCTTCAGGCTTGAAGCGCGCGGCTTCTTCCTCAAGCTGTTGCTTGGCCAGGTTCAGGGTAAACGGATCGAACTCAGTGGCGCGGGCCGGGAAGTCCTTGCGCAGCGGGTGACCTTTCCAGGTCGGCGGCATCATGATGCGTGTCAGGTGCGGGTGACCTTTGAAGTCGATCCCGTACATGTCCCACACTTCACGCTCGTACCAGTTGGCGTTCGGCCAGATGCTGGTGACGGTCGGCAGGCTGAGGTCGCTCTCGGACAAGGCGACCTTGATCATCACGTCACTATTACGTTCGATCGACATCAAGTGATAGAACACAGTGAAGTCGGCGCCGCTTGGCAGCCCTTGACGCTTGGTGCGCAGACGCTCGTCCACGCCGTGCAGGTCATAGAGCATGACGTACGGCTTGGGCAGGTTGCGCAGGAAGGTCAGGACTTCGACGAGTTTGGCACGGACAACCCAAAGCACCGGCATGCCGGTGCGGGTAGGCTGGGCGGTGAACGCCTCGGGGCCAAAACGGTTGTTCAGTTCGACGACCACATCCTGGTCGTCTGCCTTATAAGGCGGGATGTACAGAGCACTGCCTGTAGTCATGGTTATTTATCGCTTTCGGTCAACGTAAAGAATGAAGCCAGTGTCTCGTTCTATAAAAGAAGCAGAGCTGGATCAGACTTCGTCGGGGCTGCGCAGGTTGGTGACTGCGATTCGCTGTTCGCGGCGCTGTTCCTTTTGCGAAGGCATCTCGGCGCGGTACACGCCTTGATCGCCGACGACCCAGGAAAGCGGACGACGCTCCTGTCCAATCGACTCTTGCAAGAGCATCAAGCCTTGCAGGAAAGCTTCAGGACGGGGCGGGCAGCCAGGCACGTAGACGTCCACGGGCAGGAACTTGTCCACCCCTTGAACGACGGAGTAGATGTCGTACATGCCACCGGAGTTGGCGCACGAACCCATGGAGATAACCCATTTAGGTTCGAGCATTTGCTCGTAGAGACGCTGAATGATCGGCGCCATCTTGATGAAGCAGGTACCGGCGATAACCATGAAATCCGCCTGGCGCGGCGATGCCCGGATAACCTCGGCACCAAAGCGCGCGATGTCGTGGGGCGCCGTGAAGGCGGTGGTCATTTCCACGTAGCAGCACGAAAGACCGAAGTTATACGGCCACAGGGAGTTCTTGCGCCCCCAGTTTATCGTGCCGTTAAGCACGTCTTCGAGCTTGCCCATGAAAATGTTTTTGTGGACTTGATCTTCTAACGGATCGGAAACGGTTTCCCGCTCGCCAATCGGATACTGCTCGTTAGGAGCATCGGGGTCGATCCTGGTGAGATTGTATTGCATTGCCAAAGCCTCATTGTTTCAGCTTCGCCTGCCGCTTGCGACGAGCTTCCGGAGCCCAGTCAAGGGCGCCCACTCGGAACAGGTAGACAAGACCTGCCAACAGAATTGCTATGAAAACGAGAGCTTCGACGAATCCGGTCCAGCCGCTTTCGCGGACGGACACAGACCAGGCAAAGAGAAAGAGGGCTTCGATATCGAAGATCACGAAGAGCATCGCGACCAGATAGAATTTGGCTGAGAGCCGCAAGCGGGCGCCACCTGTAGGTAGCATGCCGGACTCGAACGGTTCGTTTTTGCTGCGGCCCCAGGCTTTTGACCCGAGGAGGCTGGAGACGCCAAGCATGAAGGCACAGAGGCCGACAACGCCCAGAAGGAAAATGGCAAAGCCCCAGTTGTGGGCCATGAGTCCTGTCGCTTCGGGCATGCTGGTAATCCTTAACAGAGAGCAAAGGTCTCTGAGCTTGAAAAGAAACAAAGCAGTGACGATATGTCGCAGCAATCAATCGCGGTGATTTTATGGCACAACACCGTGCAAGTAAAATTCCTATAGCGAAATTATTTATAGGAATAAGGACATAGCGTACCTCCAAAGCCCTGTAGCCCATGCCGTGCGGGCATTAGCAGGCTTTTCACCAATATTGTTTTGTAGGAAATGTAACGAACATAGTTGGCGCTAAATGATAATCAATATTGTTTGAGCTGGTTTTTAAACTGTTTAACGGGTGAGGGGTTGGGAAGTTGTCTTATATAGCCGTTACTGCAAGTAGCAGCGGCGCTCGTTTTACCGCATTTTTCTGATCGCGAGGCCGCTCTGGATCAATGTTTTTTGCCCTTGTAGGAGCGAGGCTTGCCCGCGAAGGACGATGACGCGGTAAGCCTGCAAATCCGTAGCGCGTTCTTCGCGGGCAAGCCTCGCTCCTACAGGGGCGGGGTGAATCGCGGACAAAAAAACGCCCCGAACCAGTCGGGGCGTCAGATGTGCGACGTTGCGGTTAGCTTTTTATTCGGTCCGCAGCGGCCGTTTGCTCAGATCAGTGGAACTGTTCTTCTTCAGTCGAACCGGTCAGCGCGGTCACCGAAGACGAGCCACCTTGAATCACGGTGGTCATGTCGTCGAAGTAGCCGGTGCCCACTTCCTGCTGGTGAGCCACGAAGGTGTAACCCTTGGCAGCGTCAGCGAACTCTTGCTCTTGCAGTTTCACGTAGGCAGTCATGTCGTTGCGGGCGTAGTCGTGCGCCAGGTTGAACATGCTGTGCCACATGTTGTGAATGCCGGCCAGGGTGATGAACTGGTGCTTGTAACCCATGGCGGACAGTTCGCGCTGGAACTTGGCGATGGTCGCGTCGTCCAGGTTTTTCTTCCAGTTGAAGGAAGGCGAGCAGTTGTACGACAGCAGTTGGTCCGGGTATTCCTTTTTGATCGCTTCAGCGAAGCGACGAGCCTCGTCCAGATCCGGCTTGGCGGTTTCGCACCAGATCAGGTCGGCGTACGGCGCGTAAGCCAGGCCGCGAGCGATAGCCTGGTCGAGACCGGCGCGCACTTTGTAGAAACCTTCCTGGGTGCGTTCGCCAGTGACGAACGGCTGGTCGTACGGGTCGCAATCCGAAGTCAGCAAGTCAGCCGCGTTCGCATCGGTACGGGCCAGGATGATGGTCGGTGTACCGGCAACGTCAGCTGCCAGACGAGCAGCGGTCAGCTTCTGTACGGCTTCCTGGGTTGGAACCAGTACCTTGCCGCCCATGTGGCCGCATTTTTTCACGGAAGCCAGTTGGTCTTCGAAGTGAACGCCGGCGGCGCCTGCTTCGATCATGCTTTTCATCAGTTCGTAGGCGTTCAGTACGCCGCCGAAACCGGCTTCAGCGTCAGCCACGATCGGAGCGAAGTAGTCGATGTAGCCTTCGTCGCCCGGACCTTTACCGGCTTTCCACTGGATCTGGTCAGCACGACGGAACGAGTTGTTGATGCGCTTGACCACGGTTGGAACCGAGTCCACCGGGTACAGCGACTGATCCGGGTACATCGATTCGGCGGAGTTGTTGTCTGCAGCAACCTGCCAGCCCGACAGGTAGATCGCCTGGATACCGGCTTTGACTTGTTGTACAGCCTGGCCGCCGGTCAGGGCGCCCATGCAGTTGACGAAATCTTTCTCAGGACGGAAGGACGGCTTGGCACCCTGGGTAACCAGATTCCACAGCTTCTCGGCGCCCAGTTTTGCAAAGGTGTGCTCAGGTTGAACCGAGCCGCGCAGGCGGACGACGTCAGCAGCGGAGTAAGCGCGTGTCACGCCTTTCCAGCGTGGGTTTTCAGCCCAATCTTTTTCGAGGGCTGCAATTTGCTGTTCGCGTGTCAGTGCCATGGAGATAAACCTCGTCGCATAGGTCTTGGGTGGAAAATTCCTGCTCCTGCCGGTTACGCCTATCAAGGAAGCGTAAAAGGCTGCTCGCTGACCAGAAGCTTAGGTGGTCAAGTCGGATTTGGCGGGGATGGCGACGGGATGAACGATGGGCTCGAGGGGAAGTGAGCAGGTAAGGGCGAACTGGCGAGCGCATTCGGGCGTCGTGGGCCTTGGTACGAACTTCAGTGTGATGCCGGGTTTACCTAATTACGCTTCCGTCCCTCGGGACAACTTCGTTCCAGTCGGCAACCTCGTCAAACACACCTTGTGGGCGGTACAGACACGAATCGGCTTGCGGGGTAGATGCAGGCGGCGACTCGAAGGCCCTTGCCAGGGCCCCTGATTAGCGGGAGCGAGGCCATCATGCCTTTGCTTTTTTGGCTCGTCAAACGTTTTGTAGTGCTTTTTTTCAAGCACTACATCTTTAGTCTAATACGACTCATCAGTCAGTTTTTGGTGCTTTAGTCCAGCGTGTCGACTTTCACCCGCAAGGTCATATCATCCCGGCCCTGAGTAGAGTAGCTGCGGGTTACGCCCTGTTTATCGGCCTGAGTCTGGCGATTCACGCCGGCCAGGGTGATCCACTCGCCCAGACGCCCCGTGACAGTTGTGTCGGTACTTTGCACATTCACTACATCGGGACGTTCCTGGCTCATGCGGTCACGATTGGTACTGATCGCCAAGTGAACGATTTCGCCGGTGACGCTGGCGGTGACGTAAAACCCCTGAGTAACGTTGCGATATTCGGTTTGGCTTTGCAGGCGACCGTAGGTGTCGGTCTGCGTGCTGGTCAACGGCACGCTCTGGCCGACCTGGATCAGCGCCGGTGTGCCTTCGCTGGCCTGCACCTGCTGGATGCCGCCGTCACGGCTGTCGGTGCTGCGATTGATGATGCGGGTTTGGCTGGGCTTGGCGCCGTTCACCGTGTAACCCTGGTCGCCCTGGAAGTTGTTCTCGTTGGTGTCGACGGTGATCAGCAGGCGCTTGGCGGCCACATCGAGTTGGCTGATCAATGCCTTAAGTTCGTCGATCTTGCGTTGATCTGCATTGACGATCAGTTGGTTGCCATAGGCGCTGACCTGGCCGTCCTTGCCGATGAAATTCTGCGCCACCGGCAGCATGTCGGCGCTGGTGCGGTAGTTCAGGGGCACGATCTCGGTGGCGGCCATGACCGAAAAACTGCAGGTCAGCAGCAGCGTGGTGAGCAGGGGGCGTAGGGACATGTCCGTTATCTCCGCTTTCGAAAGGCTTGATATTGCCAGTTTGTCGGCCCGGGGTGGGGCAAGTTGAATCGTAGACAGCAAAACGCCCCGGCATCCGGGGATGGCGGGGCGTTTTGTGGTGTTCTTGCGGGCCTTTGTGGCGAGGGGGCAAGCTCCCTCGCCACAAGGGTTATGCCGAATGCCGAACCATGTCCACATGCGGAATCCCGGCTTCCAGGAATTCCTCACTGACCAGGCTGAAACCCAGGCGCTCATAGAACGCCGTGGCTTGCACCTGTGCGCTCAGCATCTGCTGCTTCAGCCCGCGCTTCTCGGCTTCGCCGATCACCGCTTGCATCAGCGCATCGCCGACTTTCAAACCGCGCCAGTCCTTGAGCACCGACACCCGGCCGATGTGCCCATCGGGCAGCAGGCGGGCGGTGCCAATCGGGAAGTCGCCTTCGAAAGCGAGGAAATGCACGGCTGTCGCGTCATCGGCATCCCATTCCAGTTCAGGCGGAACGGATTGCTCGGCGATGAACACCGTCTCACGAATGCGCCGTATCTCGGCGATATCCTTCTGCCAGTCTGCGACACGAACGTGGATTTTATTCATCAGCAAACCCCAGGCTGCCTTGCTTGACCAGCTCGCACAGCAGGCCACGGCCGTCTTCGTCATTCAGCCACTCACCGAGGTTGTCGGTGTGCAGGGCGTCGGCGGCGCAGATCAGCTTCAGCAGCTCGCGCAGTTTGCCCGGCAGATAACGGCTCTGGCCGCTGGCGAACAGCAGCAGGTCGTCATCGACTTCGGACCAGGCCATGCGCGCGCTCGGGTTGCGGATCAGCACGGCGCCTTGTTCCAGACTGGCGAGGAAGTCTTCTTCTTCGACTTCTTCCGGGCCGACCACCAGTTCCGGGTAGCGCGGCTCGGTCATGAACTGGCCGAACCAGGTCAGCAGCAGGCGTTCGTCGCTCATGTGCTCGGCCAGCAAGGCTTTCAGGCGATCAAGCGCGTCGTGCTGAATCTGGTGAGGATCGACCGCCGGCAGTGCGTCGGCGTCGGTGTAGCGTTCTTCGTCGGTCAGGAACTGGCTGAGGAAGTCGGTGAAGTGAGTCAGCACTTCAGCGGCGCTCGGCGCGCGGAAACCTACGGAATAGGTCATGCAGTCATCAATCGCAACACCACAATGGGCCAGGCGTGGCGGCAGGTAGAGCATGTCACCCGGCTCCAGAACCCACTCATCGGTAGCTTCGAAGTCGGCGAGGATGCGCAGGTCCGCGTGTGGCAGCAGCTTGCTCTCGGAGTCGCACATCTGGCCGATTTTCCAGTTGCGCTTGCCGTGACCTTGCAGCAGGAATACGTCGTAGTTGTCGAAGTGCGGACCGACGCTGCCACCCGGGGCGGCGAAGCTGATCATCACGTCGTCGACGCGCCAGCTCGGCAGGAAGCGGAAACTTTCCAGCAGTTCGCTGACTTCCGGTACGAATTGGTCGACTGCTTGTACCAGCAGGGTCCATTCGGTTTCCGGCAACTTGCTGAATTCGTCTTCGGCGAACGGGCCGCGGCGCAATTCCCAAGGACGCTCGCCGTGTTCGATCACCAGGCGCGATTCAACTTCTTCTTCCAGCGCCAGGCCGGCCAGTTCGTCGGGATCGATCGGGCTTTCGAAATCAGGGATCGCCTGGCGGATCAGCAGCGGTTTTTTCTGCCAGTAATCGCGCATGAATTCGCGCGCCGTGATGCCGCCCAGAAGTTGAAGAGGAATATCAGGATTCATGTGTAACCTATTGAAAAAATGCACTTTTCAGACGGGAATAAAAACGCCCGGCGCTGCCGGGCGTCTCAAAAGGGTCAAGCGGTCGATCAGATGCGTTTGGCTTGCTCTACAGCGTTGCCGATGTAGTTCGCCGGGGTAAGCAGTTTCAGCTCGGCCTTGGCGGCGGCTGGCATGTCCAGGCCGTCGATGAAAGTTTGCAGTGCTTCAGGGCTGATGCCCTTGCCGCGCGTCAACTCTTTCAGCTTCTCGTACGGGTTTTCGATGTTGTAGCGGCGCATCACGGTCTGGATCGGCTCGGCCAGGACTTCCCAGCAAGCGTCCAGGTCAGCGGCGATTTTCTGCGCGTTGAGCTCCAGTTTGCTGATGCCTTTGAGGCTGGCTTCGTACGCGATCACGCTGTGGGCGAAGCCGACACCGAGGTTGCGCAATACGGTGGAGTCGGTCAGGTCGCGCTGCCAGCGGGAGATCGGCAGTTTGCTCGCCAGGTGCTGGAACAGTGCGTTGGCGATACCCAGGTTGCCTTCGGAGTTTTCGAAGTCGATCGGGTTGACCTTGTGCGGCATGGTCGACGAGCCGATTTCGCCAGCGATGGTGCGCTGTTTGAAATAACCCAGGGAGATGTAGCCCCAGATGTCGCGGTCGAAGTCGATCAGGATGGTGTTGAAGCGCGCGATCGCGTCGAACAGTTCGGCGATGTAGTCGTGTGGTTCGATCTGCGTGGTGTACGGGTTGAAGCCCAGGCCCAGCTCGTCTTCGATGAAGGCGCGGGCGTTTTCTTCCCAGTCGATTTCCGGGTAGGCGGAGATGTGTGCGTTGTAGTTGCCGACAGCGCCGTTGATCTTGCCCAGCAGCGGAACGGCAGCGACTTGAGCGATTTGACGCTCCAGACGGTAAACCACGTTCGCCAGTTCTTTACCCAAAGTGGTCGGCGAAGCCGGTTGACCGTGGGTGCGCGACAGCATCGGCACGTCAGCGAAACGGATCGCCAGTTCGCGGATAGCTTCGGCGGTCTGGCGCATCAGTGGCAGCATCACATCATCACGGCCTTCACGCAGCATCAGGGCGTGGGACAGGTTGTTGATGTCCTCGCTGGTGCAGGCAAAGTGGATGAATTCGCTGACCTTGGCCAGTTCCGGCAGCTTGGCCGCCTGCTCTTTGAGCAAGTACTCGATGGCTTTTACATCGTGGTTGGTGGTGCGCTCGATCTCTTTGACACGCTCGGCGTGCTCCAGAGCGAAGTTGTCCGCCAGGGTGTTCAGCACCGCGTTGGCTTCGGCGGAGAACGCCGGCACTTCGCTGATGCCTGGGTGAGCGGCCAAGCGCTGGAGCCAGCGCACTTCAACCAGAACGCGAGCACGGATCAGGCCGTATTCGCTGAAAATTGGGCGCAGGGCCTGGGTTTTGCCGGCGTAGCGGCCGTCAACAGGGGAAACCGCAGTGAGCGAAGAGAGCTGCATGGGGTGTTCTCGGACAGTCGGGCAACGAAATGGGGCGCGTATCATACATGAAAATATCCGCCGGTCCGTTGCCAACTGACCGGCGTATTACGCGTTACAGATCTAAAGCATTGTTGCGGGCGCGGTTCAGCTGCTGCGCATCAGCGGGTAAAGCTCTTTAAGCAACTTGCGACGACTGATCACCAACTGCCAGCGATGACCGCCCAACTGCCGCCACAAGCGCGCCGAACGAATCCCGGCCAGCAACAGGGCGCGGATCTTCGAGGCGTTGCTCGGTTGCTGCAGGTTGCGCATGTCGCCGTGGACCTGGATCCGTTGGCGCAACGTACTCAGCGTGTCCTGGTACAGCGCGCCGCAAGCCGCGATCACGTTCTCGTGGGCCGGGCCGAAATGCTCGACCTGGGACTGAATCTGCGGCAAACGCTTGCCGATCACGCCGAGCATGTCGTCGCGCTTGGCCAGTTGACGCTCAAGGCCAAGCATCGCCAGGGCATAGCGCAGCGGTTCGCGCTGCAGGGTACTCGGATCGCGTTCCAGGGCGCCGATCAACGCGCGATAGCCTTCGCGCAGATTGATGTCGTCGCCGCCGTAGACTTCCAGGGTGTCCTTGGGATCGCGGATCAGCAGGCTGCCGAGCATGCAGGTCAGGCCGGCTTCGCTCGTCTGGCCGCTCTTGGCGATCTTGTCCACCAGCACCGCAGCGAGAAACACGCCGCCCAGCGCCGTCAGTTGCTCCTGAGTCGGGCTCATTGTGGCGCGCCTTGAGGAGTGCCTTTGCTGGTCCAGGGTTCGGCGATTTCGATCACGCCGCCGCCGAGGCAGATTTCACCGTCATAGAACACCACGGATTGACCTGGGGTGACCGCGCGTTGCGGGTCATCGAAGGTCGCGCGGTAGCCGGTGGCGGTTTTTTCAAGCGTGCACGGCTGGTCGCTTTGGCGATAACGGACTTTGGCGGTCAGCTTGCGGGGTTCGCTCAGATCAATCGGGTTGACCCAATAAATGTCCGAGGCGAGCAGGGCGCGGGAGAACAGGTACGGGTGATCATTGCCCTGGCCGACGATCAGTTCGTTGTTGACCAGGTCCTTGATCAGCACGTACCACGGCTCGTCGCTGGCGTCTTTCAAGCCGCCAATGCCCAGGCCCTGACGCTGACCGATGGTGTGGTACATCAAGCCGTGGTGACGGCCGATGACTTCACCTTCGGTGGTCTTGATCTCGCCCGGCTGGGCCGGCAGGTATTGCTTGAGGAAGTCGCTGAAGCGGCGTTCGCCGATAAAGCAGATCCCGGTGGAATCCTTTTTCTTCGCGGTGGCGAGTTCGTGCTTCTCGGCAATCGCGCGCACTTCGGGTTTTTCCAGCTCGCCGACCGGGAACAGGGTCTTGGCGATCTGTTCGCCGCCCACGGCGTGCAGGAAGTAGCTCTGGTCCTTGTTCGGGTCCAGGCCCTTGAGCAGCTCGGTGCGGCCATCGATGTCGCGGCGACGCACGTAGTGGCCGGTGGCGATCAGGTCGGCGCCGAGCATCATGGCGTAGTCGAGGAACGCCTTGAACTTGATCTCGCGGTTACACAGGATGTCCGGGTTCGGCGTGCGACCGGCCTTGTATTCGGCCAGGAAGTGCTCGAACACGTTGTCCCAGTACTCGGCGGCGAAGTTGGCGGTGTGCAGCTTGATGCCGATTTTGTCGCACACAGCCTGTGCATCCGCCAGGTCGTCCATGGCGGTGCAGTATTCCGTTCCATCGTCTTCTTCCCAGTTCTTCATGAACAGGCCTTCCACCTCATAACCCTGCTCGATCAGCAGGAGAGCGGAAACGGAAGAGTCCACGCCGCCGGACATGCCGACAATGACGCGCTTCTTTTGTATGTCAGAAGGGGCTGGATCACGCATAGGGATTCAATGAGTGTCTTGAAAAAGGACGCGATTCTAACAGGCCGAAGCCCGCAAGGCTAAAGAGAAGGGCGGATCAGTTCGAGACCGAAGTGAAAGCCTCCCAGATAATCATCGATACAGCGGATGATCAGCTCACTGCGCCAGTTTGCGCGCTGTGCCATGAGTTCGTCACGGGTTAGCCACTTGGCGCCGACGATACCGTCGTCCAATTGATAGTCGGGGTGGTGCTTCAGCGCCTTGGCGGTGAAGCAGACCCGCTGATAAGTCACGCCGTTGCTCGGGGCGGTGTAGAGGTAAATCCCTACGATGCCGGTCGGTTCGACGTCCCAACCGGTTTCCTCCAGGGTTTCACGCACGGCGGCTTCGATCAGGGTTTCGTCCGGGTCCAGGTGACCGGCGGGCTGGTTGAGCACCGTTCGTCCGCCCTTGGATTCTTCGACCATCAGGAAGCGGCCGTTGTCTTCGACGATGGTGGCGACGGTGATGTGGGGTAGCCAATCCATAGTGCTTCCTCAAATTCTGAATAATGAAATACGGACCCTGTGGGAGCGGGCTTGCTCGCGAAAGCGGTGGGTCAGTCAATAAGAGTGCTGAATGATAAACCGCATTCGCGAGCAAGCCCGCTCCCACATGGGTTATGTGGTGGGTCCACAAACAGAAACCCCGGCGCTGGGCCGGGGCTTCTTTGCATCCTTACAACCTTAAACCAACGCAGCGATCGCAGCGTTGAAGGTGTTGCTCGGGCGCATCGCCTTGCTGATCAGCTCGGCATTGGCGTGGTAGTAACCGCCGATGTCCACTGGCTTGCCCTGAACGGCGTTGAGCTCGGCAACGATGGTTGCTTCGTTCTCGGTCAGGGTTTTTGCCAGTTGGCCAAACTGCGCTTGCAGTGCAGTGTCTTCGGACTGGGCGGCCAGGGCTTGAGCCCAATACAGCGCCAGGTAGAAGTGGCTGCCGCGGTTGTCGATGTTGCCGACTTTACGCGATGGCGACTTGTTGTTGTCCAGGAACTGGCCAGTGGCCTGGTCCAGGGTCTTGGCCAGAACCAGTGCCTTAGGGTTGTTGTAAGTCACACCCAGGTGCTCAAGGGAAGCGGCCAGTGCCAGGAACTCGCCCAGGGAATCCCAGCGCAGGAAGTTTTCTTCCAGCAGCTGTTGAACGTGCTTCGGTGCCGAACCGCCAGCGCCGGTTTCGAACAGGCCGCCGCCATTCATCAGCGGGACGATCGACAGCATCTTGGCGCTGGTGCCCAGTTCCATGATCGGGAACAGGTCAGTCAGGTAGTCGCGCAATACGTTGCCGGTCACCGAGATGGTGTCCTTGCCTTCGCGAGTGCGTTCCAGGGTGAACTTCATCGCGTCGACAGGCGACATGATGCGGATGTCCAGGCCGGAGGTGTCGTGATCTTTCAGGTAAGCCTGAACTTTCTCGATCACAACGCCATCGTGAGCGCGCATCGGGTCCAGCCAGAAAATGGCCGGGGTTGCGCTTGCACGGGCACGGTTGACGGCCAGTTTGACCCAATCCTGGATCGGCGCGTCTTTGGTCTGGCACATGCGGAAGATATCGCCGGCTTCAACCGACTGTTCCAGCAGCAGGGCGCCTTTACTGTCGGTGACGCGAACGACACCGTTGGCCTTGATCTGGAAAGTCTTGTCGTGGGAACCGTACTCTTCGGCTTTTTTCGCCATCAGGCCAACGTTTGGCACGCTGCCCATGGTGGTTGGATCGAAAGCGCCGTTTACCTTGCAGTCTTCGATGACGGCCTGGTAGATGGTGGCGTAGCAGCGATCCGGGATCACAGCCTTGGTGTCGTGCAGCTGACCATCAGTGCCCCACATCTTGCCGGAGTCACGGATCATCGCCGGCATCGAGGCGTCGACGATAACGTCGCTTGGCACGTGCAGGTTGGTGATGCCTTTGTCGGAGTTGACCATGGCCAACGACGGACGAACGGCGTAGACCGCCTGGATGTCCGCTTCGATCTGCGCTTGTTGCTCAGCCGGCAAAGCCTTGATGCGAGCGTACAGGTCGCCGATGCCGTTGTTCAGGTTGAAGCCGATCTGCGCCAGCACGTCAGCGTGCTTGGCCAGTGCGTCTTTATAGAACTCGGCAACGATCTGGCCGAACATGATCGGGTCGGAGACCTTCATCATGGTGGCTTTCAAGTGAACCGACAGCAGCACGCCTTTTTGCTTGGCGTCTTCAATCTCGGCGGCGATGAAGCTGCGCAGGGCGTTTTTGCTCAGTACCGCGCAATCGAGGATCTCACCGGCTTGCACGGTGGTTTTTTCTTTCAGGACGGTGGTGGTGCCGTCTTGAGCGATCAGTTCGATTTTAACGGCGTCAGCAGCGTCGATCAGGGCGGCTTTTTCGCTGCCGTAGAAATCACCGGTGCTCATGTGCGCGACGTGGGACTTGGAGTCCGCAGCCCAGGCACCCATTTTGTGCGGGTGCTTGCGTGCATAGTTCTTGACCGACAGCGGTGCGCGACGATCGGAGTTGCCTTCGCGCAGGACCGGGTTAACGGCGCTGCCCTTGATCTTGTCGTAACGCGACTTGGCTTCTTTATCGGCCTCTGTAGTCACGGTTTCCGGGTAGTTCGGCAGTGCAAAGCCCTGGGCTTGCAGTTCGGTGATCGCGGCTTGCAGTTGCGGAACCGAGGCGCTGATGTTCGGCAGCTTGATGATGTTGGCTTCAGGCGTAACGGCCAGGTCGCCCAGTTCGGCGAGGTGGTCGGCTACGGCTTTGTCACCCAATTGCTCGGGGAAGCTGGCCAGGATGCGCCCTGCAAGAGAGATATCGCGGGTTTCCACGGCGATATCAGCGGAGGCGGTGAAGGCCTCTACGATAGGCAACAGTGAATAGGTGGCGAGGGCTGGGGCTTCGTCGGTGAAGGTATAGATGATCTTCGAGCGGGTGGGCATATTCGGATTAACTCTCTCTTCTTTGCTAAAGCGTGCGCCGAAACTCGAGGGGCGCCGGGTAAGCGCGTTCGTTCAAAGTCATCCATGAGCCGAATGTCGAGATTTCTTCGCGGTGATGTTGGGTGCATCAGTCGAGCGTCAAGCGGGTGGACTGCGGTAACAGTCCGGCTTCAATCTGGCTGAAAGTCTCGTAATAGAGAGCTTGGCCTTTGTGACCCTTCGGTCAGCGGCGGCATTATACATAGGTAGCTGGCAATCTGCCGATGGTTCATATGCAACGATTCTCGTCCATTGGTCTAAAGGTCGCAGGGGAGCGGGCGGCGTAGAGTCTTGCACCGTGCTTGAGTTTGGCGCTTTTCCCTTTGCTTTCAGGCTTGTAGATCACGAACTGCACAGCTTTGCGGCAGATGGGTGGAACATAGGGTTTGCGCGCCGATTTAACTGGGGTACGCTCGAACGAAGCCAGATGTTCAATCCAAACAATGGAGTTCAGCATGGGATACAAGAAGATTCAGGTTCCAGCAGTCGGCGACAAAATCACCGTCAACGCGGACCATTCTCTCAATGTTCCTAACAACCCGATCATCCCCTTCATTGAAGGCGATGGCATCGGCGTTGATATCAGCCCGGTCATGATCAAGGTTGTCGATGCTGCTGTTAAGAAGGCTTACGGCGGCGAGCGCAAAATTTCCTGGATGGAAGTCTACGCCGGGGAAAAAGCGACTCAGGTTTACGATCAGGACACCTGGCTGCCTCAGGAAACCCTGGACGCAGTCAAGGATTACGTGGTTTCCATCAAGGGCCCTCTGACCACTCCGGTCGGTGGCGGCATCCGTTCGCTGAACGTGGCCCTGCGTCAGCAACTCGACCTTTACGTCTGCCTGCGTCCGGTACGCTGGTTCGAAGGCGTGCCAAGCCCGGTCAAGAAGCCAGGCGACGTCGACATGACGATCTTCCGCGAGAACTCGGAAGACATCTACGCCGGTATCGAATGGAAGGCCGGCTCGCCGGAAGCGACCAAAGTCATCAAGTTCCTGAAAGATGAAATGGGCGTCACCAAGATCCGTTTCGACGAAAACTGCGGCATCGGCATCAAGCCGGTTTCGCTGCAAGGCACCAAGCGCCTGGCGCGCAAGGCCCTGCAATACGTGGTCGACAACGATCGCGATTCGCTGACCATCGTGCACAAAGGCAACATCATGAAGTTCACCGAAGGTGCCTTCAAGGAATGGGCCTACGAAGTGGCGGCTGAAGAGTTCGGTGCGACCCTGCTCGACGGCGGTCCGTGGATGCAGTTCAAGAACCCGAAAACCGGCAAGAACGTCATCGTCAAGGACGCCATCGCCGACGCCATGCTCCAGCAGATCCTGCTGCGCCCGGCCGAGTACGACGTGATTGCAACCCTGAACCTGAACGGCGACTACCTCTCCGACGCCCTGGCGGCCGAAGTGGGCGGTATCGGTATCGCGCCAGGTGCCAACCTGTCCGACACCATCGCAATGTTCGAAGCGACCCACGGTACCGCGCCGAAGTACGCCGGCAAGGACCAGGTCAACCCGGGTTCGCTGATCCTGTCCGCCGAAATGATGCTGCGGCACATGGGCTGGACCGAAGCGGCCGACCTGATCATCAAGGGCACCAACGGCGCGATTTCCGCCAAGACCGTGACCTATGACTTCGAACGCCTGATGGAAGGCGCCAAACTGGTGTCTTCTTCCGGCTTCGGCGACGCGCTGATCTCGCACATGTAAGACTTTCGCAGCAAAAAAAACCGCCTTCGGGCGGTTTTTTTATGACTGGATGATCGGTTGCGTCAGTTCGATACCTTTTCATGATGAGGCAAGGGCGTGGCGTGTTCATGCTCAATAGACGCTGCCGTGATCTTCACCGCGTGCAGGCCTTTGGGGCCCTGGACGATCTCGAAATTGACGGCTTGTCCGGCCTTGAGGGTTTTATACCCGTCCATGTCAATGGCCGAATAATGGGCGAAGAAATCAATGGTATGACCGTCCTCGTCCTTGCCTTCACGGGCGTCGGTATTTATGAAGCCGAACCCCTTGGCATTGTTGAACCACTTGACCTTGCCGACTGCCATGCTCATATCCCTCTGCAACAGACTCCATCACTGGAGTATCATCCAGTACATCCGCAGTCGAATCTCATAAATAAGATTGACTCCGCGGACCTTTTTTACCCACTGTGGGCTCTATTGGTTGTAACACCGTTTTCCCGATAGTCAAGGTGACTGGGCAGTCGGAGTTGAAATCGTTGATAGCCGCCCCCACCACTGTATTTGCACAACTGACGAACCTTTCTTTCCATGCATGCAATCAGCCAGATTCGACTAACATTCAATCAGGATCGCCCGACTCTCCAGAAAGATCTCCCGGAGGAACACGACGACGATTCCGCAGGCATTGCTGTTCAGGAGGCTAAGCCTGCTTTACAGGCGCCGCCGATGTACAAGGTGGTTTTGTTTAATGATGACTACACACCGATGGATTTCGTCGTCGAAGTGCTCGAGGTGTTTTTTAACCTGAATCGCGAGCTGGCGACCAAGGTCATGCTGGCCGTCCATACAGAAGGACGGGCAGTATGTGGAGTGTTTACCCGCGACATCGCCGAGACTAAGGCCATGCAGGTCAACCAGTACGCCAGGGAAAGCCAGCATCCGCTACTCTGTGAAATCGAGAAGGACGGTTAATCGCCGACCACTTGGGTATGAGGTGAAGCTATGTTAAACCGCGAGCTCGAAGTCACCCTCAATTTAGCCTTCAAGGAGGCTCGTTCGAAACGTCATGAATTCATGACCGTCGAACATCTCCTGTTGGCCCTATTGGATAATGAGGCTGCCGCCACCGTTTTGCGTGCCTGCGGCGCAAACCTCGACAAACTCAAGCATGACCTGCAGGAGTTCATCGACTCCACCACGCCGCTGATCCCCGTACACGACGAGGATCGCGAGACCCAACCCACCCTGGGCTTCCAGCGTGTTCTGCAGCGTGCTGTCTTTCACGTACAGAGCTCGGGCAAACGCGAAGTGACTGGCGCCAACGTGCTGGTCGCAATCTTCAGTGAGCAAGAAAGCCAGGCAGTGTTCCTGCTGAAACAGCAGAGCGTTGCGCGCATTGATGTCGTCAACTACATCGCCCATGGCATTTCCAAAGTACCGGGGCACGGCGATCACTCTGAAGGTGAGCAAGATATGCAGGACGACGAGGGCGGTGAGTCTTCTTCTTCAGGCAATCCTCTGGATGCTTATGCCAGCAACCTCAACGAACTCGCGCGCCAGGGTCGCATCGATCCACTGGTAGGCCGTGAGATGGAAGTCGAGCGCGTCGCGCAGATCCTGGCGCGTCGTCGCAAAAACAATCCGCTGCTGGTGGGCGAGGCAGGCGTGGGCAAAACCGCGATTGCCGAAGGCCTGGCCAAGCGCATTGTCGACAACCAGGTACCGGACCTGCTGGCCAACAGCGTGGTGTACTCCCTTGACCTCGGTGCCTTGCTGGCCGGGACCAAATACCGCGGTGATTTCGAGAAGCGCTTCAAGGCGTTGCTCAATGAACTGAAAAAACGTCCGCAGGCGATCCTGTTCATCGACGAAATCCACACCATCATTGGTGCGGGTGCCGCGTCCGGTGGCGTCATGGATGCCTCGAACTTGCTCAAGCCGTTGCTGTCGTCCGGCGATATCCGCTGCATCGGTTCGACCACGTTCCAGGAATTCCGCGGGATCTTCGAGAAGGACCGTGCCTTGGCTCGGCGCTTCCAGAAGGTCGATGTGTCCGAGCCTTCGGTCGAAGACACCATCAGCATCCTGCGCGGCCTGAAAGGGCGTTTCGAAACGCACCACGGCATCGAATACAGCGATGAAGCGTTGCGTGCAGCAGCAGAGCTGGCCTCGCGCTACATCAACGACCGGCACATGCCGGACAAGGCCATCGACGTTATCGACGAGGCGGGTGCCTACCAGCGCCTGCAGCCAATCGAGAAACGCGTGAAACGCATCGAAGTGCCTCAGGTCGAGGACATCGTGGCGAAAATCGCGCGGATTCCGCCTAAGCACGTCACCAGCTCCGACAAAGAGCTGCTGCGTAACCTTGAGCGTGACCTGAAGCTGACCGTATTTGGCCAGGATGCCGCAATCGACTCGTTGTCGACCGCGATCAAACTGTCCCGTGCCGGCCTCAAGTCGCCTGACAAGCCTGTCGGTTCATTCCTGTTCGCCGGTCCTACTGGTGTCGGTAAAACCGAAGCGGCGCGTCAGTTGGCCAAGGCGCTGGGCATCGAACTGGTTCGCTTCGACATGTCCGAGTACATGGAGCGTCACACCGTATCGCGTCTGATCGGTGCGCCTCCAGGCTATGTCGGGTTCGATCAGGGCGGTCTGCTGACCGAAGCCATCACCAAGCAGCCTCACTGCGTGTTGTTGCTCGATGAAATCGAGAAGGCGCATCCGGAAGTCTTCAACTTGCTGCTGCAGGTCATGGACCACGGTACGCTGACCGATAACAACGGGCGCAAGGCGGATTTCCGTAACGTGATCGTCATTATGACGACCAACGCCGGTGCCGAAACTGCAGCTCGCGCTTCGATTGGTTTCACCCATCAGGATCACTCGTCTGATGCGATGGAAGTGATCAAGAAGAGCTTCACGCCAGAGTTCCGCAACCGTCTGGACACCATTATTCAGTTTGGTCGCCTCAGTCATGAGGTTATCAAAAGTGTGGTGGACAAGTTCCTTACCGAGCTTCAGGCGCAGTTGGAAGACAAGCGCGTGCAGTTGGAAGTGACCGACGCGGCGCGCAGTTGGCTTGCAGCGGGCGGCTATGATTCGGCGATGGGTGCTCGACCAATGGCGCGTTTGATTCAGGATAAGATCAAGCGTCCGCTGGCGGAGGAGATTCTGTTTGGCGAACTGGCTGACCATGGTGGTGTGGTTCATATCGATCTCAAGGATGGCGAGTTGACCTTTGAGTTTGAGACCACGGCAGAAATGGCCTGACGGTTGTTGCTGTAAAGCTGAAGGCGCCGAAAGGCGCCTTTTTGCTGTGTGGGGTTTAGCGTTTGTGTACATATCCGTTGCTGCGGTAACGGCTGATTAGGGTTTCGCCCTTACGGCGAGTCCCTTTTGGCAAACGCCCCAAAAGGAACCAAAAGGTCTCGCCCCGGCGTCCGGCCCCTCGCTTAGGCTCGGCGTTCCTTCGTTCCGGTATTCATCTGGGGGCATCGCCTACGGTCGGCTTCGCTTCGACCTCCTCTCGATGTGTGCGGCTTCGCCGCACGGCGCTGCGCGCCCACCCCCAGATGAACACCTCCACTCAGCCTCCCGAAGGGGCGGGCACAGCAAGATCAAAAGCTGCAGGCGAGCTAACGCTCGGCCTGTTGAGTGGTGAGGGGCGGGTGGCGTACCCCCTGTAGGAGCGAGGCTTGCCCGCGAAGACGGCCTGATGGTCGACTCATCTCTTTCTGACGTACTGATGCCGGAGTTGCCGGAGGCTACGATCTTTTGATTCGGGCCGAAACTCCAGATCTTGCTGTGGCTGTGGCTGTGGCTGTGGCTGTGGCTGTGGCTGTGGCTGTGGCTTTTGACGTTGATTTTGATGTTGATCTTGACCTTGATCTCTCGCCCCTTCGGCAGGCCGAGCGTAGGTGTTCATCAGGGGGGTAGGCGCGTAGCGCCGTGCGGCGAAGCCGCACACATCGAGAGGAGGTCGTCGCGAAGCAGACCGTAGGCGATGCCCCCTGATGGACACCGTAGCGAGGGTACATCGAGCGAAGCGAGGTGCCGTACGCCGGGGCGAAGACTTTTTGGTTACTTTTGAGGCGTTTGTCAAAAGTGACTCGCTGTAAGAGCGAAACCGCCAGCCGCCATCACCGCAGCAACGGATATTCACCCAACCCCCAAACCCCAGACACAAAAACGCCCGGCATAACCGGGCGTTTTG